>DATKRV010000070.1:0-36363 GCA_035532075.1 Acidimicrobiales bacterium | reverse complement strand
CACTGGTAGTTTTCATCTTGGAAGTGGCCCTTCTTGTTGGGTTCCTGTTGCGTTGACAACAACAGTCTCGCCTGCAAGAAGGGCCTTTTCGCGGATACGCGTCAGTTAGCTCACAGAGTCTCGTGAAAGATCAGGGCTAGTATTGCGACATTGATATACCCGTCCAATCTGCCTGATAGGAGCATCTGCTCGAGCGATTCATCTTTGGAAATCGTGTTGAGACGAAGATCTTCTGGAGGGTAGAATTCAATCTCTCCAGAATTTGCATCAGCGGATCGTTGAGTAAACCACTCCACATCGCTCGGCGATACCCCAAATTCATGCTGGAAAGCTCCGCGGCACCAAAGGGAGGCAGCGGATTGATATCCCGGAATACCAAGCCGTTTTCCTATGAGATCCTCAGGAAAAGAGATCCCGGCATGTTCTCGAACTAACGCGGTGGTGTGGAAGAAGTGTCGCATTGTGAAAACAGGAATCGGAATAAACGACGTGTCGGCACGGTCGAGCATCATGTAAAGCGTTGTCAGGGACATGTCACAGATGTCAAATTCGCGCGTCCTTAATTGATGGCGAAAAAGACTTGGACCACGCAATTTACTTGAACATTTCAGGTCAATTCCCTCGGCACGAACCTCTCCTGAGAGAAGAGCAGCGGTTCTGAGATTGAGGTCCATCGCGAGACTCAGCTCAACGTCTTTCATCGCGGGCTCCCTTCAGCAGCTACGAAATGCTTACTTTAAATATCTAAGGGCTTCAATGAGGAAGATGAAGCTCGCGTCTGAGTCCCAGAGAAATCCCCAAGCGAGGTCATAGCCGTGGAGTTGTCAAATTGGCCGCAAGTGGCCTCACTCATCTCGTAATCCACACATATCCAACTAATCGGGCTCTCTTTGGTCTCATTTAAATGCTGATTATCGTTGCATTTGCATGATTCGTGTATTCGTTTTCCATTGACATCGAGGCCTGTGCGTCGAGAAAATGCTTGACGCGGTGCACACTTATCAGTTTATCGATCTTGCATTTATTATTGCGCAAGATTAAGTGCGTGCCCTATTTCGAATGTGCTTTTACGTTTCGCAATTGCTGGAGGCCCAGTGGACAGTCTTTCAAGTATTTTTCCGTCAAAATTAATTATCTCCCGCTTTGATGGTTGATCAGGGAGTGGCTGTAAGCGCGAAATCAGAAGCTGAGCCGCAACTATGGACATTGCTCTAAACGGATGTTCGTATGTTGTTACCGGGGGGTTAGAAACCTCAAACCATTCATCATTAGAAAATCCCACTAGTGAGATGTCATTCGGAAGCTGCAAGCCTCTGCTTCGAAACACCATGAGGCAAGCACTAATTGCGAGGTGATGCGCCCCAATGATTGCGGTTGGCCAAGAGTCTCTCGGGGAGTCCAGGAGATTTTCAAGAGCATGAGAACAATCGTGTCGGTTTGCAGGACAATGAACTACTTTGCATTCGTCAAGTGAGAGGTTCATTTCAGCAATTGCGCGGGCAAAGCCGCGGGACTGTGCGTCTACTCCGAGGACTCCTTGTCGACCTGCGATCATCACAATTCTACGATGTCCGAGATCTGCAAGATATTGCATAACATGTGAGATCCCGTCAGCGTCGTCCACATAAACTGCGTCGACATTTGCAGATGAAGAACGCTGTCCAATCTCGATTACCGGAATCCCCAAGTTATCTATGACGCCATCAATTCCCTGTTTTGTGCAGGGAACGTGCACTAAAGCGTCTACTTTTCTATTGATTAGAGAGTTAATAATGTTGGCGTCTTTAGCGGCATCAAAGTTGTGACACCCCAAAACCACATGCAATCCGTGCGGCGAAAGCTGGTCTGACAAATGCGAGAGGCAATTGGTGTAGTAGTTGTTCGTGAGATTTGGGATAACTACTCCCACGTATCCGGTTTTTTGTTTGCGTAGAGATCTCGCGAGCTGGTTCGCTTGATAACCCAAACGATTGGCTTCCTCGCGAATTAGTAATGTCCGAGATTTGCTAATCCTGGTGTCGCCGTTTAGAGCTCGCGAAACCGTTGCCGCTGAACAACCGACGGCATTAGCAACGTCACGAAGTGTTGTCATTCCCTCACAATATCCTGATGCCACTTGCTGCGTAATCGATTACGTAAAGAAAGTGCGTAGAATTTATTCAATGTGTCGCAATAAGTCCTTGACAGTGATGATATCAGCCTGTCATCATGTCTTAACGTAGGAGGGCAGACAACGAGTGACGACATTTGTAATGCAAAATTGCATTGATCAAGCGTTCAAAGGCTAAAGATTGAATGTCGGGGTGAATCTTAAAGTTCTGGTTGCTCTGCAATCTCGCGGGTGTTCGGCTGTAGCCAAAGTGTGGGGAATTGCGCGGTTCTCTGATTCGCGTTTTCCGTATCGTAAATGCCTGTCTGGTCACGGTGGGGGGTGAGAAGTCGAAAGGGCCATGCTTCGCGCTTAATTCGGTTTGACTCGATTTTTGCGAGTGGGAACGCTCGTTGGATTTCGGGTCACAGTCAGTGCGTGCTTTTCCGTTTATTCCAAGGGGGAACAAAATTGCGGAAAATTCGATCATTTAGAGTTGTATCTGCGATAGGTATTTTAGGAATCTCGGCTTTGGTGTCTTCCAGCTCTTTTGCTGCTAGCGCCGCGACGAGTCAAACAAAAAGCTCCAGCAATCCTTGCGCTCATTTTCCAAAGGGGCCAATCAATATTGCTGCGTTTGGTCCTTTCTCAGGGCCGAGCGCTAGCACAGGCGAGCGAGGCATATTGCCTGGTTTAAAAGTTGGCACTTATGAGGTCAATGCGGGCGGTGGCGTTTGTGGGAATCAGTTTGTCCAAGTGGTGCAAGACTCAAGAGGAGACCCTGCCGACGCGATTCCAGCTGCGTACCAGCTCATTGCGACGCATCATCTAAATGGCATTATCGGTCTTGACTCTGAAACAGCAGTATCAACAGCAAGAATCTTCAACGCCGCAAAGATCGTGACAATGACGACCGCTGGCGCGACTCAGTTAAATAACTTGCGGATGAAATACGTTTATCGAACGTATCCACCAGATTCAGTCGAGGCCTATGCGATGGTTGCTGCGGCGTTTGAAAAGCGCTGGAAGAGGGCGGTTGTTTTCTACGACAACACTTCTGGTGACCAAAGTGCCGTGCCTCCGCTTCTCTACTCTTACCGACATCATGGTGGCAAGATCCTAGCCAATATGACGGTGACTGAGGATGAGCCGTCGTACGAGACATACATTCAAAAGATCGCAAGGCTCAAGCCCCAAGTCATCTTTTTTGAGGCAGATGTGCAAACGGCTGGCACGTTCTTTGGCGAGTTGCAGCAGTCTTCGCTAGGGCTCAAAACTCCTATCATTCAAGGCTCCACTGAGCCGCTGATGGTGCAGGCGATTGCAGCTGCCACACATCTGACCAACGCCCAAATAAGCAAGTTTGATTTTGCTACGCAACCGCAGACGAAAAACGCCGTTACTTATGCGAGTTTCGCGCATTGGTTCCAGCTAGCAAACAACGGTTTGTCGCCCTATAACGGTTACAACGCCGCAAATTTTGATGGGATCAACTTGATGGCGCTCGCGATGTATCTGGCAGGTTCACCGGACCCGACCAAATATGTCAAATACATAGAACAATTGACCAACAACCCGAAGGGCACTCCCTGTATTGATTATGCGTCGTGCCTGGCGCTTCTCAAAAGGCACAAGACGATCTTCTACAACGGGGCAGCGGGTCCACATCCGTTTAATAAGTTTCATTGGTCAACTGGTCAATGGGCCGTTGCGATCCCAGGCCCCCAAGGTAACGGCGTGGTAATCAAGCAGATCCCCGCTGAGCAGTTGCTTAAGCTTTCTCAGTAGTAGGAATGACAATTTTCAACATGCGCTAATTGCAGAGTTTTTGCAGGCAAAAGGAGGATGGAACCCATCCTCCTTTTGCCGGTACCTCTGCCAGAAGCTTGGTTTTATAGGTTGAATTGAGTCGTGCCTCCTAGCTACATCGAGCCGAGGTAGCTAGGAGGCAAATCCAAAGGTGGCTACTGCACATCTGTGGTTAATTTACGACAGGCAACACATTCGCAGAAAAGCGAAGACGAAGTAAGTGAAGAGGTAAAGCTTTGGTTAAAGACGCAAGTTTGTGAGGACCTTCCGGTCGAACTGGAGTACTTAAACTAATAGGGGGATAACGATGGTGCAGCAAAGCCCTACAGAATTGGGTTCTATAGCCGAGCCAAGAATTGCGAAACGGCTTCCGTACAGCGCGTACGAATTGTGGATGCAAGATCAAGGAATTCCGATATACGAGGGGCATTTCATTGCCGATATAACGGCCATCGAACGAGCAGAATGGAAGTTTCTGGGAGGTAATGGGGCGTTCATCAATCTGCGCGGTATGGACGGATTTACGCTGGCCTACGTTATTGATATTGCGCCTGGTAGCGAGCTCAACTGGCAAAAGCATATGTATGAAGAGAGCATCTATGTTCTCGAAGGCGCTGGCGTGATGGAGTTGGAAACTCCGTTAGGTCCTGAGAGAAGTCGCGAATTTAATTGGGAGAAAGGAACGCTTCTAGCCCCAACATTGAACGCGCGATATCAATTGCGAAATACGTCAAACGAAGTTGCACTGTTGTACGTGGTGACAGATGCTCCAATGATTATGGACTTTTATCACAATATGGACTTTATTTTTAACTCTGATTTTGTGTTCGAAGATCGAATGACCCAGCTCTCTGAGAACAACGAAATTAAGACTGGCATCAGTGGACGGGGAAATCTTGTCATTCAAGGTAATCAGATACACGATGTGGACCACCTTGGACTTCTTGATCACAGCTCTGACGGGAAAGGCTCGGGAGTTTCAAGTGCGATCTACGAGATGGCGGGGAACACGCTTGCGGGGCATTTAGCGCAGGAGCCTCTTTACACTTACGACCGAGCTCATTATCACGGAGGTGGGGCGACGATTCTTCACCTCAAGTCGGACGTGAATGCGAAGTCGCATGGGTACACTCTCTTGTGGCCACCAGAACTTGGTGAACGGCCATATGAATCAGGGTTTGGCGATCGGGTGATCCGGGCAGACTGGAAGCCAGGTTCCGTATTGAGCCCTCCCACCTCGTGGTATCACGAGCATTTCAATCTTGGTGGGAACGATGATCGAAATATCGCATTCCGATTTGGTTATGGCTGTGTTTATCCAGCGCGCTTCTACACAAGTACCCATGATGTCAATGGGCAAACCGCATGCACAGTTCCGTCCCATAAGGGAGGAACCATGATCGATTGGCCCGACGAGGATCCGAAGATTCACGCTGATTTTGAGGAAGCGGTCAATGCCGAAGGCGGCACGTGCGCGATGGATCACAGCATCTTTAATCGAGCGTAATGGAATTAAATACAGATTTAGCTCGTGTCGAGAACGCTTAGTAAGCAACGTAATTAGGGAGTTTCCCAGAAGTAAGAAACTCTTGGCTTTGACTTAGGAGGATTTGAAACTTGAACGTGAACATTGAGGTGAGAACTGATGAATGAGTTTCTCAACGCGTTATCAGTTGGTGTTGTGAACGCCTCTGTGATATCGATAGCCACAGTCGGATTCAGTCTTCAATTCGGTATCACGAACTACATAAATATCGCATACGGAGATTTTCTGACCTTCGGTGCCTTCTTTTGGTATGCCTTCGCCGTAGGGCTTGGAGTCGAGCTTTGGATTAGTGCGGTATTGGCAGTATTGGGAACTGGTCTCATGGCGGTCGCTGTGAGTCGGGGAGTATTTACGCCAATTTTGAGAAGACGGGCCACCAAGCCTTTTATTCTCATGATCGCCTCATTTGGAATGGCCGTCATGCTCGAAAATATTCTGCTTGCGATTTACGGATCCAGCTTTGTGACGATTCCGGCCCGAGGAAATGCGAACGTAATTAGCATTGGAGGATTTCAGCTCTCGGGGAATCAACTTTCTGTGGTTTTAATCGTTGTTGCTGTGATGTTCGGGATCCGTTTCTTACTGACGCGGACGAAGCTTGGCAAGGCAATGCGTGCGATGTCAGATGATGACCAATTGGCTCAGAATTGTTCAATCAATACCAGGCTAATTACCGATTGGACCTGGCTTATTACAGGGATGATCGCGGGGATTGCTGGGTGCGTTTTGGCACTTCAAACGGTCAATATCAATGACACGTCGGGTTCATCTGAACTCTGGTTGATTATTCCGGCCTCTTTCGCGGGTGGTATCGGCAACCCCTACGGGGCGGTAGCAGGTGCAACAACTCTGGGATTTGGCATCGCCCTAACGGATACGTACTTGGGTGGTCAATACGACATCATTGTCGGCGGCTTACTGCTAGGCGCCGTTATTTTGCTTCGACCCCAGGGTCTTTTTGCATCAGCCAGAAAGGCACTCGTGTGAGACGCGCATCAAGAAGCGGGAGGAAATAGGATGTCGTATTTGCTTATAGTTGGAATTTTTGTTGTGACTAATATGATCGCCGCGTTGGGCTTGAACCTACAGTTGGGGTTCGGCGGAATAGTAAATCTTGCATTCATCTTGTTTTTTGCTTGCGGAGCTTATTTCACGGCCGTGTTTACTATTGGCCCACCCGGAAGTTCGCAGGATCATCTCTTGGCACAGACATACTTATTTGGCGCTCGCTTTCCGTGGCCCTTGCCGTTAATTATTGGCGTGTTGGCAACAATTGCTTTGGGGTACGTCGTAGCGCGTCTCTTGTTTAGAAATGAGCGTGACGACTTTGCCGGGTTGGCTGCAGTAGCGATCTTTCTCATCTGTTGGAATGCGGTAGGGGACTGGGGTGGTTTGTTCAATGGGTGGAATGGTTTAAGCGCGATTCCTCAGCTTTATCAATCAATTTCACAAGGGGGCTATGAATCTCAAACAGAGATGGCTGTTTATCTTGGAGTGTGTGCTGTTTTCGCTGCCGGTAGCTATTGGTATTGTCAGCGACTCATCCTCTCTCCGTTCGGCCGATCTTTAAAGGCAGTTAGGGAGAATCGTGCTGCCGCATCAGCCCTCGGCATAAATCCGAACCAGGCAACGCGAAAAGCCTTTATCATCGGGTGTGCCCTAGCCGGACTTTCAGGTGGACTCTTTGTGCAGGGAGCTACCGTATGGTCTCCAAGTACATGGGCGCTTCCTGAAACGGTGGCGCTGATTGCGGCTGTAATTCTCGGTGGACGAGGTAATAATTTTGGATCCATTATGGGAATCGTGTTCTTTCAGGGGATACTGAACGAAGGTGCCCATTTAATTCCTGGATCTGCACAAAATGGAAATCTGATTGCCGCGACGCAATGGATCGTAATCTCCTTGACGACCGTATTAGTCCTGTGGGCTCGACCTGCCGGAATATTTCCAGAGCGGAAAAGAATCTGGCCAAAAGATGTAAGTAGAGGACTGGCAAAACCCGATCAAGTATCTGGGGAGTTGCTGGTTCGAACTGTGGATTCAGCTGGTGAGACAAAGTGATTAATACTGGTGGTGTCACGATCGACGGAAGACCTGCTACCCGTCGCCTGCTTGGCTGCACGGGAGTTTCATGTCATTACGGCGGTGTAGCTGCTGTACGCGAGGTTGATCTTTACATAAATCAGGGTACGTGCTTGGGGTTGATCGGTCCAAATGGAGCTGGGAAGTCGACACTTTTGAATGCAATTGCTGGATCTGGCTCACTTTCGGAAGGTCAGATCGAATTTGATGGCCATGCGATTACTGGATTGCCTCCCTACGAGATCGCTCGGCTTGGGGCAATTCGAACTTTTCAATCGAGTTCAGAGTTTCCTCATCTAAGTGTAATGGAGAACATGCTTGCTGCCGAGCGCTATTCGAGTGAGAAACATACATTTGAAGCGGTGTTCTTGCCTAGGTCATGGAAAGGCAAAGAGCAGAAGTCATTGCGCCGCGCACGCGAATATTTGGCAAGGTTTGGACTCTCGCATATGGAAGATGAATACGCAGGTTCATTGAGCGGCGGTCAAAGGCGGTTGCTTGAACTCGCGAGAGCCTTAATGGCAGAGCCGATCATGCTTCTTCTAGATGAACCTACTGCAGGAGTTGCTGGCCCCACCGTCGAGATTCTGGTGACACATCTCAAGGAGCTGTCCAAAGAAGGTATGACGATTCTTTTAGTTGAGCATAACTTGCAGGTCGTTGAGGATCTGTGTGACTCAATTGCCGTTATGGCCCTTGGTGAAGTGATTGCTCAAGGGACGCTGGATGAGGTTCGCCGAAACGAAGCCGTCGTAAGCGCCTACTTAAGTTAGCGAGACAGATAATGATCAATCAAAAGAATACAGGGACGCGTAAGAGTGCGGACGCGGATTCGACCAAGCACGTTGTAGATGCGATAGATGTTGTAATTGGCTATGGCGGTGATCCGATTGTTAACGGCGTGACTATGTCTGTAAGCGTTGGTGAGATTGCAGCCATTGTCGGCCCTAATGGGGCTGGGAAAAGTACGTTAGCGAAGGGGATTGTGGGATTGTTAAAAATCTCCCAAGGTCTCGTGAAAGTTAACGGCCAAGAACTTAAGCGTGGAGTTACTGCATCAGATGTTGCTCGGATGGGCCTTGCTTATGTGCCACAATCTCGATTCGTTTTTCCGAGATTGACGGTCCAAGAGAATCTAGAAATGGGCGGCTATTCATTGCGGCGACCAGACCGAATAGTGCGAATTAACATGATGCTTGAGAAATTTCCAATTCTTAAACCGTTTTTGTCCCGAATTGCTGGCACCTTAAGTGGAGGCGAGCAGCGAATTTTGGGGATTGCACGTGCATTAATGGTTGATGCCTCTGGCATCGTATTGGATGAGCCGACCGCGGCATTGTCTCCTCAGGCGTGTGATCAGGTTTGGAGCACCGTTGAAGGGTTGAGGAGCAACGGGCTTGGAATCATTGTTATCGAACAACGAACGAATGCAATTCTTGAAATTGCAGATAGAGGATACGTTCTTGTTAGTGGAGCGTGCGTTGCGACGGGATCCGGAAGGGATTTGCTCCACGTGCATAACCTAGGAGATATTTTTCTCGGAAAGCTTCCGTCGAGATAGCCATGTTGTATTTGGTTCAATCGATCGTCAGTTGGCCGATTCAATACCGTAGGGCTAATTAACTTTTCGGGAGTGTCGTGGGGTTCCGGTGAGCTTTTGGATCACCTATAAAGAGGGGAACAAATGGTAGAACTTAGTGAAGACGAAGGTGCCGCGGGCGCCAGAAGGAAGATAGCGAGTCGACTGCCTTACAGCGCCTATGAACTTTGGATGCACGGAGAAGGCATTCCAATATATGAAGGTTGGGCAATCGAGGATATAACCGCTGTTGAACGTACGGAGTGGAAACGTCTGGGTGGCAATGGTGCCTTTTTCCATTTGCGTGGCATGGATGGCTTTACTTTGGCCTATGTAATCGATATCCAACCTGGTGCCGAACTCAATTGGCAGAAGCATCTCTACCAAGAGAGCGTTTACGTTCTTGAAGGCTCGGGTGTTATGGAAATCGAGACACCTAGCGGCCCACATCGAAGTCGAGAGTTCAGCTGGAAAAAGGGAACGCTTTTGGCCCCAACCGTGAACAGTAGGTACCAGTTGCGCAATACCTCACAGGAAACAGCGCTTCTCTACGTTGTTACCGATGCCCCGATGATTATGGATCTGTATCACAACCTCGATTTTATCTTTAACTCCGATTACGTCTTTGCGGATCGGCTGGATGCTCTCTCGGAAGAGAATGAGGTCAGGTCACGTTTGAGTGAGCGAGGAGGGCTTGTTATTCAAGGTAATCAGATTCACGACGTGGACCATCTTGGCTTACTAGACAGCACGCTCGATGGGAAAGGTGGCGGAGTGAAGAATGCCACTTACGAGATGGCCGGCAATACACTTGCTGGTCATCTTGCTCAGGAGTCGGTGCGTACCTACGACAGAGCCCATTATCATGGTGGAGGCGCGACCATACTTCACCTCAAGTCTGATGTGAATGAACGTTCTCATGGCTATACCTTGCTCTGGCCGCCCGAGTGTGGTGAGAAACCGTACCAGAATGGATTTGCCGACAAAGTCTTGCGCGTCGATTGGAAACCGGGATCAATTCTTTCGCCTCCGACTTGTTGGTATCACGAACACTTCAATCTTGGACAAGATGATGATCGCAATATTGCATTTAGATTTGGCTATGCGAATGTATTCGGGACGCGATTTTATGCCAGCACACACGACGTTGACGGCCGGCCGGCATGTATCGTGCCCTCACGACTCGGCGGCAGCATGATCGATTGGCCTGATGAAGATCCACAGATCCATGATGACTTCCATGTCGAACTTGCGGCCGAAGGCGCCAATTGTGCTATGGATCACAAACTGTTTGCGTTTTCTTGAAATACGGTCTCGGAAGTCGCAGGGGAGCTTGCCTATGATTGGCACACGGTGAATGACGCGGTGACCACCTGTGGCAGAGCGCTCTTGGAGGCAGACCGCAAGCGGTTGAACAAGACCACCGCGATCGGGCTCGATGAGACCGCCTTCGTCAGGGCCCACGCAAAGGCCCACCGTGACTACGCAACGACCGTCGCTGATGTCGAGAACCACCAGATCATCGACATCTTGCGCGCTCGCAACTACAAAGATGTCGCTCGCTGGATCAACGACCAGCCCAAATCGTGGAAAGAACGCATTCGTTTTGGCGCCCTTGACATGTCAGCCACCTATGCGGCGGTGTACTCGGTCACCCTGCCAAAGGCTGCCCAGGTGGTCGACTCGTTCCATGCCATTCAACTCGCCACTCGCAGCCTCGACGGGGTTCGTCGTCGTGTTCAGACCGAACAGCTCGGTCACCGGGGTCGAAAAGACGATCCCCTCTATCGCGCGCGGCGTGTGCTGTTGATGGGTGAGGAGAAGCTCGATGCAAGCGCCACCGAGCGCCTTAGGTCACTGCTCGAGCTTGGCGATCCACATGGTGAGGTGGCGATTGCCTATCGGGTGAAAGAGCGTCTGCGGGACTTTTATCGCGCGAACGATGAAATCGAGGCTCGGGCGATGCTCGAAGAACTCGTGAAGCATTGTCTGCAGGCGGCGATGCCACCGGAGATCCAAAAGCTCGGCCGGACGATGCACCGATGGTTCGAAAAGATCTGCAACTACCACATCGCAAAGGTGAGCAACGGCCCCACCGAGGCGCTGAACAACCTGATCAAACGGATCAAGAGGATTGGCTTTGGCTTTCGCAACTTCGAGAACTACCGGATCCGGGCTCTGCTCTATGCGGGCAAACCGAACTGGCGTGTACTTGGCTCGATCGTGGTCCGATGAGAGTGTCGACCCCCGTCAGAATCCGAAGAGCCGCCAAAGAACCTGGTTCCGCGCGCCCAAGTTCATCGGTGCATCGAGGCTAAGCCAACAACCCGAGTACCCCCAACGGGATTCGAACCCGTGTTTCCGCCGTGAAAGGGCGATGTCCTAGGCCGCTGGACGATGGGGGCATTGTATTTACCGGCACATGAGACTACCAGCGGGCATTGAGGAGAAAGGACGGAGGAGAGCTAGCTCGCGCTGCCAATCGTCCAGGTTGTTTTTTCGGCGGAATCGCGCAGTTCGATCCCGATCGCGAGGAGTTGATCCCGTATCTCATCAGCCTCTTCGAATCTTCGATTCGCGCGAGCGAGCGAACGCCGCGTGATGAGTAGTTCAATATATGGTGCGATACGCATTGCGGGATCTTCAAGACCCTGAACGGCGATCTTGCCAAACTCGGTGATCATCGAGCGAAGCGAGGCACGCGAACGAGCCATCTCGTCTTGTCCTGCTGAGTCAGATGACCAGTCATGGATCGATTGCTCGAGATCGAGAATGATTGCAGTCGCGTCTGGTGCGTTGTTGGCGGAGACGGCAGTCTGAAAGGACTGCTCAGCCTCCTGCACGAGATCAAGCAGGAGCGCTCGTTCGCGTTCGGGAGCCGCTGGTGTTGTCTCGGTTTTCGGAGATACCGATATGTTCGAAGGAGTGCGCCCACTCATGGCGGTATCAATGAGTTGGTCGACTGTGAGGTTCGCTCCGCTTGTATAGGTCGTCGTATGGCCACTCTTGCGAACACTGACTAGTCCGATACCTCCAACGGTGACAAGCCCGGAATCGAGGTCGATCATGCAGGAGGTGTGTTCGTCGATTCCGAGTACGAAGTAGTCCTCGGGCATTTGCTCCTCGAGGAGTTGCAGTCGTCGTTCGCCGAGGTAGCAAAAGCGGGTGTCATGCGTTCCCCCTTCAGCATTGTTGTAATGCGGGATCACGGCCACCTTGAGTCCGCCCTCAAGCGTGACATTCAATCCCGGTAACCAGTGTGGATCCTCACCGACCTTGTAGATCTCATAGACCGGTACCGTCAACGCGCCGAGCGTGAGCGCAGCGGCGCTTGCAAAGGTGATTGCTCCGCCTTCGCGCAACTTCTCGGTGAGCAGCTGGGGAACTATCGTGTTCTCCCATTTGCGTAACGCATACGTTGGGCTGCCTGGACCGGAGAAAACGTAACGCGCGTGTCGGATATTCAGCGTGAGCTGCTCATTGATGAATCGCTCATCGTCCACGGTGCGGTGTTCCGGATCGATCCCACTTGCGTTGGCGATTATCGTCTGCAGACTTTCGTCGAAGTAGTTCTTTACTCGAATCGAGAGCTCATTTGCGTTCTCCTGGAAGCCAAAGGGCGTGTCAAGCAACACGGCTGGAACGGGGCGTGGTCCAAGGCGCTCAAGAATCGATCGGTGAACCTTGACCATTGTCGGTGAGGTCTCGCCCGAACCCATCAGCGTTAGAAGGCGCGGCAGCGCGTTTTCGCTACTCACGTGAGCTCCGGCCTTGGTGTCCCATCCCAGCGCAACCCTCCGAGGGGCTCTCCCCACGGGTCGTCGGGCAGTCGCTCGCTCGCCTCCGATTTCAAAGGTGGAAGCTGCTCGCTTAACACGGTCACGATCTCATGCTGGAGCTGGGAGAGGTAGTGGTAACAGATCCAGTTGTAGTAACTGGGATCCGATGGTTCAAGTTCGATTCCGTCTTCGGTGATGCCGAGTATTGATCCGAGCATGAGGCGCAGATCGGTGAGGGCCGTGAGCCAAGCGTTGATCCCTTGGGAATCCAGGTGTGTTACCTCGGCACTGTCGCGAAGCACCATAAGGGCCTCGCGGTGGTGATCAAGTAGGTCTTGTCTTGCGAGTCGGACGTAAGCGTCCTCAGCGGATACATCCGTTGGATAGGCAGGGGGAAAGAGACGTCGGAGTTCGTCAGGGACGATCGAATCTGGGTTTGCGAGCACCTCGAGCGCGCTCAACATCCGTCCGGGGAGCAGAGCAAGCAGCTCACGTTCCTCTTCGGGCAGGTCAACGTCGAAGCTACCGCGCGCGTTCGCGCGAATTCGCATCGGTGGCTCGCCCCTCATCCAGACTGCTCCATTGTCGCCCAGAGCCCATGTCGATGGAGGCGAGCGACATCGAGTTCCGCTCGTTCACGCGATCCGGTTGCGACAACTGCTCGACCCTTTTCGTGGACGTCCCTCATCAGTTTTGTCGCCTTCTCGAGCGAATAACCGAAGAGTTTTTGGAAGACGAATGTGACGTAACTCATTAGGTTGATCGGATCGTTCCAGACGATGACAAGCCAGGGACGATCGAACGAGACGTGTTCGCGCGACTCTGGAGATTGCTCGGTGTCTGGTGCAACTTCGATCGTCTTGGCTCGCGCGACGTTCACATTGTTCATACTCGCGCATCAGCGATTGTGCCGTTGGACATCGGCGGGTGCAGGCGGAGATAGAACCAGACCATTGCGATCCAGAGCGAGGTTGCACCAGCGAGATGGATCTCTACGACCTTTGCGGAGTCGTGCAGGAAGTATTGGGTGTAGCCGAGCGTCCCCTGGATGATCATCAGTTCGAATAGGAGCCGGGCCCGTCGTTGAACCGCGTGGGTCACCTTTGCCTGATGAAACGCGAACACGGCCGCGAGCATGAGACCGATGAGGAAGAGCGCGATGTCTGAATGCACCTCCGCGATGTCTTTGAACGCGATGGCGATGCGCTTGGTGCCAGGGGCTCCAGCATGAGGACCTGCGCCAGAGACGACGGTACCCGCACAGACCAACACGGAAAGAACCAGCAGGAGGAGCCTCGACAGCCAGACGAGCGTCTCATCGACTATGAATCCGGACTCGGTTCGTCCATAGCGCGCTCGGTAGAGAAGGACGAGAGCGTTGGCAAGTACTCCGAAAGTCAGAATGAAGTGCAGCGAAACGAGATAGGGGTTCAGTTTGGTGAGCACGACGATTCCTCCAAGCACGATCTGCGCGATGAGTCCGATGACGAGGCCGCCACTGAGCCAGATGAGATCCCGGCGTCGCTCGAAAAGGAGAAGAGCTGCAAGAAACGCGACGATGGAGACGACGCTCACGGCGACGGTGATCAGTCGGTTGCCAAACTCGATGAGCGGGTGATATGAGAGCGCTGCGGTAAAGCGTGTTTGGTAGCAGCTCGGCCAATCGGGGCATCCGAGCCCCGATCCCGTGAGCCGCACTGCGCCGCCAGTGAGGACCAGGATCGCGTAGCAGCCCGCGGCTGTGGCAGCGATCGCGACGAAGAGGCGTTGACGTACCCGGAAGTTGCGCACAGTCTGCCTATCGTAGGGCCGGGGGGCGCCCACCTGGAGAACGACGGTGCAACCAGCGTCACTCTTTGTAGCCGTGAGGATTTTGCTTTTCTATTCGAATCGGAAGAGTCGGGCCGCCGAGACGGGTCCGAGAACTGCCCAAACACCGAGAATTATCCACGCGCTGACGGGTGCATGCGCTCCAGAGAGGAGTGGATGCAAGATATTGGTCAACGCCGCGCCGGGGAGGAGTCGGGCAAATGAGGCGAAGGCGCCGAGCTTGTCCAGCGGGAAGATAATCCCGCCGATGAGAAGAAAGATGACATAGAGGCCGTTCGCAAGCGCGAGCGTCGCCTCGGCCCTGAGCGTTCCGGCGAGAAGCAACCCAATGCCTCCAAAGGCGATCGATGCCAGAATGAGCGCCGCGACCGCCTCGGGAAGCCGGGAGCCAGGATGCCATCCCAAACCGAATGCGATCGCCGACAGAATGATCATCTGCAAGACCTCGATCTTGATGATGGCGAGGATCTTCGCGCTGATGAGCGCACGCCTGCCAAGTGGAGTCATCCCGATTCTTCTAAGGACGCCGTAGCTGCGTTCAAATCCGGTTGCGATGCCAAGACTGACCATGGAACTCGACATCACTGCAAGCGCAAGGATCCCAGGAGCGACAAATGCGACTCCATGTAACGTTCCGGTTGAGAATACCGACACCTTGGCGAAAAAGATCAGCAGGACGATCGGGATCCCAAAGGTGACGAGAAGCGTCTCGCCCCGTTCCAGGGTCATGCGCAGCTCTTCGACGGCCTGTGCCCAAATCGGACGAAATTTCATCCGCCGCGAGCCCTTCGTGAGCTTCGCGTGCGCGAGATCCGTGAGGTTCTCACTCGCTGGTCGTTCAGTTGTGGCTGTGTCACGGCAAGGTAGATCTCCTCGAGCGAATCGCCTCCAGAGCGCAGGTTGAGGATCTCGTGGTGGTTCGTGGCGAGCCACGCCGTCAGCGGGGCAATGACCCGCGAGGGGTCGTCGGTCAGCACGCGATAGGAGAGGCTGCCGCAGATTTCCACCATGATGTTGAGTTCGCGCGTGAGCATCTCTCTGTCGATGGGCGTCGTTGTCTGGAACCGGACAGCGTTGGAGGTACGCGTGAGATCTTGGATTGACCCCGACGAGACGATGGATCCTTCAGAGATGATGATCACGCGGTCGGCAAGCCGTTCCGCTTCGTCAAGTTCGTGCGTCGTGAGAATGATGGCGACTCCCTCGTCGCGAAGGCCTGAGATGATGGACCGCACTTTGATCCGCCCTGCCGGGTCGATGCCAGAGGTCGGCTCATCGAGCAGGACGACCTTTGGTCGACCGACGAGGCAAAGCGCAAGCGCGAGTCGTTGACGTTCACCACCCGAAAGGCGCTTTGCTGGTGTCTTTGCGACGTGCGTGAGGTTGACCGTCTCAAGGAGTTCGGAGGGGTCGCGAGGGTTTTCGTAGTAGGCGCCGAACAGCCGGAGCGCGCGCAGCGGAGGGAGTTGCGGGTAGATTCCGAGCCCCTGCAGCATCACGCCGAGTGCATCCATGAGCCGGGAATGATCCGTGACGGGGTCGAGCCCGAGGACGCGCACCGTTCCTGCTCCCGGCTCGCGGAAACCCTCGACTGTCTCGATTGTTGTCGTTTTCCCTGCCCCGTTTGGCCCGAGCAGCGTGACGACTTCGCCCATGTCGACATCGAATGAGATGTCATTGACTGCACAGAAATCCCCGAAGTGAACTGTAAGGTTGCGGACCTCAATAGCGGGCATATTGCGAGGTATTCAAGTTTGGGTGACGTCGCGATTTCGCGGGGTTTCGAAGCGATAGCCGAGACCCCGGATGGTCGTAATCAGTTCCGGACGGGTCGGATCGACTTCGATGCGCGATCGGAGACGCTTGACGTGCACGTCAAGCGTCTTGGTGTCACCGACATAGTCGTAACCCCAAACGCGATCGATAAGGGTCTCACGCGTGACGACACGACCCGCGTTGGCGAGGAGGAGTTGCAAGAGCTCGAACTCCTTGAGCGGAAGTTTCACCTCTGTGCCGCGCACCGTGCATTCGTGACGGTCGGGATCGAGACGCACTTCGCCGACTGTGAGGGAGTGCTCATTGCGAGTCGCAACTCCAGTTGTTGAGGAAACTTCAACAGTTTCCATGGCTACCTGTCGCGCTTCTGCGTTCAACGCAGTCCGCCGAAGAACTGCTCGCATCCTCGAAACAAGTTCGCGCAATCGATAGGGCTTTGCGACGTAATCGTCCGCGCCGATCTCAAGCCCGACAACGGTGTCGATCTCGGTTGATTTTGCCGTGACCATGATGATCGGTACTGAGGATTTAGAGCGAATGTTCCGACAGACGTCAAGACCTGAGATCTTCGGCAGCATGATGTCGAGGAGCACGAGATCAAAATCAAGTTCGTTGAAAAGTTCGAGAGCCTCGGAACCATCACGCGCGATTGTGACAACAAAATTCTCGCGCTCGAGTCCAATGACAAGTGCATCGATGAATGACTCTTCGTCTTCGGCGATGAGTACCCGGACGATCTCTTCGCTTGCCACCCTGCACAGGTTAGTCAAGCTGTTTGGCGCTGCCGCCTTCAATCGGTCTCGGGGGCATTTTGCATTGGGAGAATGAGGGAAAAGGTTGTTCCCTCCCCCTCGCGCGAGTCAACTTCGACTCGTCCGTGATGATTGTGTGCGACGTGACGCACGATCGAAAGCCCAAGGCCCGTCCCTCCGGTTGAACGGCTCCTCCCCGGGTCGACTCGGTAAAAGCGCTCAAAGATGCGCTCAAGGTCGCGCGTCGGAATGCCCACCCCGCTGTCTTGGACGCTGATGACGACCTGCTGGTCTCCAAGTGTCGCCCGGCAGTGAACCGACGAGTTCGGGTAGGAAAATTTGACCGCGTTGTCCAAGAGGTTGAATACCGCCGAGGTCAACTGCCGCCGGTCACCAAGGATTGCTAGAGGAGGGCTCGGTTCCGTGAGTTCGATTGAGACGCCGCGTTGAGCTGCTGCTTCGCGCTCCCTTTCAGCCGCCTCGGCCATCACAAGATTTACCAGCACTGGTTCGCGCGGAGGAGTCGCCTCGGATTCGATGCGCGACAGGTCGAGCAGATCGTCGATGACGCGCGAGATGCGAAATGCCTCCGTGTGGATGCGTTCGGCGAGTCGGCGCGAGACCGCCGGCTCTGTCTCATCGAGCAGCGTCTCGGCGAGAAGCCCGAGGGCTCCCATGGGTGTCTTCATCTCGTGGCTGACGTTTGCAATGAAGTCTCGGCGTACCTCCTCGAGGCGCCGACGTTCAGATACGTCCTCAATAACGGCAGTGACTCCGAGTGTCCGCTGACCGTTGTCGATGCTCCTCGTACTCACGACGAGCGTCCGGCGGGGGGGGCCATAGAGTTCGAGTGTGCGCTCCTCTGCCGAACCGATCGAGGTGGATTCAAGCAGTTCATTGACCGCCTGTATCGCGAGGGAGTCGCCATGACGGTTACTCATGAGTTCGATCGCCCTCAAGTTGCGGAATACCTGTTCACCATGTTCATCGCGGACGATCACGGCCTGCGGTAGCGTATCGAGCGCCTTGCGAAGTCGGATTGCATCCGCACTGGCATTCGAGATTGCCTCAGCGGCCTGATCTGCGGTTTGTTCAACATAGGTGAGCGAACTTTCGATATCGTGCGGTTCGTCGATGAAGTTCTCGCCGCCAAGGCGTGAACCAAGAGCGATGAGCCGTTGTCGAAGGCTGTCAGCTCCTCGCCGGCTGCCAAAGAGATAGACCGCGATAAGTACGAGAACCGCGATTCCGCCGGCAATCGCGATCTCGGAGACCTGTATGCGCAGTACATGATTCATAAGGTCAATCCAGATAGGGACATCCCTTACAGCATGGCAGCTTGAGACGCTTCAATCGGAGCACTCGCGCTTTCCCGTTGGAAAATTTCTCCTTGCCAAGCGCCAGATCACTTCCTACAATCGCCGGTCTAGCCTTCGTCGCAATTCGCGGCCTCCCTATCGTCGGTTTCTCCGACCTCTTGGCGCAATTACCGCATCGACGGTATGACCTGAGGAGGCTCAACATGAACCGCACATTGACAAAAATCGCGCTTGTTTGCTACCAGGAGGTCTTTCGACCGAGGTCTATTCGGTCCTCTGGACCCTCTCTCGACCCGAACGCCTCGGGGTTACCGGGTACGGCGACCCTGCAGTCACTTGTCAATGGTTTGGCTTGGTGGGCGCTGCTCGCGGCCCTCGTCGGACTGGTCGCCGGCGCGGGGATGTGGGCGCTTGGAGCCCATTCGAACAACTACCAGCACACCTCCTCGGGTCGTCGGGCGGTGCTCGTTTCAGGCGCAGCTGCTCTCCTGATCGGCGCAGCTCCGACAATCCTCGACTTCCTCTTCAACGCCGGCAAGAACTTTCACTAGGTGATGACGATGAGACATGACCTTTCTCACGGCATTCCCAGTGTGCTCAATCTCTTTGGGATGGGCCTCACGCCATTCATCAATGCGGTGCTGGTCGCCCTGGTCGGGTGGGTCGGGTCGGGCACCCGCTCCCTGCTCGGCCTGTTTGGCCATGCCCTCGATCGAGCGAGTGCGGCCTCTTTTGGTGCTGGCTTCGCCTCCGAGTTTTCGATCCTGCGTAGTTTTGGTGCCGTGCTCGTGGGCGGGTTCCTGTGTCTTGTGGTGATTCAGGCAATCATCAGGCAAGATCTCGACCTCTTGGTCCGTGTCGTTGTGCTGAGGCTTCCCGCGGCGCTGCTTCTCTCGGGAGTCGCAATCGAGGTGGTGGCTATGTTGATGAAGGCCTCGGATGCGGTTTCCGCCGCATTGCTTGGAGGCGTGGGTGGTGCATTTGATCATCTCGTCTCGAATCTTTCATTGGCGCTGTCTGGGACGAAGATCAACATTCCGGTGCTTTCGGGATTCGCTGGTCTTGCATTCGCATTTGTTCTCGCAATGGTGGTTCTTCTCTGCCTTTTGGAGCTGGTGCTGCGGTCCGCGGCGATATCGGTCGCCGCCCTGTTCATCCCGCTTGCATTGGCAGGACTGGTGTGGCCGGTCACTCAGCACTGGATGCGCCGTCTCGGTGAGACACTCTTTGCGCTGATCCTTAGCAAGGTCGCCATAGCCGCGATCTTCGCATTCGCGATGACCTCGCTTGGTTCTCCCAAGGGGATCAACATGGTCCTGGAGGGCATCGCGCTGTTCGCGCTCTGCGTTTGGGCTCCATTTACGCTCTTGCACCTTCTCCCAATCTTTGAAACTGCCGCGATTGGCCAACTTGAGTCGATTTCGCATCGCGCGGGTCAGGCGCGGAACCGTCTCTCGAGAGAGGTATCGCCCATCGTCGGGGATCACTTGTTCCCGGCCGAGCGCGAGGGAGTCGATGTGGTCGATGGCATTGGCTGGGCAAAAGGAGAACCGAACAGCCGCATCGAGGTCGACCCTGAGGACGTCGAAACGTTCGGTTTTCTCGCTCCCTGGGTGACGGTGCGCGAACGAAATGCGGGAGATATCCAACAAGACGGAACGTACGCGCGTCGGCCCCCATCAGTCATCGAAGTCAATTTGGACAAGGAGTTGGACGAGTTGAACGAGAGATGAGTACCGAACGCGTACGTGGTTATCGGTTCGGTCCTCGAGACCAACGCGGGCTTTTTGCCTCGTTGAGTGCGTTACAGATATCCGCGCTCAGCGCGTCGGCGGTAGGTGCGGTTGCGATTGCTCGCCTCTCTCGTTTGCATCATCGCCTGTTCGTGGCGCTTGCACTGATTGTGTTTGCGGTTGTCGTTTCTTTTGTGCGCGTTGCGGGGAGGTCGTTGGTTGAGTGGCTGCCAGAGGTTGGCGGTTATGTCAGCGCCGGCATATCTGGCAACCGTCGGGTCACCTACCGGAGCTCCCGGAGGGGCCTTGTGACGGGGACGTCGAGACTATTCGGGGGATTCCGGTTTCTCGATCTTGTCTATCAAGGACAGCGGGTGGGAGGCGTGTATGACGATACCGAGAGCACGCTCTCCGCGGCACTCGAGATTGAGAGTGAACAGTTCTCGCTCCTCGACGAGGAGACCCGCCAAAGGCGAGTCGCGGAGTGGTCCTCTGTGCTTGCAGCGCTCAACGCAGATCGTTCGCTATATCGATTGAAATGGATTGTTCAGACAATGCCCGACTCTCCGTCAAGATATCGGGCGAGTATCGCCCGTGCGTCCCTGTCTTCGGATGTTGATCGCATGAACGATGCGGTGGCTTCGTATTCACAACTCTGCGAGGAGCTTCAGCGCAGCGCTCTGCGGACAGAGCAGTTCCTCGTCGTGAGCGTACGATTCACCTTTCCACGTTCGAGGAGTCGCAGGTCGAAATCGCCCAATCTCGAGAAGGGCGAGTTCGTGAACTTTGTCCGCCAGGTGGGACTCGTCGAACGACGGCTTGTTGAGGCAGGGCTTCAAGTTTGCGGGGTGTGTACAAAACGGAGCCTTATCAAGATGACACAGCGCCGTTTTGAATTTTCCGATGTTTCGCCCGCGCGCCGGTCACCCTGGCCGGCTGCTCTCGAGGAGAGGTGGGAGAATCTCCGTACCGATGGCCTCTGGCACTCCACTTACTGGATTGCGGAGTGGCCGAGGGACGAGGTATCGACGGGTTTCCTGCTGCCACTGCTCGGTGACAACTCGGTTCGCAAATGCGTCTCTCTCTCAATGACTCCGGTGCACCAGGAACGCGCCACCCGTATTGCAGAAAGGCGCAGGACCTCTTCGGTTGCCGATGCCGAGCTCCGACGACGCTATGGGTTCGCGCTCAGTTCGCGCGTCCGGTCACAGCACGAGGCGGTCATTCAGCGCGAGGAGGAGCTCGCGAGCGGACACGTGGGCTATGAGTTTTCTGGGTATGTGACCGTCAGTGCAAACTCTGGCGAAGAACTCCAGCGCGCTTGCGAGCAGCTGGAACAGAGCTGTGTACTTGCGCATCTCGAGATTCGACGCCTCTACGGGATGCAACGGGCATCACTGCTCTTTGGATTCGTGAATGCACGCGGCTGTCAGTGAAGATTCCCCGCCATGAATCGACGACGGCACAGCTCGGAGCTGCCTATCCGTTCGTATCCGGCTCGGTGCTTCCGAGTGAAAGGGTAGTGATCGGTCGCGATCTCTCTGGTCTCTCCTTCGCCTATGACCCGTTCGATCTCTATCAGGCGGGGGTGCTGACGAACCCGAATATGGTCGTGCTCGGCCAGGTCGGACGGGGCAAGAGCGCACTTGTCAAGAGTTATCTCTATCGGCAGTATGCCTTTGGAAGACGCATCGTGGTGATCGATCCAAAGGGTGAGTACGGCCCTCTCGCCGCTGCCGTGGGAGGAGAGATTGTCCGTCTCACCGTCGACGGTACGAGAGCATTCAATCCGCTCGGCTCACAGCGATGGGCTGGAGATCAGGCCGATGTCGGCGCGCTTGAACATTCGGTGCTCGAGGGAATCTGCGCGGCATCGCTTGGTCGAAGACTTGATGCTGGTGAATCAGTTGCGCTCCAGGTTGCGCTCGTGGCGACGCGGCGCGAGTCGCGAAGCGTCACCCTTCGCTCAATCCGAGATCGACTTTTTTGTCCATCATCACAAGACGCTCACGGAATCGGCATCGCGCGCGATCGACTTGCTCAAGTTGGCGAGATGCCAGGTTTCGCGATCGCTCGACTCCTTGGAGGTGACTTTGGCTCGATGTTCGATGCGGATGAGGCCCGGGAGATCAAGTTCGCGGCTCGAGTCCTCGTCGTCGATGTTTCGGACTTCTATCGCTCCGATGCACTTTCGGTGTTGCTCATCAGTCTTTTCGGCGCGCTCCAGCGCGTTGTCATGCAAAGCGGCGTTCCCACGATCTTCGTCATCGATGAGGCTTGGGCAGTACTTGCCAACCCTCTCGCGGCGTCGTTTATACAGACATTCTTCAAGCTTTCGCGCTCGCTTGGAGTCGCCAATGTGCTTGTTGCCCATCGTCCCTCGGACATCACCGGGGAGTACGGAGAGTCGTTCTCGGGCAGTGCAGCAGTGACGCCGTCCGCGCTACCGGGTCTGATCTCGGATTGCGAAATGGTCGTCACCTATGCGCTCAGTGTTCGAGAGGCGTTGCTTGCACAGCGGCTGTTCGGGCTGAACGACCGCCAATGTGGACTCTTGACCGGGCTTGGTCGCAACGTTGCACTGTGGCGTGTCGCGAACCGGGTTTCTCTTGTTCGACATCATCTCAGCGAGGCAGAGATGTCCTTTGTCGACACCGACGCGAGGATGCGTCTTTAGATCGTTTCTCTCTCACGAGCCGAAAGGAGAAGACCTAACCCTGCTCCGACAATGGCGGCCATAAGGGTTGTCGTGAGGATGAGCCACCGACCCAATTTCGGGAGCTTGTTGAATGCGACAGCTGTCGCGAAGAAATCTCCCGCGTCTGCCAGTGCACCAAGGCTGGTCCAAGACGAGAGTCCCTGACTCGTGTCGGGAGCGAGCACCGCTCCGAGTCCGAGCGCGAGGTCCCTGCCGCCGAGCGTCCGGGTGAAGAGCCGGACCGAGGAGCGCTCTGCCTCGACTCTGCCGACCCATGGCGTCGCGGGAAGTGTGGGAGCAACCAGTGCCGACACTCCGATCGCGCATCTCAACAGACCGAGCCATCGGCCGAGGCGCGCGACGGCGTCGCTCCGTTCGGTGTGAATGACGGAAAATCGGTCGGGCATCGGTGGTC
Organism: Acidimicrobiales bacterium; assembly: GCA_035532075.1. Lineage (GTDB taxonomy): Bacteria > Actinomycetota > Acidimicrobiia > Acidimicrobiales > Bog-793 > CAIVND01. The sequence goes on along the minus strand of DATKRV010000070.1, from coordinate 12,956 downwards.
CTTTCCTCTGTGCGTTCGTGTGAAGCCCTCGAAGGCTTCAAGCGTAGCGACCAATGAATCAGCTGGTTAGTCTCAGATCTACCCGGTTTATACCCACCATGCCAATCCGATCCCCGCCACGCAGCACCTCGCCGCCAAGGCGTCGCGGATCATCACGGCAGTGGTGCTCGGGCTGATCGCCTCTCACCCCTGGTCGAGTGTGTCACCGAGCGTTGTGCCCCTGAACGACACATTCGGCTGTCTCGGAGGGAGGGGAAACTTGCCACTTTGGTCCGAAAAGGGACCAGCTCTGGTGGGCATTAGTCGTCATGGACCTCGCCTGTCCTAGACTGACGGTCTCGCGTCCGAGGAGGGCTGATGCATCCATCGTTGTTGGCAAACCTGTTGGGCCCCGATGGTCTGATCATCCTTGTTGTTGTCATTGTCGTGTTGCTTTTTGGAGGCAACAAGCTTCCCAAGTTGGCGCGCGGTCTCGGCGCGGCATCGCATGAATTTCGCAAGGGTATCGAAGAGGGAGACGCGGAGACCAAGAAGGGCACGACGGACAGGGTGGACAGAGCGGACGAGGCGAACAGGACGGACAGGGCGGACAGGGCGGACAGGGCGGGCAGGGCGGACAGGGCCGATTCAGCCAAAGCACCCGAGAGTGAAGAGCACGACAGCGAGTAGCTTGAGCCGTTCGTCAGGAATGGACCACCGAGAGGGATGTGTGGATATTTTCGATTGGCCACGACGGGCCCGCGCTCGCTAACCTCTGGGCCGTGACCCCCACCGATCACGAGCACGTGGTGACGCGCCTGCCGCGAGCAATATTGCATCCGCGAAAGAGGATTCTGCGACGACTCGCTGGCGTTCCCGTTCTCTTGTTGGTTGCGATCGTGCTCGGCGGCTGTCGGCTACCGACTTTCGGGGCGTTCCGCGGGGTGACCAAGCAAGGCCAGACGGAGTTCACCCTGTGGTCATGGTTGGCGATGCTCGGTCTCGCGGTCGCGGTCATCGTCTGGGGTCTGATTTTCTGGTCGATCATTCGCTATCGCAGGCGCGACGACAAGATCCCCCATCAGTTCCACGAGAATATCCCGATCGAGGTCATCTATACGGTGATTCCGATACTGCTTGTCGGCGTGATCTTCTACGCGACGGTTATCTCCGAGAACCGAATCGATGCGATCAAGGCGAAGCCGGCGGAGATTATCAATGTCACTGCATATCGCTGGGGATGGCGTTTCTCGTACGAGGACTCCTCGGGGATTTCGCAGAATGTGCTCATCCAGACCGCGGCGCAGCCCAAACTGCTTGCACAGCCGGCGACCTCGTCGGAGTACCCACAGCTTGTCCTGCCTGACAACTCAACCGTTCGGATCGTCTTGCAGAGCGCGGATGTTATCCACGGCTTCTATATTCCGGCGTTCAACTTCAGCCGTTATGCCCAGCCGGGGGTGACCAATGAATTCGACTTCACGCCGACCATCACCGGAGTATTCCGCGGGCAGTGTGCGCAATACTGTGGTCTGTATCACTCGGAGATGCTCTTCAGTGTGAGGGTCATCTCCAAGGTTGACTTCTCGAACTGGCTATCGGCGAACCGCTCATGAACATTTTTGACCAAGGATCGTTCTGAACATGGCACTAACGATTGATCGTCCTGTCCAGGCGGAACACCATGAGGAGGAGCACGGCCCGTCCGGACTCTTGAAGTGGTTGACCTCGACAGATCACAAGGTGATTGGCAAGAGCTATCTCATCACCTCGTTCGTCTTCTTCCTGATGGCCGGCGTGATGGCAATGGTGATCAGGACTCAGCTCTCGGGCCCGGACAACACCGTTGTCTCCCAACACGTCTACAACGAGCTGTTCACCATGCACGGCAGTCTGATGCTGTATCTGTTTGCAGGACCTTTTGCCTTTGGTGGACTTGCCAATTTCATCGTTCCGCTTCAGGTCGGCGCACCCGACATGGCATTCCCCCGCCTCAATGCTCTCTCGTACTGGCTGTATCTCTCTGGCGGAATCACGATGATCGCGGGATTCTTCACCGTCGGCGGGGCGGCAGACTTCGGGTGGGTCGCCTATGCGCCCCTCTCTGACGCGGTGAACTCTCCGGGGGCTGGACCGGACATGTGGATCGTCGCCCTCGCTCTGACCGGATTCTCCGCAATCTTTACCGGCGTCAACATCATCACGACTGTCTTCTACCTCAGGGCCCCCGGCATGACGATGTTCCGCGTACCGATCTTCACCTGGAACATGGTTGTCACCGGGATCCTCATTCTGATCGCCTTTCCGGTGCTGACGGCCGCGATCATCATGCTCTGGGCGGACCGGCACCTTGGTACCCATATCTATACGGTCTCCGGCGGAGGCGTCCCGGTGCTGTGGCAGAACCTCTTCTGGTTCTTCGGTCATCCCGAGGTGTACATCCTTGCATTGCCATACTTTGGCTGCGTTACCGAGGTCATCCCGGCGTTCTCGAAAAAGCCGCTGTTTGGGTATCGCGGGATGATCTTCGCAACGATTTCGATCGCTGCCCTGTCAACCGCTGTGTGGGCACACCACATGTTCACGACGGGAACCGTGCTCCTTCCCTTCTTCTCGTTGATGTCCTATCTCATCGCGATACCGACCGGAATCAAGTTCTTCAACTGGATTGGCACGATGTGGCGCGGTTCGATCGAGTTCAAGACGCCGATGCTGTTCGCAGTCGGTTTTCTCGTCGTCTTCTTGCTCGGAGGCGTTACCGGGATCTTTCTCGCGGCACCCCCGATCGACTTCGCGACGCATGACACCTATTTCGTCATTGCGCACTTCCACGAAGTCCTGTTCGGCTCGGCGGTCTTTGGTGGCTTTGCCGGTCTGTACTACTGGTATCCGAAGATAACCGGACGCATGATGCGCGAAAGTCTCGGCAAAGCAAGCTTTTGGTTGATGTTCATCGGTTTCTGGGTGACCTTTTTGCCTCAGTACCTTCTTGGACTACGTGGTATGCCGCGACGCATCGCCGAGTATTCGGCCAGCACGGGGTGGGGAGGGCTGAACCGCATCTCCACCTTTGGCGCGTATCTCCTCTTCCTGTCGGTTGCGGTGATGATGATCAATTTCTACGTCTCATGGAGAAACCCCATTCCAGCCCCCGACAATCCATGGGACGCAGGCACGCTCGAATGGGGGACGACCTCGCCCCCCCCACACCACAACTTCAATTCGATACCTCCGATCCGCTCGGAGCGGCCGGTGTGGGACTTCAATCATCCCGAGCACACCACCTTCGGGCTGCATTCGAGAGAGCACGCGAGCGAGGAGCGCCGAGATTGAAGGTCGAGTCGTACTTCTTACTGTTCCTCTCCGTCTTCGGGGGGATCTGCGCAGCGCTGTACTGGTTCCTCTCCAAGGAGACGAGCGGTTCGATCATGCTGCTCGCGACCTGTTTCCTCGGGGCGCTCCCCGGTGGGTACTACCTGTGGTGGTCGAGGCGGATGACACCACGTGCCGAGGACGACGCAGAGGCACTGCCGAGTTCGGGGGCGGGCACCGTCGGCGCCTTCCCCGGATCAAGTATCTGGCCGTTTGTGATCGGCATGGGTGCGCTGCTCGTCGGACTGTCACTGATCTTTGGTCTGTGGAGTGCCGTGGTAGGTGTCTCCATGGGAGTCTTTGCTGTCTTTGGCGTCATCTCCGAGAGTCGCCACGGCGGCATCTCGCGCCACTGAGCAACGCCATCACCTCTCTTTGGGATCTGGTTCCATGAGGGTAACCTTGGCCTGCCTTGCTCTTTGGACCGGCAGTGCTATCTGGTTGGTCAGCGCTATTTGAGACGACGCGCGAAGCGCACGACGAAAACCGCGAGGACGAGCATGCCAAGGACGAATGCGCCGAACCCGATGAAAAAGCCAATTGACGCGATCATTGATTCGGCTCTTCGATCCGGACGAGTCCCTCCTGGGCGACACTTGCGGCCAGATCACCGTTCTTTGCGTAGAGCGAGCCGTGCGAGAGTCCGCGTGCGCCGTACGCAACCGGGCTGTTGAGGTCGTAGAAGATCCAGTCATCGACCCGAAACGGTCGATGGAACCACATGCAGTGATCGAGGCTCGCACCAAAGAACTCCGTGTCAAACAGTGAGAGACCGTGACGCAGGAGAATCGTGCTGACGAGGGTGAGGTCTGAGACAAAGGTCATGATCGCGGTGTGCAGGAGCGGATCGTCTGCAAGCGCCTCGGTGGCGCGGAACCAGAGCTGTTCGCGTTCGATCGATCCCGGTCGGGCTCGCCACGGTGCCTCGCCGACGAAACGGATGTCAAAGCCGTTTCCCTCGAGATACGAAAGCGCCGGACCGTAGCGTCGGTCATCGGGGATCTCGAGCACTGGCAGATCATCTGGAACCGGTATGTCGGTCATCGGGTTCTGGTGGATCAGCCCTGGCTCGTCGACGTGGAACGAGTAGGCGGCGTTGAATATGGCCCTTCCACGCTGGATCGCGACCACCCGTCTCGTCGCAAACGAGCGTCCGTCACGGATCCGGTCCACCTCATACAGAATTGGCACACCTGGGTCCCCAGCGCGGAGAAAATACGCGTGGAGTGAGTGAACCCGTCCCTGTTCGACCGTCCTTCCAGCCGCAATCAGCGCCTGGGCGGCCACCTGACCGCCAAATACCCGTGCCCGACCACCAAGATTCTGGCCCCGGAAGATGTTCACCTCGATCGTTTCGAGGTCGAGGAGATTGAGGAAGCTCGCGATACCCTCTGACATAGCTCAGAAGGTACAGTACTTATTCATGTCCTCTGAGTCACTGACGGTATTCGAGCGCGCACAGGCGTACCGTAAGACCACAGAGTTCAAGCGCCTCTTGCGGTACTCGATGGTCTCGGTGATCACGACCGTCTTTGCTCTTGGTCTCCTTGGACTGTTTTTCGGTGTGCTTAAGCTTGCATCTGCGGCGATGTGCAACCTGCTTGCCACGGCGATCACGACCGTGCCCTCGTACTATCTCAACCGAGCCTGGGCGTGGGGAAAAACCGGCAAGTCCCACCTGACCAAGGAGATTATCCCGTTCTGGGTTGTCGCGATCGTCAGTGCGGCGCTGTCGACCCTTGTCGTCCACCTCGCGGCGACAACCGCGCATCATGTCACCCAATCGCACGCGCTTTTGACCCTTGTCGTCGAGGCGGCAAACTTCACGACCTATGGAGTCCTGTGGGTGAGCAAGTTCTATCTGTTCAACAAGGTGCTCTTCAAGCACCCACATCACCATCATGGACACGGAGAGAGTGACATGGCCCATGAGTCTGTCATCGCCGATGGAGCGACCCAGGGCGCCTCGGCCTAACGCCCGTTCGCTCGCGGCTCTTATCGCGCTGGACCGAAGCGATCCGCAACTCGCTGGCTGACCGACCTGGCATTGGCAATGCATGAGGGGAGTCCGATGCCGTGATAGGCAGCACCGACGAGTCCGACTCCGATACCTGTCGCGAGTTCCTCGATGCGCCGCACCCGCGCTCGGTGTCCTGAGACGTACTGGGGGAATGATCTCGGCCAACGTTTCACGAGTACCTCAAGGGGATCTGCCGCGATCCCAAGCACAACTTTGATCTCTCGCCTGATCGATTCGATGAGCTCCTCGTCGCTCAGCGATTCGAATGCGGCATCGTTGTGGCGACCGACAGAGGCGCGAATGACGATCTCGTCTTCGCGAGATGATCGCGGCCACTTCGTCGAGGTGAACGAGGTTGCAGTGCTGAGCATCTTTGCATCGCGCGCGATCAGCACTCCGCTTCCGGGCAAACAGGTTTGAGAGGTCGTTCGAGAGTCTTTGCCATCATGGATATCGAGCAGCGAGTGCAACTCGCGCGCGATCCGTTGTGGGACGTCGCGCATCGCCCAAGCAAACGATGCCGTCGCAACACCCGCATAGGGGATCTCGCTCAGTTCCTCTGCGAGTTCCACCGAGAGTTGCCGGACGAGGTCGGAACTGACAAAGGAGGGCGTTGCAAGGATGACCGCGTCGGCCATCCTCTGGCCAGACCGGCAGGTGAGGACATAGGCACCCGAGGCGTCGAGCGAGAGGCCGGTGACGGGTTCGTTGCAGATGACGTTCGCTCCGCTGCGCGAAAGCGAATTCACGATGGTGTCGACCAGACTAGACATCCCTGGTCCGAGGCCGCGGAATATCGACCCTGACTCTGTCGTCTCGGGTTGGTCGTTTCGTTGGAGGGCACGCATCACGCTTTTCTGGCCGATGATCCGATCGAAGATCATCGGCATTGATGAGGCAAACGAGAGTGTCTTGACGTCGCTCGCGTTGATCCCTCCGACCAGTGGGTCAATGAGATTCGAGACGATGGCAGCTCCGAAGCGTGGCGCGAAGATTTCGCCGACCGTCGGGTCGGTTTGACCGGTGCGCACCTTCTCGGCGAATGCCTCCGAGACCAGGGGGACGCGCGAATATCGATCGCGCAGCACGCGCAGCACGCCCCACAAGCTGATGACGTGCGAGCGATACAGTGCTCCGATACGCGTCGGGATGCCAAAAACGAGTTGATCGGGAAGGGCGCGAAGATGCCCACGCGTATAGATCGCCGCGTTCTTCGAACTTGGCTCGATGAGCTGTGTGTCGATCCCCAGCTCCTCGCACAGAGCGACGCCTGCGGTATTTCGCACGATGAATGCATCGGGGCCGATGTCGAGAGGGCGACCACGGAACACGGTCGTCTCGATCTTGCCTCCGAGACGCTCCGAGGACTCAAGCAGCGTCACGTCGGCAACGTCGCGAAGCGTCCAGGCACTCACGAGTCCGGAGATGCCCCCTCCGACGACGATGACGGTCGGCCGAGTCATTTCGGTCGGTCGGATCGGTGCAGCATGTTCTCTGCTGCAATGATGCGAACCGCGAGGAGATCGGCCATCTTCGCATCGTCATTCAGAGAACGCGTCCGGACAAACGCCATTCCGAGGTCGCGTGCGCGGTTACTCGCCTCGATGTCGAGGTCATAGAGCACCTCGAGATGATCGGAGGTGAAGCCCGCCGGACAGACGACGACGCCGTCGAACCGCTCCCCCTGGAGCTGCTCGAAGAGGACGAGGAGATCGGGTCCGAGCCATGGATCGGGCGTCCTCCCGGCGCTCTGCCAGCCCGTTCGATAGTGCTTGAGTCCGAGTGTGTGCGCGACAAGCCCGGCGGTCTCAGCCAGCTCATCAGGGTACGGATCGTCGAATTCGAGTATGCGGGCAGGAAGACTGTGCGCGCTAAAGACGACCTCGAAGTTTGTAGATTGCATCGCGATCTTCTCTATCGCCTCGCCGAGGCGTTCGGCAAGCAGCTCGATGAAGGTTTCATCAGTGCCCCAGCGCTCGATGAAGATCGAAGCGATGTCGTGTGCTTTGGCCGCGTCACTCGCCCGTTCGATGTATTCGCCGACGCTGAGCGCTGAATAGTGCGGTGCAAGTACGAGGCCAACGAGCTCGCGGTATCCCTGCGAGGCAATTGTCGCGATCTGTTGTTCAATCTTTGGTGTGGAGTGCTTCGAGCCATAGAAAGTGGCGAACGTCCCCGGTGCGCGCGCGTCGAGCGCCCGTTGAAGCCCCGCGATCTGGGCTTCGGTCCGCTCGCGTAGCGGGGAGATGCCTCCGATTGCGAGGTAGCGACGCTCGAGATCGGCGAGCTGTTCGGCACTTGGCGGGCGCCCCCGTCGGACGTCGGTATAGAACGAGAGCACGTCATCTGGGCTCGATGGCGTTCCGTAGGCCATGGCCAGTACCGCGACCGTCATTGCGTCGCTCTCGGATCCCAGCTGTGGATGTACTCCACGAGTCGCGTCAACACATCTGGGTCGGTCTCGGGGAGGACTCCGTGCCCGAGGTTGAAGATGTGGCCGCCGTGCTTGGCGCCCTCTCTGAGGATGCGCTCGCTCTCTTGTCTGGCGGGTTCATAGCCTGCGACGACCAGCGCGGGATCGAGGTTCCCCTGGAGCGCGCGGTGCGTCCCGACGCGCGTCGACGCTTCGGCCAACGAAGTTCGCCAGTCGACACCGATGACGTCGGTACCGGTATCCGCCATGAGATCAAGCAGCTCGCCCGTGCCGACTCCAAAATGGATACGCGCGCAGCCGGTTCCTCCGACCGCTTCGAGTACCTTGGTCGTCGCCGGTTGAACGAAGTACGCGTAGTCGCGGCGGCTGAGTGATCCGGCCCAGCTGTCGAACAGCTGGATCGCGTCGACACCAGCCTCGATCTGCGAGACCAGCGAGGCAATCGCGAGGTCGGCGAGTCGGTCGACAAGTGCGAACCACGTCGATTCGTCGGTGTGCATCAGCGCCTTGGTGTGGGTGAAGTTGCGACTTGGGCCACCTTCGATCAGGTAGCTCGCGACCGTGAATGGGGCGCCAGCAAACCCGATCAGGGGAACATCGAGAGCTCCTTTGAGCATCTTGATTGTTTCGATGACATAGGGCGTATCGACCTCGGGTTCGAGTGGACGGAGCCGATTGATGTCCTTTGCGCGCCGGAAGGGTTCGCCGATAACCGGGCCGCGACCCGCGACGATCTCGATTCCGACTCCGATAGCAGCCGCCGGGACGACGATATCGGAGAACAGGATGGCGGCATCAACGCCGTAACGCCGAACGGGCTGAAGCGTGATCTCGCACGCGAGCTCGGGGTTCCTGACCGCCTCAAGGATGGATTCGCTCCGTCGCATCGCCCGATATTCGGGCAACGAGCGACCGGCCTGACGCATGAACCACACGGGAACCTGTTCGACGTCCTCGCAGCGGCATGCTCTGAGAAAGGGGGAGGCGGAGACTTCCACGTCTAGACGCTAATGCTTGAGGCCGCCCATCTTTGTGCTCCCCGAGACTGGCTCGCGTCCGTTTGGCCAAAAGGGACCTTGTTGGACTAAGAAATATGGCGTGACCGACACGACCCTCAGCGTGCCATCTCCCAAAGTGCCTTCGGCCCCTCCTGTGCAACGACCTCAGCTCCTCGCTGTCGGTGTGATGATCTGGCTCGGCTCTGAGTTCATGTTCTTCAGCGGTCTTTTCGCGGCGTTCTTTACGATCCGTTCGAATGCAGCGGTGTGGCCTCCGCCGGGGACAAAACTCGATACCTATCAGGCGCTGGTTTTCACGATCGTGTTGCTCGCCTCGAGTCCGACGATGCAGTTCGGTGTGTGGGCCGCAGAACACGGCAATCGCAAGAAGGCCCGCGCGTGGATCTGGTGCACGTTGATTTTGGGTGCTGCTTTTCTCGGGAATCAGGCCTATGAGTGGAAAACGCTTCCGTTCCGTCCACGTACCAATGCCTATGGCTCGCTCTTTTATGTGATGTCGGGATTGCACGGCCTCCATGTGTTTCTCGGTCTCGTTGCGATGGTCTTTCTCTTGTTCCGGATGTCGGGGCCCAAGGGTGACCAGGGCGAGACACCGGTTTACCAAGCAGTGAGTTATTACTGGCACTTTGTCGACATCGTCTGGGTCGGGCTGTTCAGCGCCCTCTTTCTGCTCTCGTAACGATGCGACGATCCTCATTGCAAATCACCCTCGTGGGTGCGGTCTTGCTGGTCGGAATATTCGCGACTGGCGCAGTCGGCGCAGGCGCGTCGACGCACGCAGTGGCGCCAAAGGCGCCTACAGACAAGACCATGCCCGTGGAGAGCGACGCCGGGGCGACGAAGGCCGCGGCCGCGAAAGGCCCGCAGCGACTCTCGCCGGCGCTTGGTCTCGGCGAGACGTTGTTCGACGAGAACTGTTCGAGTTGTCACGGTCTCGATGCAGCTGGAAGTTCTCTCGGAGTGTCGCTGCTCGGCCGAGGTGCTGCAACGGTAGACCTTTGGGTCTCAAGTGGATGGATGCCGCTCGCGGTTCCAACTGCCCAGCCGAGCCGTGGTCCCGATCGCTTCACTCGTGCCCAGACGATTGCGATTGCAGACTATGTGGCAAGTCTCAAACCGGGTGGATTCGCAATTCCAAGCGGTGCTGTCAGTGGTGCAAATGTCTCGGAGGGACAGAATCTGTTCTCTGAGAACTGCGCAGGATGCCATACGATCACCGGATCAGGAGATGCGCTCTCTGGTCAGCTCAATGCGCCCTCGCTGCACGGGTTGACGCCAACGATGATCAGCGAGGCGATCATCACCGCACCGGGCAACATGCCGCGTTTCTATCCTGGCGCGCTGACTGCTGCTCAGGTGCGTGATGTCGTTGCCTATGTCGCCAAGGACATCGGACATCCCGACAACGTCGGAGGGATCGGCCTCGGAGGGGACGGTCCGGTCGCGGAGGGATTCATCGGACTGTTTATTGGAGTCGGCGCATGTCTTTTGTTCGCGCTCTGGGTGGGAGATCGAAGCGAAGACGAGGAGAGCACGGACGATGCGTTAAAGGAAGCACATGTCTAATCATCACGGCCATGACGGCACAAAGGACGCGAACGTTTCAACGGACGCACCACAGTTTGAGGTTCTTGCGAAGAACCCGAGGCGGGTTGAGAAGGCCGCCGCACTCACCTTCTTCGTCTCACTGCTCGCGTTCGCCGGATTTGGTGCTGCCTTCTGGCAGAACGCCGACAACGAGATCCTCGGCGGAACGCTCGGAGTCGGCTTTCTCGGTTTTGGCGCGGCGATGGTGATCTGGGGGAAGTATCTGACGCCACGTGGTCCGTTCGAAGAGGAACGCGCGCTGATGGAGGTCACGAGGGACGCGCACGACAAACTCGTTGCCGACTTCGTCGTGCGTGGTCGCGTCGCCTTTGGACGTCGGGGATTTCTTGGGGCAATGCTCGCCGCTTCAGGCGCGGTCTTTGGCATTGTCGCACTCTTTCCGCTCGTGCGCTCGCTCGGTCCACTTCCGAAGAAGAGCTTCTATCAGACAAAGTGGAGGCGGGGATCGTACCTCTCAACCGTTGACGGTCGGAGACTCAGGGCAGCGGATCTGCTTCCCGGAAGTCTTGCAACGGTCTTTCCGGAGGACGATCTCGGTGGAGCACTATCGCAGACGGTGCTGATCCGCGTCCAAGAGAGTGGAAATGTCGTCACGATGCCGGGTCGGGAGAGCTGGGGGCCAGAGGGTTATGTCGCGTACTCGAAGGTGTGCACCCACGCCGGGTGTCCGGTCGGACTCTACGAGCAGCTCACAAAGCAGCTACTCTGCCCGTGTCACCAGTCGCTCTTCGAGGTGACCAAGGGAGCAATCCCGATCTTCGGACCGGCTCCGCGCCCGCTTCCACAACTCCCGCTTTACGTGGACGGTTCTGGATATCTGCGCGCCCAGTCCGGTTACGACGAGCCCGTCGGGCCCGGATTCTGGGAACGAGGGGGAACCACGTGATCGACCGCCTTTTCACCTGGTTCGACAACCGACTTGCAATCTCGCGCTCGGGTCGACATCTTCTCAACAAGATCTTTCCCGATCATTGGTCGTTCATGATCGGCGAGATCGCTCTGTACTCGTTCATCGTCCTGCTTGCGACCGGTGTCTTTTTGACGTTGTACTTCGTTCCCTCTGGTCAGGACGTGGTGTATCACGGGGTCTACGCTCCGCTCGACGGACAGACCGTTTCGGCTGCGTTCAAGTCGACGGTGGATCTCTCGTTCATTGTGCGTGGTGGTCTCCTGATGCGCCAGATGCACCACTGGGCGGCGAACATCTTTGTCGGATCCATTGTCGTGCACATGCTGCGGGTTTTTTTCACCGGAGGGTTCCGCCGCCCGCGCGAGCTCAACTGGTTTATCGGAGTAACGCTGATGATCCTTGCGATCATGAACGGCTTCCTCGGCTATTCAATCCCCGATGACCTTGTCTCGGGAACGGGTATCCGGATCGCCTACTCGATCCTCGAATCGATTCCCTTTGTCGGAAGTTATCTCGCGACCCTCCTCTTTGGAGGGGTGTTCCCCGGCAACGGTTCGATCATTCCGAGGTTCTATGTCCTGCACGTTCTCATCCTCCCGCTGATTATCTTTGGTCTGCTCGGCGCGCACCTCGGACTTCTGGTCAAGCAGAAACACACGCAGTTCAAGGGCAATGGGGCAAGAGAGGACAATGTCGTCGGAGCGCCGCTGTGGCCGACATTCATGATCAAGACCACGGGCTTTCTCTTTCTCACGACCGCGGTCTCGATACTGCTCGGTGCCTTCGTGCAGATCAACCCGATCTGGCTCTATGGCCCATACATACCGTTCCATGTGAGCTATGCCGTGCAGCCGGACTGGTATATGGGATGGCTCGATGGCGCGCTGCGTGTCATGCCGAGCTGGGAGATTCATCTTCCCGGCCATATGGTCCCCAACGCATTCTTCCCTTCCGTCTTGCTGCCAGGTATCACCTTCAACATCATGATGGCGTGGCCATGGATTGAGGCGAAGTTCACCGGTGACAACGTCGAGCACCACATTCTCGATCGCCCGAGCCAACGACCGGTGCGTACTGCGATCGGCGCCTCGGTTCTCGCCTTTTACTTCGTACTCTTTGGCGCGAGTGCGACCGACGTACTTGCGAACTATCTCTCGGTCTCGCTCAATGTCGTGCTCTTGTCGTTCCGAGTGTTGTGCGTCGTCGTTCCCCTCGTCGTCTACCCGGTCACCTACAAGATCTGCACCGAGATGTCACATACCAGGGGAGCCGGAAAGCGCAAGAGGTACAACATCATCGTGCGTGGCGAGGATGGTGGATATTCCGCAATCACCGCCGAGGAATACCCCGGTTATGGACGCGAGGTCCTCGAGCCCATCGATGTCGATTCGGTTGACCTGTCGAACGTGATGAGTGGGCCAGAGCCCAAGTCAACGGACGGTGTGTACCAGATCCCGCGCGACTATCGCTAGGCCGTAGTTCCCCCCGATCGACCCCTCGTGCTCCCTGGTACAGCTTTGTGTGCAGGTATTTCGCGCCCTTCCAGAGGAGTAGACGTAGTCATGTAATAGAGGACGTTATGGCGGTTTATTTCTTATAATTCTTGATAATAGC
>DATKRV010000069.1:0-7310 GCA_035532075.1 Acidimicrobiales bacterium | reverse complement strand
CAGACTATGCCGCGCTCGGGCGGCGGGCTCGCGCGCCTCGACGCAACTGTCCAGATTGCGCGAGACCCATCACCTTCGACGGATCGTATCCCCGTCAGGTCCGAGAGGCAGGTGTCGTCCATACGATCTTCGTGCGAAGGGCTCGCTGTTCGAGCTGTGGAACGAGCCACGCACTTTTGCCGGACTTCATCTTGCGCGGGCGCCTCGACAGCACCGCAACGGTTGGTGCGGTGATCCTCGCCCGTGTCGGCATAGTGATGCCCCCTGGGATCGAAAGGCTCTCTGTCGGGGTCCCCGTGCGGACCGTTACCTCCTGGCACCGGCGTTTCGCGGAGCGCGCCCCAGAGCTCGTGCAGCGCTTCGATGCGTTGTGTGTTGAGTGGGGCGCTACGCTCCCGTTCCCCCCGCCAAGCCATGCAACGCCTACCCACCACGTCGCCTGCTCGATAGGTGAGGTGTGGAGAGCGGCCCGTCGGCACAGAGACAGCGACCTTCCCCCGGCCTGGCGGCTTGCCAATGTCATCGTCGGCAGCCAGCTCCTGGCGACCCGCGTAGATCTGCCGTGGCCGATCAGAACTTCGATGATCGGAGTGTCCCACAGCCCCTGACCTCGACCAACATCGAGCAGATCTCGAGCCTCAAGACCACCCGGGCCGTTCTTTGGTGAGCCAGTGCGACACACCAGCCGAGCGATGAAGAAGTCGGCAGCCAGAGCGCGCCCAGGTGTGTATCACTTCAAGCTGGAGGTTGGTTGACAGTGTTCAAATAGCCTTGCCGTTCTATGGTCACATAGCGCTGCCGACGCATGTGCAAACAACGGTGCCGCTAACACCTATCGCATCTATGGCGTCTACGCGGGGTCAACAACCTACGTGACCTCCAAGTCAGACAATCAGTTGTATCGCATTATCGGCTGATCGAAATTGAGCAGACATCACCGGCGAAAGCCCGAACAAAAGGGAGGAGGTTCGCCACTCGTTCTGGCGAACCTCCTCCCTTGTTTGAGTCGTGCACCGCGTCGATATGGAAGGCGGGCGATAGTTCCGTTCTCGGGTGCAAGCCTCAGTCGATGCGGTTTCTTGGGTAGACGCCCTCGATGCAGAGGCCCGACACCCGCTTTCAAACCCAGCTTTTAATCTCGATCCGCCCTTAAATGTGGCCGTGGCCAGTGGCTCTTAGACGTTGCGGAGGCACGCTCTGTCGTCACAGACACGGATACTTTCGCATAAAGACCCTGCCATACTGGAAATAGGAGCCGGGAAGTCTGGTCGGCACATGCCGTCCTTTGAGGAACCATGATGCCGCCAGTCAACCCAGCAGTTCGCCTCATCGCCCGACCGGCGCGGCGCTTCCTCGATACCGAATCAGCCGGTGGGGTCCTTCTTGTCCTCGCGACGGTTATCGCGTTCATCTGGGCGAACATTCCAGGGGCCGGAGTCTATGAGCACCTCTGGAACACGACCGCCTCAATTGGCGTCGGCAGTCACCACCTCTCAATGAACCTTCGCGGCTGGGTCAACGACGGACTGATCTCTATTTTTTTCTTCACTGCCGGCCTCGAGTTGAAAAGAGAACTCGTCGTCGGAGAGCTGCGCGACCTGCGCACCGCTGCGCTACCGATCGTCGCTGCCGTAGGAGGAATGATTGGCTCTGCGCTCGTCTATTTTGGCTTCACTGCTGGCAGTCCTTCGGTTCATGGCTGGGGCATCCCAATGGCAACCGACCTCGCGCTCGCGCTCGGCGTGCTGTCCCTCCTCGGGAAAAGGGTCTCCTCATCGGTCAAGCTCTTTGTACTCGCGCTCGCGGTCGCGGATGATCTCGGATCAATCGTTGTGCTCGCGATTTTCTATCAGCACAGTTTCTCATGGCACCCACTCGTCATTGCCGTCGGATTGATCGGAATCGCGGTCGCATTTCGGGCGCTCAGGATACGTTGGATGCCGCTCTATGTCGCAATCGGCGTTGTGCTTTGGTTCGCGCTCTACAAAGCGGGTATCAGCCCCACGCTCGCCGGAGTTGCGATGGGGCTTCTCGCCACGACCCGGCCGCACCTTTCGACCGACGAGGTCGATGCGCACGCCGACGAAATCACTGACGTCTCCTCGGCTCGCGCGGTGCTTCGTACGATCTGGATTGCGCGTGGTGCTACCCCGACCGCAGAACGACTCGAGCTCATCCTCCACCCCTGGTCGAGTTTCGTCGCAGTTCCAATCTTCGCGTTCGCCAACGCTGGAATCTCCCTCAGTGGTGGCACGCTCACCCACTACGGGATGGCTCGAGTTTTCGGGGGCGTACTCTTTGCCAAACTGGTCGGGAAGTTCGTCGGGGTAGTGGGCGCGACCCTCCTCGCGCGACGTCTCGGTATCGGTCGACTCCCCGAAGGCATGGGGACCCGCGAGGTGCTCGGCATTGGTGCACTCGCAGGAATCGGCCTCACGGTCTCGTTCCTCGTTGCCAATCTCGCGTTCGCCGACCAACTGCGACAGAATCAAGCCAAGCTCGCTGTTCTCGTCGCCGCGGTGATTTCGGCGTTGGTAGCCGCATTTATTCTCCGTCACGGCACCTCGATCGATGATCCGCTGGAGGATGCAATCTCGGCGTGAAGCGTAGTCAAGTCTCATCTGCCGACCCCTTCGAACGGCGGTTGTGAGGTTGATTGTTATATGCAATGATTGCTCTGTGCAATCACCTGAAAGAGGTGTCCAGGGCGGGGAGCCCGATCTCGACACCATTATCGAGACCGTCCTCACGACGAGTCGGGTCTTCGTCGCCATTGCTGCCCGCTCTCTCGCTTCGATCGAGAGCGATGTCACGCTCCCGCAGTTCCGCTTACTCATCGTGCTTGCCGCGCACGGACCACAGGGCCTTGGGCCTCTCGCGGAGTTTCTCGCGGTGAATGCGTCAACGGCGACGCGGATGTGCGATCGCCTGATTCGCAAAGGACTGGTTCGGCGAAGGACGTCGCCTAGCGATCGTCGTGAGGTTCGCCTTGCCCTCACCGAGAGAGGACGCGACCTCGTTGACCACGCCACTACGCAGCGTCGGATCGAACTCAGTCGACTCCTAAAGTCAGTGCCCCAAGAGGAACAACGCCACCTTGTCCAGTCGCTTGCCTACATCAACATCGCCGCTGGAGAGGTCCCAGATCAAGATTGGGCAAGTGGCTGGCAGTGAATCGATTTATTCCGAGACTCGACCCACGTGGTCGAGGTCGTGGCGCCGCGTCCGAAACGGAACAGCCGGCAACGTCAATCCACCTCTCTCTCCCGGAAAACACCTCTGCCCGCGTCTTTGACTGGTTGCGGGGTTCCAATCCGGCGCTTATCCCACTCGCGCTGGTTGTCGGCGCCGGGGCGGGCGCCGGGGCGGTGCTCTTTCGCTATCTCATCTTGTGGGTGACCGAGCTCGCGACCGGTCACGCGGACTACAGCAATGTTGGACGGGTCGCTAGCCCGCAGTTCCCGCATCTCGGCGTGTACTTCTTGCTGCTCGTTCCCGCAATAGGCGGCCTCCTCTACGGACCACTGATCGATCGTTTCGCGAAGGAGGCGCGCGGCCACGGCGTACCCGAGGTGATGTATGCCGTGAGCGCCCGCGGCGGTCGAATCTCTCCGAAGGTCGCAGTGGTGAAGTCGATCGCATCGGCGATCTGTATCGGCACGGGCGGATCGGTGGGCCGTGAGGGACCGATCGTCCAGATCGGCTCAGCGCTCGGCTCGACGCTCGGACAACGACTGCGGGTCCCGCCGGCACGAATGCGGCTGCTCGTCGCGTGTGGTGCGGCGGGGGGAATCTCGGCGACGTTCAACGCACCGATCGCGGCGGTGTTTTTCGCGCTCGAGCTCATCCTCGGGGACTTTGCGTCGGAATCGTTCGGAATGGTGGTGCTCGCATCGGTGACCGCGGACATCATCGGACGCGCCGCCTTTGGCACTCATCCCTTTCTCACCCTCCCTCAGTTCCATCAGGTCGCCGGTATCGACTACCTCTTCTACGCGATTCTCGGCCTGGTCGCAGCGATCGTCGGCGTCGTCTTCATTCGCGTGCTCTATGGCTTCGAGGACCTCTTCGACAGATACTGGCCCGGACCGATGTGGCTGCGACCGGCGACCGGGGGCGTGCTGCTCGGTGCGCTTTTGATCGCATTGCCCGAAATGTACGGGGTTGGCTACCCGATCCTCGAAAAGAGCATCGGCGGTGGGTACTCTGGCCGCTTCCTGCTCCTGCTGCTTATCGGCAAGCTCGTCGCCGTCAGTCTCACGATCGCGATCGGTGGCTCAGGAGGGGTCTTCGCGCCGTCGCTCTTCATCGGGGCGATGCTCGGAAGCGCCTACGGCGCCGGATTACACGTCATCTTCCCGAGCGTCTCGGGCGCAGCCGGTGCGTACGGTCTGATCGGAATGGGAGCGGTGTTCGCCGCGGCCTCCCGTGCACCGATCACCGCTGTGCTCATCATCTTCGAACTGACCGGGGACTACACGATTGTATTGCCGTTGATGGTCGCGATTGTTCTCGCGACGATTGTCAGCCGAGCCATCTCGAAAGAATCGATCTACACCTTAAAGTTGAGTCGACGAGGTGTTGATCTCACGCACCGTCCTCCTGGAGCGCTCGAGGGCATCACCGTC
The DNA here is from genome assembly GCA_035532075.1 of Acidimicrobiales bacterium. Classification (GTDB taxonomy): domain Bacteria; phylum Actinomycetota; class Acidimicrobiia; order Acidimicrobiales; family Bog-793; genus CAIVND01. The sequence goes on along the minus strand of DATKRV010000069.1, from coordinate 2,682 downwards.
GGCGACGCAATGCAGGCGGTGCCGGAGCCGGTGCCAGATTTCGCGACGCTCCCAGACCTTTTAGATCGCTTCGCGCGCGACGCGCTCGAAACACTGCCGGTCGTAGATAGTAGCGGCGCATATCGGGGCGTCGTCACGGCGCTCGAGACCGAGCAGGCGGCAGATAGCGAGCTGCACGACCTCACCGCAGGACAACTGACGCGCTCGATTCCGACGTTACGATCCGATGAGAACCTGCAGGACGCACTCGCCGTCTTGCTCTCCGGTGAGCAACATGGCGTCCCAGTGGTGCAGCTCAAGGACGGACGGATCGTCGGGTGGCTTACCCATCGCGACGTTCTGAAAGCGTATAACGAGGTCAGGCGCTAAGCAGCCCGATGGCACTGATCGACGCGGCGCCCGAATCAGGGATAGAAAACCCGTCAATATCACTCTCAATTACTGCGTGACAGACTGACCGGGTGAGATCGCTGAATATTTCTGCTTTCGATCAATTAATTACCCATCTGCGATCAGGTTCTTGGCTTTCAGGCTCCTGCCAAGGTCCACCCACCTGGTCCAAAGCTCAATTCAAGGGTTGCAAGTCTCGCCCAGTTGATCGCACTCGCACTTGGGTCAAGACCAGTGGCAATTCTCTTCAGCCCCGTCGTCTTCCCCAGTCGCTTCTCACGAGATGGGCGATCTTGCGTTCGACGAGTGGTCGGTTCGCGCGATAGCCAGCGATCCATTCTGGGCTCGTCTGTTCTAGTCTGGCAACCTGGATGAATGCCTCGTGCTGGTTGATAGCGACCGAACGACCAGCAGGTGATTGCGTGCATGAACTTTTCAATGAACAGCTCGCACATTGTATCGATGAGCGCGCGATGCCACCGCCGTCTTCTCGCTATTGGATCTTCGCGGTCTGACCTGCCGGACAGGTGAAGCTTTTGTGCTCGACATCGATTACGACACGTTCCTTGGTGAATCCTTAACCAGACGGACACTTTGCCATCAACGTAAAACCTTGTCCGTCAGGATCACTTGCATAGGCAGAGTCACCGATGATGGTCGACCTGCTCTCCTCGTTGCCCTCTTGCTCGAGCAGCTCGCCAACGGCACCCTGATCGTGGACGTTTGCTGGAGTGGCGACGATCTCGGCGATGAGTTCGAAACCTGGGTCGATGCAAAGATGGGCTTTGTGGCCTCAAAGATATGTGCGCCAACCGTCAAACGTGACACTGCGAGCGTGGCTGATGAGTGCCGCTGATGACAGCATTTGGATTTACTGCTGGCCTTTGGCGAGCAGTAAAAAGGTACGCAGATAGACAGGTCGAAGCGTTCTCGGAGTAAGTACGGTGCGCGCGGGACAACGACCGTCAACTCGGTGACGATGTCGTGGTAGTACTTTTTTTCCCGGATCCAAAGGGAACACCTACTCAGGTAGCCTTGGGTCCAACCGTTGCCAGCAATCAGTCGGTAACAAAATGCCCAAGGCCGAATGTCTTTAAGCCTAAAGTGACCGGATACTTGTCACGAGCCTGCTCGGGTTGGGCGTCACCGAGCGGTGATCTGCGCGACCTTGTCACTATGAGGGCTCTCCCAATTCGGCACATTCGGGTCGCGCGGGTTCGCTCTGGTCGTTCATCGGGCATGATCTGAGGGTGGGTTCAGCCGATGACAAACCGCGTAAGCCGAGGCATCCACTCGTCAAGGTTCCGACGTACGAGGAACCCAATTCACTACCCCTCCCGGGAGTCGGGGGTGGAGGAAGTTTCGGTCTGCGATACGGCCGATTCGGTCACGGGTCGGATGGCAAGACAGACTAAAGGCCGGCCTGGCCCCGGCGATTCTTTCTTTGGTTGCTAGGGATGCGCTCAAAAGAGCCAGAAGAGGCGGTCACCCGCGAACACGAACCTCAACCGAACTCCGAGGAAGGAACACTGCCCCACTCCTAATCGGGCTGTGAGCGCAGCGTACGCCTGGGGTCGGACACTGGGGCATCTGTGAGACGCGTCACTCAAGTGCACGGCAGGCATACGGATACGTAGCGGCAATTCGAAATTCATCTTGTCCCCAAACGCGAAGCATGCCGATCGACGATGCGTTCAACAACTAGCTCACGGCGGATCGCTAGCATCAACAACACCTTCGACAGCGATGCCCCTACAGATGATCGGCTGCACTGTCGGACTCTCGGGTTCTTCGAATTCGAGACCGCTCGAGTGTCGCTAGACGCCCGGCGACCCTCCCGGAGGATGGCTGATCGGCCGCTCACCGACAGCTCGAGGACGCCAACGATCGAGGAACGCCACACCCTTGTGAGAGGAAACTGGAACATGCCTCGATGGTGATGACAGAGAGGTCCAACTCCCCGGCCAAACTGTCTTTCAGACTGCCAGCCGAGAACAAGATCGGCGCCATCTCAGCGAAGTCGAATGCCAACTCGGAGGTGGACTTCGGGTCCGTCGTGAACTGCTCGTCGTTCGTTGAGGTTTCGGCGCCAGTCATAGCTCCAAAGCTCCCGCGGTGTAACGACGCCCGGTGTCGCCGCAGTGAACTGCTCTTACTGATCTTTCGGAAATACATTGACGTAGTTACGTTGTTGTGGTAATTTCTCGGTATGGCAACACCGTCGGTTGCACGTGGTTCACACAGGAGTGCGACGAAACGATCCCATGGCCGACGTGACTTTGAGGGTATGCA
>DATKRV010000068.1:0-11402 GCA_035532075.1 Acidimicrobiales bacterium | reverse complement strand
GCTATTATCAAGAATTATAAGAAATAAACCGCCATAACGTCCTCTATTACATGACTACGTCTACTCCTCTGGAAGGGCGCGAAATACCTGCACACAAAGCTGTACCAGGGAGCACGAGGGGTCGATCGGGGGGAACTACGGGCTAAAGACCATAAAAACGTCTGGCATTCTCAGAGGTGAGCTTCAATGCGGTCTTGTCATCAATATCTTCGCGTTCGTTGACCAGCTTATGAACGTCAAGAACAGAGGAACGATCTCCATGCGTAAAGTCGGATCCGACGAAAAAATTGTCGTCTCCTCCAACAACATTGATGAGATAAGGAATGTCCTCATAGATCTCACAGGTGACGAAGAACCGCATGTCTGAAAGTCGATGGACTCGTTCAGACGCCGCTTTGTCCCAACTCCATCCGCTTCGTCCCAATACGTGAGGGAGCCACGCCGCACCGGACTCAATGAAACCCACCCGGAGCCGCGGGAATTTCGAGGGTACCTCGGATCCAAGTAAAAACGAAAATGCCGAGACGACTGGAAACGTGTCACTCTCGCCATCAGGAAATGGGCGCAGGAACGACACCGCATCGGTGTATCCGGACCCTTGATGGATGCATAGGGGCAGTTCAAGATCCTCCGCAAGTTGATAGGCCGGAAAAAAGTATGGGTCACTCGCCACTCTTCGTTCAACCTCAATTCCCAACTTCAAGATCCCAACCGCGCCATGATCCTTGGCAAACTGAATCTCCTCAAGGGCCTCTGGCATCGAACAATAGGGAATCAGAGCGATCCAGCGAAGACGTCCCTGAGAGTCCGCACAACGTTCCGAGAGCCACCGGTTATAGCTTCGGTGCAGCGCAACCATGACATCGGCACGCCGGCTCAACTCCCTGAGGAAAAGAGTCGGGAAGATCACCTGGATCTCGATATTCAGTGAGTCCATCTGCCGAACTCGCGCGCCAACATCAACGAGTTCTCTTGTCTCAAGCACCGTGCGGGTACGCGCATCACTACGGACACGTCTCGGATAGATCTTTCCATCAACGAACCAGCAACGATAGAGCCCCGAACCCGAGGATCGGTTCGAGCTCAACCAAGGGGGCATCTCCTCCTCGGTGAACTGGATCGTTCGTGGGCGGAGATGGTCTTGCGCGGTGGGAATATACGAAAACGTCGCCTCATTCTCGTCGACATGGGTATCGGCATCTATGAACATCATTCCCCACTTTCGTCTCTTTGCTCCGGACTTTGTTTCACCCTGCATCGGAGGAGACGCTCTTGGTCACGCCTCGCCGACGGTCACGAACCGACAACCAGATCGCCGTATGATTGAACGGTCCCGCGCATCCCGAGAATCCCACGCGAAGACCACAACCATCAGGACGAGATCAGTTCCAACCTATTCCCAAATGGATCGTTGACGAAATATCTCGCCTCGCCAGATGCATTCCCCATCGCCGGCATCGGATGAAAACCCCTCGAATCAAGCGCCTCAACCAGCTCTTCGAGCCCGCCCACGCGCATCGCGATGTGTGCCTCTGTCGATGGCTGGAAATCAGCGCTCGGGCTGACGTGGATCTCAAACTGGTCCTGAACGAACCAGCGACCGCCCTGTGCCAAAAGATGCTCGGGTTTCGGCCGAGTCCCAAACCCGAGAACATCGATCCAGAAACGCTCGGCCTCTTCCTCTCCTCCGACTGGGATTTGGATATTCACATGATCAATACGTTTTATCGAATATGACATTTTCATCCCCCACAGGAGATCCTAAACGCGTGGGGGAAGATGATCGCGATACGGCACCGGGAGATGCCCAGTGCCTCAAACGTCCGGCCCCATTAGAGGTTGTAGAACTTCTTGGCATTGAGGCTCGTCAACCTCTCGGCACTCTCACGGCTGATATCTGGCCTTTCGAAGACCATTCGATGCGCGTTCATCACCGAGGCACGGTCACCATGCGTGTAATCCGTGCCGACGAAGAATGTCTGGTCCCCCGCCTGATCCAACACGTATTTGAGATCTTCGCCCGTCTCACAGCTGATATACATGTTGCGATCTGGGAAATACCGATCTCGATCCCGGGAGATCTGCAAGATATCCAAGAGATAGGGAACCCACGAAGATCCCGCCTCGACGAGGCCGATCCGAAGTTTCGGGAACCGAACCGGTATTTCATCTGCCACCAGGGCATAGAAACCCTGCAGGACGGTAATGCCGCCAAACCCGAGGGTGAACACGGGCCTCACCCGAGCAAAATGCGGATCTATCGCCGCGAAGGGGAGGGAGCTGTGCAGGCACATCGGCAGGTCAAGACTCTGGGCAAGCTCAAAGGCGGGAAAGAAATAAGGATCACTCGCTGATCTGTCCCATTCGACACCACGCTTGAAAAAGCCGACGGCTCCCCGATCTTTCGCCCGCTTCATCTCTTCGAGCGCGTCGGGGATCGAGCCGAACGGAATCATCGCGACGGCACGAAGGCGTCCGCCCGACTCATCGCATCGACGATAGAGCCATTCGTTGTAACTCGAATAGAGCGAGACCTCAAGCTCGGGGCGCCGGGTAAGTTCGTTTAACAGGACGGTCGGATAGACAACCTGGACCTCGACGCTGAGTTCATCCATATCCCGGACTCTCGCCGCGACATCGAGCAGTTCCCGTGTTTCTACCGTCGTACCCGACCGATTATTGTCACGCTCCCGGTGGGAGGCCAACTTTCCGTCAAGAAACCAGAACCTCGAGTGCGCCGACGACGCACCCGGATCTGGTTTGAGCCAAAGCGGAACCTCTCCACTCTCAAGAGAGATATTGGTAGGACGAAGCTCCTTTGGCATAAAAGCCCAGGTATCTTCGCATTCGTCACAATGGGTGTCCGCGTCGATGTACATAACGGCTCTCTTTCGTTTTCGATCTCTTCCAGGCTGGTGAATGCCTACAGTCTGTTGCCTTTGCTACGAAGCACTTCGAAGGACAAGGGAACTGTGGCAGACCGTATTCCCTCCGTGACCAGAGACGACTGCTACCTCCGCGCCGCGAACCTGCCGTTTATCGTCATAGTCATGGCGCAACTGTCGGACGGCCTCGACGATCTGCAGTACGCCCTCACAGTGACTCTCTGAAAGCTGGCCACCTGAGGTATTCGTGGGAATCGACCCATCGATCGCGAGTGCGCCCGACGCTGCCAAAGGACCGCCCTCGCCCTTCTTGCAGAAACCGTAATCTTCAAGCTGGACGATCGCCATGTAGGTGAAGCAGTCATAGACCTGAAAGGTATCGACCTCGCCGGGACCGATACCGGCCATGGCATAGGCCTTCTGTGCGCTCGGCGCCGCCGCGGTCGTGAGCATATGATCGTCGACAAACCACCCACTGGTGTTGTTGAAGGTCCCGAAGCCGCTGATCAAGACCGGGGGGAGCCGAAGCTGCGCGGCGCGTTCCCTCGACATTACGAGCATCGCTCCCGCCGCGTCACTACGGAGCGAGCAGTCGAGCACATTGAACGGGTCGACAATCGGACGCGCCCCGAGATAGTCCTCCATCGTCAATGGCTTTTTCATCTGCGCCACCGGATTTCTCAGAGCGTGCTCCCGGAAAGCGAGTGATACAGCTCCAAAGTGCTCTTTTGTCGTGCCGTACCGGTCCATATGACGCCTCGCGCCAAGGGCGTGCATCGCCGGCGCACCAAACATCCCCGACTCCTCGCCCGCGAACTCATATCGGGCAACCTCAGCTGCCCGGCCGGCGACCCTCACCTCTTCACTGACGTGAGTCCTCGACCAGGCGTCGCGACCGTAACCGCACAAAACGACATTGCACAGACCGGCGTCGATCGCCATCGCGGCAAGAGCTACCGAGAGAATCTGGCTGGCACCGCCGTTGTCCATCGTTGTGGAGAAATTCACGTTGATTCCAAGACGTTCCGCGACACGTTGGTGAAACCCATAGACATCATCAGGCCCTCGGCAGATGACACCGTCGATCTCATTCTTGTCGATGCCCGACTCTTCGACGCAGTTCCGCATCGCCTCAGTAATAAGGCCGAGCGCGCTGACACCGGGAACCTTTCCCAGCCGCGACGTACCGACTCCCGCAATCGCGTACCGATCGCGCAAGCTCATTGGCTCTTCTCTCGAGCAGTGGAGTCACCCACGATTGACTTTGCATAAAGACTTGCGATCTCATCCGTATCGTACCCAAGACCCACGAGCACCTCATCAGTGTGCTCACCCAGCATCGGCGGAGCGAGTTCCCACTCAAGCGGGGTATCCGAAAGACTCACTCCAGGCGACGCAAGATGAACCTCGCCCTTGATGGGGTGGGTGATCGTCCGATGCATCTGGAGTATCTCGACCTGAGGGTCTTCAAATACCTCTTCAAGTGTGTTGATCGGCGCGCATGGGACATCGGCATCGACCAATCGCTCCAACCACTGCTGCCGAGAGCCTTTCCTGAATTCAACATTCAGTAGATCTTTGAGGATGTCGTAGTTCTTACGACGATCACTTCGTCCGAGAAAGCGGGGATCAGTTGCCCATTCGGAATGTCCAACCGTAGAAACAAGGCTCTCCCAAAACTTCGGAGGGGACGAGAGATGGATGACAAAGGGCAGGTCATCTCCCGCAACAAATGCCCAGACTCCGGCACTTCGCGCCCTTCTCTTTTGCGTCGGAACATCTCCGGTCGCGTAATACGTCGCGATGTTCTCGCTCATGAACGCGATTGTTGACTGCAAAAGCGAGGTCTCGACCCTCTGGCCAAGACCAGTCTGCTCCCTCGCAAAGAGCGCGCCCATGATTCCATAGGCAGCATAGATACCGGTTAGGTGGTCGGAGAGAGATATCCCCATCGGCTCGGGATCTTCAAGTTCAGTAAGCACACTCAACAGACCAGACATCGCCTGGCCGATCGTGTCATAACCTGGTCGATCGCGATACGGACCGCTCTGGCCAAAGCCCGAGATCGAACAGTAGACGATTCTCGGATTCAGCTCGCGTACCGTCTCGTAGCCCCACCCCCACCGCTGCGTTTGACCCGGACGAAAGTTCTCAATCACCACATCCGCGGTACTGAGAAGCCTTAACAAAACTGTGAGGCCCTCCGCGTCCGCAAAGTTGAGCGCCAAGCTGCGCTTGTTGCGATTCAATGAGCAAAAGTTTGGGGCATATCCTCCTGTTCCCCACTGCCGGAAAGGGTCGCCCGTCTCAACGGATTCGACCTTGATGACGTCGGCGCCGAGGTCTGCGAGGAGCACACCCGCCTCTGGTCCAGTGACGAAACGCCCAACTTCAACGACGCGCAGTCCGCTCATCGCCTTGGGGTTCGCTGGTTGTTTCGACAAAGAACCGGTTTCTCGTGTCACAAGGTCGCTCCAGTCACCTCAAACAATAAAACCGTGGTTTCATCATCAAGATCCTCGTACACGATGCTGACACGAGCGCCGACCGATGGATCAAGGGAACCTGAGATGCGACCGAGAAGTCGGGGGCCCTCGTCGAGCTCGATAACCGCGGTGCTGTAAGGGAGCAGGTCGGCAAATGATGGATCATAAAGTCGGTGAAACGTGACGTACGTCACGATGATTCCAGTACCTTCGACCGATGCCCAGACGACTGAATCGTTCCAACACCGCGGACAGAACCCAGCGGGTGGGAAAAAATATCGGGAGCACGAGGTGCACATCGGAAGCTTGAGCCCATGTTCGCGCGCCGACTGCCAAAAGGGAGCCGACTCCGGTGTGATTAATGGCCGAGGGCGCGCGGCCCGGAGTGAGTCCACCTCAGCTGGCGCCGGGTTGTCGCCCATTTCATCCCCCAGTCATCTCTGCGTCCGACAAGAACCACCTCTGCCAACTACTGCTATTTGACGATCCCCCTTTCGTCAGGTACTCCGACTGAAAATCATGCGTACGCAACCTAGAGAGCAAGGGCGAGTCTGTCAATTCTCCGCTTCGCGGGCAGACGCGAAACCGGCAGTTCAAAAAAGATCTCACCCGGCCCTCAAGGGGCGCTCAATTTTCTTCGCACCTCGACGACGTTCACGACGCAAGTCTGATTGTTTGGCCAGGAGGATACGGAAAACGCATAACGATGCACTCCGCGCCCGCACTACCGGCCTTTACATACTGGGTCGCGTCCCCCGACCTCATCCATCCAAGCGATTCAAACACGTACTCTTTCGACCCGTACCAAATTGACCCCTTGCTGACAAAGACAAATTGGCCACTCGTCCCGTGGGTGCCCGGCAGGTCGATCCCGGCCCTGGAATCCGCGACAATCCGTTCGGCCCGGAGGCCATCTTTTTCTTCGAGAATGAGATTGCTGATGTGGACACCGTGATTCCCGTAGGCATGGATCGATCTCACTTCCGACACGTCGACGAAAATGTTGCGAATGCCTCGAAAGTTCAGTTGGTCAGAATCAATTGGCAACAACGAAACGAGCGGAGTTGATTCGGCGCGACAGGTATACACCCAAAGAGGTTGCTCCTCGCCAACAATGGGACCAAAAGCAGTAAAGGCATCGGTGTATCGAAGTGTGAGTGGAAAGACAACTCGTTGGTTATGTTTTGTCTGAGATATTCCCAACGCAATCTGGAACTGGTCGACCGGATAGGAACGCGCACCGGTAGCACTCTCGCATTGTTCTGACACAAACGCCTCTGAACCGGTGTCCCGACCAGAACTGCCTCCGAAATAATCACGCACCCGAAATTCGGCGTTACCCGTATCCGTAACCCCACGGACGGTCGTCTCCTCTTTTGTTACCATCAAAAGTGACATCGTTCCCCCTAGTCGATTCCTTCGATCATCGGGCTCTGCGGCATCTCTCCTTGTTGTTCTTGTTCACATGCTGGTTATTCAGGTTCACATCAGGGTTATTCCGCCTCATATCTTGCCCCGAATGGCACCCAGCGGGTGCAGATGTCTCTTCAATGCGCATCGCAAAAGGAGCACGCAAAGAGTCGGCACCTCGTCGGAAAACTCGGATCAAGTTTTTCCATCACGCGAGGTCGCCCGCGTAAATTATGACAAAGCCTGGACAAATGCAGAAGTGTCTTTGAGATCCTCCATGACAAAGTCCGGCTCAAGTCCGCTCAGCTCATCAAAACTCGAGCGTCCAGTTGCAACAAGAAGGCAACGTGTTCCTCCGGCTCTTGCACAGGCGAGGTCGTTTGGCGAATCACCGATGACAAGAACCTCGTGCGGCGATATCTTTCTCTGGCGCAGGCGCCAAAAGCGTTCGAGGACCACAGGAACGAGTCTCGTACGCTCAATATGGTCACTGCCAAACGCACCAACCGCGAAGTCGAATCGACGATCGAGACCGAATACCTCAAGCTTAATCCGCGCATTTTCCTCAAGGTTGCCGGTAAGGAGCGTCTGCTCAATCTCTCCGATCGCGTCAACCGCATCAAGTGCCTCACAGACCCCGGGAAGTACCCGACCCTGTTCACGGATGAGACTGCGCTGTCGCGCGAGATCTCCGGGAAGTGCCTGGAGTATCTCGTGAAGGGGCGGTTCAATGTCCTCGATTCCCATCATTTGCAGATATTCACGCGTGATCTGGGGGTCAGTTTTGCCGCTCATCCGTACGTGACCGATCGGTCTCAAGCCGGTGATCCGCTCAATGGTTTGACCGAATATCACCCCTGCAACATCTCCCGCGTGCACCAAGGTTCCATCGATATCCCATAAAACAAGCTGTGTCATAATCCGTCATTTTCCCATCAAAGTGACGCTGCACCCACCGCGTTACGACCATATGCGAGTGACGCAGCCGCGCGCTCGACGAAACAGGTCGAGGACGCGGGTTCAGCTTGACCATCTCGGAACGGTTCCGATAAGTTGCTTAGGGTAACGAAGTATCGAACGTCGGGGCAGGTGCTCGGCGCGAAGCCCGAGTTCTCTACACGAACGCAGCTGGCGACCTCGAAAGGCTATGCCATGGCAACCTCTGATCCAGTGAGCGATGAGCCCGAATACCTCATCTCCGCTGACTCGCATGTCCTCGAGCCCACCGACCTGTGGATATCCCGACTCCCGAAACACCTCGTCGACCGCGCTCCAGTACTCCCAAATCGACGAGAGGACAAACCGGGCGCAACTGATCCGCGCGACCGACTCCGCGTGATGCAAGAAGATGCCGTCTCGATGGAGGTTCTTTTCCCCACATATGCGCTCTTGCAATACGGGATAGAAGACCCCGAGCTTCAAGAGGCATGCTTTCGCGTCTACAACGAGTGGATCGCCGGGTACTGCGCTGGCACCCCGGGAAGACTCGTCGGGATACCGTGCATCTCAACCTACGACATCGGTCACGCGATCAAGGAACTCGAGCGATGCAAGCAGCTCGGGCTCGCGGGTGCGCAGACTTGGCACATACCGCCGAAGGGGATCGATTACACGACGAATCACTATGAACGTCTCTGGGCAGCCGCCGCGGAGATGGATATGCCGATAAATCTCCATATCCTGACGGGGTTCAGCTATACCAAGCATGCACGGCCAAAGGGCGTGGAGCACTATCGCGGCAGCGTCGAGCTCAAACTGAATGATGCCATTCGGATTTTGTTTGACTTCATCTTCTATGGCGTTCTCGATCGACATCCGAAAATGAAGCTCGTACTGGTGGAGTTTGAGATTGGCTGGCTTCCGTGGCTTCTTCAACAGTGGGACTACTACGCAAATCGATTTCATGATGTCAATCCCGTACCGATTCAATACAAGCCAAGCGAATACTTCAACCGACAGATATTCGCGTCGTTTATCAATGACAATGTCGGAACCGCGATGATCGGTACTGGCTGGGGGAGAGACAACTGCATGTGGTCCAACGACTTTCCGCATGGCAATACCAGTTGGCCCGACTCGCGCAAAGTTATTGCCCGGGATCTCAGCCATCTCGATCCCGAGGTAAGGGAGAAACTTCTCCATAAAACCGTCGCGGATCTCTATCAGCTTGAACTCGCACCGCCGATTCAATTGTCCTAGGAATTTCGATCATAAACAGCTAAAATCACACAAAACAGGAAGGGGCAGTTCATGAGCGTTGAACAGGTAGTAACCGCGGCTGATCTTTCATTGGCAGATCCAAAGGCACAGATCTTTTCCATTGAGGGCACGCAGCTGCTCACCAAGGGTCGTACCGACAACGTTGTGGCGCAATCTGAAGATATGACGGCGCGCGTCAAGGTCTACGCCGAGGGAGGCGAGAACGCGACACACACGCACCTCAACGAAGACCACGTCTTCTTCGTCTTGCAAGGCGAGGCAACGTTCCACCTTGGGCGAAATGCGGACGAAAAGCAGGTGGTCCCGCCGATGTCCGGCATTTTGGTTCCAAAGGGCTCCTACTATCGATTCCAGAGCACGGGAGATGAAAACCTTGTGCTCTATCGCGTTGGCTCTTTTGTCGGCGACTCTGATCGGGTGGGCCCGACTGGAGCACCACTTCCTCCAAGGACGAAAGAGAACAACCATGTCGTTGGAGTGCCTGCCGAAGGAAAATATTTTCGGGCGAGATAGCCCATATGCGCGACGCAAAGGCACCAGCCCTGTTCCAAACGGAGCAGGGCTGGTGTTTTTGCGTTGAAATCCCATCTTCAACCGAAAGATCCACGGGGAACTCTCAGCTAAATGCCAGCAAGGTGACCGATAGGCTGTTGTCCACACCATCATCGAGCCATCTGAGGTCACCGTGCACCGCATCAAGCCCATTTTCACTTCCCTGTTGATGGCTGCTGGGTTGGCGGGTTTCGGAACCACCGCCGCAATGGCTGCTCCGGTGCAGGTCCCGACGGTGACCGGTTCGTTTGATCATCTTCCTCATATCGTCTTTCCCAATGCCCAGGCACCGAACAATCTGGTTGTCGAGGTATTGCACAAGGGAAACGGCCGGGTCATCCACAAGAGAGATCTGCTGGTCGTCAATTACCTTGGCCAGATCTGGCGTGGCAAGGTGTTTGATTCCTCGTACTCACACCCGCTCTTTGGCATTCCAATCGGCGTTCACCAAGTCATTCCCGGATGGGACGATGGACTCGTCGGCAAGACCGTTGGCTCTCGGATTCTCCTCGTGATCCCGCCAAAGTACGGCTACGGATCCAAGGGACAGGCAAGTGCCGGCATCAAGGGCACCGATACCATCACCTTCGTCGTCGACGTGGTTGCTGATTACAGCGAGTCCGTCCATGGCGACCTTCATCCAACTCTGATCACCTCGAAGGTCGGCGCCGTGACGGTCTCTGGATCGTTGCTGAGTGCAGCAAAGATCACAATTTCTCCGCGCGCGACACCGCCAAAGACCGCAAGTCTTTCCTTGCTCTCGAGAGGACATGGAGCCAAGATCAAGGCGGGTCTGATCGTGCTTCAGACTGTCGTCGCGAACTGGAGCGGCGTCGTCCAGGCCTCCACATGGACGATTGGTTACCCTGACGCCGAAACAATCGGCCAGGTGGGTTCGCCGAGCCTCCTCGACAAACTGATAGGCCAGCCGATTGGCTCTCGTTTTCTTGCGCTCGTTCCAAAGAGCGGCACATCCGGGCCATACGCGGTTGTGCTCGTCGTCGTGGCTCAACCACACGGGACCTCGAACCAGCCCAGCTAAACTCAATCCTCCGCGCGGCTGCGCTTGACGCTCCCGATAAGCCCGTGGAAGGGTGAAGGCAGGGAGGTATCAAAAATGACAATCTCATCAGCTCCGATCAGCGTCTCCATGCGCGACCGAGTCAGCACGGAGGAATGGGAGGCCCGAGTACAGCTTGCGGCCTGCTATCGCCTTGTCGCCAGGTATGGGATGACCGACCTCATCTATAACCACATCACCACGCGTGTTCCCGGCGAAGAGGGTCACCTCCTCATCAACTCATACGGGATGCTCTACGAAGAGACGACCGCGTCAAGCTTGATCAAAATTGATTTCGACGGCCATATCATCGACAATCCCGGTACCGGCTATGGCGTCAACCAGGCAGGCTACGTGATCCACGGGGCAGTTCATCAGGGGCGCTCCGATGTCACCTGTGTGCTTCATACCCACGCGCGCGCCTCGATGGCGGTCTCGATGATGGAGTGTGGGTTTCTCCCGCTCAGTCAGCACGCAATGCGATTCTATGGACACATCGGTTACCACGAATACGAGGGCGTCGCCCTGGACCTTGACGAACGGAAGCGTCTTGTTGCCGATCTTGGAGAACACAACGTGCTGTTTCTCCGCAATCATGGTCTCTTGGTCTGCGGCCGCACCATTGCGGAGGCATTCAACATCGCATATTGGGTTGAGATGGCCTGCAAAGCCCAGGTGGACGCAATGAACGCGCAGACGGAGTTGCATTATCCATCGGAAGAGGTCATGAAAAAGACTGCCTATCTCTACGAACCGTCTACCAGACGCTCCTTTGGCGAGATGGAGTGG
>DATKRV010000067.1:0-15338 GCA_035532075.1 Acidimicrobiales bacterium | reverse complement strand
GCTATTATCAAGAATTATAAGAAATAAACCGCCATAACGTCCTCTATTACATGACTACGTCTACTCCTCTGGAAGGGCGCGAAATACCTGCACACAAAGCTGTACCAGGGAGCACGAGGGGTCGATCGGGGGGAACTACGGTTTAGACGACCTGCCGCATCGCGCGAGAGGCAGCGAATGACTCAATGATCTCAATCGCCTGGAGTCCATCGCTCGCAATCGCAGATACGCCTCTCAGCCGAAGCTTGTCGAGTTCGGTTACGACCAGTCCACCGATGACAATCGGCAGATTGGCGTCTTCAAGTCGAATCGCATCCACGACTGCTTGTGCTGAATCGAGCAGTTCTGATCTGGTAACGCCAATCCCAACGCAGATGAGTCGAGGGGTCTGCAGGGCGGAGGCTACAAAGGCCTCAACCGGAACATTCGCTCCGAGTTCAAGTACGTCATAACCCCTGAGCCTGACCAGGTCGGAGGCGATTGCAATTGGAAGTGCGTGGAGTTCTCCAGAGGGGGCGCCAAAGACGACGGTTCCACGTGATCTCCCAGGTCGTCGGAACCGAGCTCCGAGACGCGAGACAAGACGAACGGCTACCGCGGTGGCGAGATACTGATCCGCGACTCCAATTTCGCCAGTCGCCCATCTTTCTCCGATCGACGCAAGCGATGCGGCAATCATGTCTATGTAGCAATAGGTCGAGGTGCGACCTGCAGCGAGCGCCGACTCGATGATCTTCCATGATGAAGTTTCGTCGGCGCTGAGCAAACAGGACTCCAGGCGTTCAACCCAATGCGCCTCTGGCGTGCCTATGACGCCAGAATCAGGGCTCTCGCTCTTGATCAATTTGAATGCGGCGAGAGCGCCTCGCGGAACTCGCCACTCAGTCCCATCACGATAAGCCTGCAGACGTCCCTGGCGAACGTACCGGTACGCCGTCATGTAGTGAACGCCAAGTACAAGGGCAGCTGTCTTTAGGTTGACCTCGCCTCTGGTCGCAGCATCGCCTGCATCAGGATCCGCCAGTCGTTCCACCTCCGCAACCGGGGGGGGCGAGGCCGCGGGGCGCTGTTTAGTACTCAATGTTGCTCCTTTAGTACCTAATGATGCCTCTTGCGTCAGCGGAACTACTCGGTTGTAGTTAACAATATCTAGGGTGCAGGTTCTTTACAACCACAATATGTAGTAGTTCAACACGGATGATCGGAGAAGTTGTGGCAATAGTCGAGGCCTCTGTCGGTGACCTTGCGTTGGATGGAGCTGAAGGCGACTCGAATGTCGCGGTCGAAGATGGCGTGAGTTCAATGCGCGTTCGCAAGCGGAGCGGAGCACTCGAGCACGTCGACGTCAACAAGATCGTCCGAGCCGTCAGCAGATGCGCTGAAGGTCTCGGTGGGGTCGACCCGATGCGCGTGGCCACACGCACCATCTCGGGGCTGCGCGATGGTGCGACGTCAATCGAACTCGATGAGCTTTCGATCCGTACTGCTGCGGCGTTGATCAGCGAGGAACCCAATTACTCGAAGCTCGCAGCAAGGCTGCTGTCAACAACTATCGACAAGGAAGTTCGCAATCAGAACATCCACTCGTTCTCGCAGTCCATAGCAGTGGGAGAGTCAGTTGGGATCATCTCTGCCAAGACAGCCGAACTCGTTTCTGCAAATCGTCGCAAGCTGGATGATGCTGTATGCAACGAACGCGATCGTCTCTTTGAGTTCTTCGGCCTTCGCACCGTCTATGACAGGTATCTGCTTCGACACCCAGAGCTGCGAGTCGTCATCGAGACACCACAGTATTTTCTTCTCCGAGTCGCATGTGGCCTCTCCGAATCCGCCGATGAGGCGATTGAGTTCTATGCGCTAATGTCCAGCCTTGATTATCTGCCGTCCAGCCCGACCTTATTCAATTCAGGTACGAATCACCCGCAGATGTCATCGTGTTATCTGCTCGATTCACCTCTGGATTCGCTTGAATCCATATATCAGCGTTACGGACAGATCGCACAGCTTTCGAAGTTCGCAGGTGGAATCGGTTTCGGATTTCATCGCGTTCGATCGCAAGGTTCATTGATTCGGGGCACAAACGGACTATCGAACGGCATCGTTCCATGGTTGAAGACGCTTGATGTATCGGTTGCCGCAGTAAACCAAGGGGGGCGACGAAAAGGTGCCGCGTGTGTTTACGTTGAGAGTTGGCATGCCGACATCGAAGACTTCCTGGATCTTCGTGACAATACGGGCGACGAAGCCCGTCGCGCTCGAACGATCAATCTTGCAAACTGGGTGCCGGATCTGTTCATGGAGCGTGTTGAGCAGGATTTTCTCTGGTCGCTCTTCGATCCTAAGAAGGTTCCACAACTCTGTGACCTTTATGGCGATGATTTTCGGAATGCCTATCTCGCCGCGGAGCACGATGAACTCTACGAACGCCAAATTCCCGCACGACAGCTTTACGCGAGGATGATGCGCACGCTGGCTCAGACCGGGAATGGTTGGATGACGTTCAAAGACCGATCCAACGAGCTTTGCAATCAGACAGGAACAGGCAGGTCGGTGGTGCATCTTTCAAACCTTTGCACCGAGATCCTTGAGGTCACGAGTGAAGATGAGACTGCCGTTTGCAACCTTGGATCGGTCAACCTGGGCCATTTTGTTGAAAATGGTGAACTCGCGCTAGACCGCCTGGGGAGAGCTGTGCGGGCCGCGGTCACCTTTCTCGATCGTGTTATCGATATCAACTTCTATCCAACGCCTGAAGCTGCAAGCTCCAACGCCCGATGGCGACCTATCGGTATCGGGGAGATGGGTCTACAAGATGCCCTGTTCCGTCTTGGCCTGTCGTTTGATTCCGACGAGGCCACGACGGTATCGGCGCGATTTGCCGAGGAGATCTACTTCAACGCTCTTTGGAGATCCACCGAGTTGGCAGAACTCTCTGGTTCCCATCCGGCCTTTGGCGAGACGAGATCTCATGGCGGCGTCTTGCAGTACGACCTGTGGGGCAAAATTCCTGCTGATGTGGAGCGGTGGGCGTCGCTGAAGGAGCGGATTTCGAAGTACGGCCTTAGGAATTCACTGCTTGTCGCAATTGCACCCACGTCGACGATCGCCTCCATCGCGAACTGTTATGAGGCGATCGAACCCCAAATCTCAAACTTCTTCAAACGAGAGACGCTGTCGGGTGAATTCCTACAGATCAACACCTATCTCGTTCGAGAGTTGCAACGTCTCAATATGTGGGATGACGATATGCGCGATGCGATCAAGCGTGCCGAGGGATCGATCCAGGAGATTTCACGTATTCCCGAGGATGTGCGACATCTGTATCGAACCGCCTGGGAAATTCCACAAAAGGCCCTTATAGACCTCGCGGCAGCTCGCGGACCGTTCATCGACCAGAGCCAGTCGCTGAATCTTTTCGTCGAGTCGCCAAACATCGGAAAGCTGTCATCGATGTATATGTATGCATGGAAGCAAGGGCTGAAGACTACCTACTATCTTCGATCGCGCCCCGCGACGCGCATAACCAAGACCACGATTGCTGAACAGGTGAGCGCGGCGGTCAGCCCATTGAACGGCGATTCAGATCTACCGGCCGACGTAGCCATTGCATGCTCTCTCGAAAACCCCGATCATTGTGAGGCCTGCGAATGACCGCGCTCAGCGGGCTGGATGTTTCGGATTTTGAACTGCCGGATTCCGTTGGGGAACAACGCCCAGCATCCCTGGATAGTCGGCGTGCAATCCTCGATCCTGGTCTGGATCTCACACTGCGGCCCATGCGATATCCAGATTTCTATGAGCGCTATAAAGCGGCGATACGAAATACTTGGAGTGTAGAAGAAGTCGATTGGACGGACGATCTCGTGGACCTCCGACAGCGGCTCTTGCCGTCGGAGCAACACCTCATACGCCGCCTTGTTGCGTTCTTTGCGACCGGAGATTCGATTGTTGCGAACAATCTCGTATTGAATCTCTATACACATCTCAACTCCCCCGAAGCGCGGCTTTTTCTCTCAAGGCAACTCTTTGAAGAGGCGCAACACGTGCAGTTCTACCTCACGCTTCTCGACACATACGTGCCGGATCTTGCCGAGCGTGCCGAGGCATTCGCCGCGATTGAAAATATCCCTTCGATACGCGCGAAGGGAGAATTCTGCTTTCGATGGATGGACGGTATCGGCAAGCTCGAACGTCTCGAGACCTTGGAGGATCGGCGTACGTTTTTGCTCAATCTCATCTGCTTCGCAGCCTGCATAGAGGGGCTTTTCTTCTTTGCGGCGTTTGCGTATGTCTATTTTCTGCGTTCAAAGGGACTATTGAATGGACTCGCGGCAGGAACCAATTGGGTGTTCCGTGACGAGAGTGGGCACATGGATTTTGCCTTCGCAGCAGTGGATGTTATTCGTTCCGAAGAACCGGAATTATTCGATCCAGAACTCGTCTCAAGAATTCGAAATATGATGCGTGATGCTGTAGATGTCGAGGCAGCCTTCGCCGAAGATGTCCTCGCAGAAGGAATCTCTGGGCTATCACTGAAAGATGTCAGGCAGTATCTTGAGTACGTCGCCGATCAGCGCCTGTCGCGACTTGGAATTGGCAAGCTTTTTGCCGTGAGTAATCCGCTCGACTTCATGACGCTTCAAGATGTGTCGGAACATACGAACTTCTTTGAACGCACTGTCTCTGCGTATCAGACGGGCATAGAGGGAGAGGTCTCCTTTGATGCAGACTTCTGAACCAAACACGTCTACGTATGGCCATTTCGAGTGCTGATTTTGCGTTATCAACGACGCGGCGATCGAGCCTAATATCTCCCGCTTTCGTTACCGACGATCATGGTCAATACCATTTCCTGGGGGGCTATCGATTCAGAAAGTGCGCAATTGCGCCGGCGCGGTATCGCGTCAACGTACTGATTTCGTGTGTTCATGTTCTCTCGCGCCAAGATCACTCATCGGCACTCCGGATACATAATCAATATCCTCGACAACGATCCACTCGCCGGGACAGAGCGCGAGTACAAGATTCGCAGGCACAGCATCACCGTCTGGCAGGTGCTCGAGCACAAGTCTTGCCTGCACGAGATCAAAACTTCCGACTTCGAGTGCATCTTGAACGACGTCATGGCGGCGAATTTGGAGGTTCGCATCTGTCTAAATGGCCTTCGAGGACCGTACATCGATGTCCGTTGCCACGAACTGGCCCGATTCCCCGACTACCTCGCGCAGCCAGGACGTGATCGAACCACCACCTCACGGACTTCGAGACGGTGCGCTCCCGGCTTGAGGCCAAGAGCTTGAATCAGTTGTTTTGT
This sequence comes from Acidimicrobiales bacterium, assembly GCA_035532075.1. Lineage (GTDB taxonomy): Bacteria > Actinomycetota > Acidimicrobiia > Acidimicrobiales > Bog-793 > CAIVND01. Next base: position 10,024 of record DATKRV010000067.1, on the reverse strand, counting down.
ATGTTCATTACACAGATCTTCGACAGCATCGGCGCGAGCCTGTTCGTCGGCACCGAATAGATATTTCGCAGATTGTTCGGTCATGATTCCACCTCGTCGCGGGCCGGTTGGCGCGTCTCATTCACAACGTTGTTGTGGACAGCTTCACTTCGTGTCCAGAGTCTGGCCGGGCGTCCCACGGGCGCGAGTGGGAATCAGATCTCTGAGGACAGTTCTTGCCAGAGAGCCTCTGGGTCAGCTGATTCAGATAATCGATGAACAGCCACGCGCAAATGATCGTTCTCGAGCTGGAAGATCCCTGAGGCAAAGCTGATCCGGCGTACGCCGAGGGCGCCGAGTTCAAAAAAACTGAGACCGCCCCGGCGAGCGGTGATGTTGACGGGCCCGGGCAGAGCTGTGGTGAGCTGTGCAATCCGGATTCGATCGACAAGAGCGATTGGGTAGACACAGTCAGCACCTGCCTCGAGGTAGAGGAGGCCGCGCCGAATCGCCTCTTCAAGCTGGTGCTGTTCGTCGCCCACCCGTCGGATGAAACTGTCGATGCGGGCGTTGATCACGATGTGTACCCCGAGTTTTGTCGCTGCTTTTCGAACATCGGCGAGAAATATCGCCTGGACCGTCGAGTCAACGAGAACATCACCTCCGTGATGGTCCGAATCTTCGAGATTGCACCCAACAATCCCGGCGTCAAGGAGGCGTTCGACAAACTCCGTTGGCGCCAAACCGTAGCCCGCCTCAAGATCTGCCGTTACCGGGCAACTGACCGAACGGGCGATGCGCGCGACAAAGTCGAAGATGACGTCGGGATTGCTTGAGTCGTCGTCGCGCGTACCGAGCACGCCAGCGATCGCTTTGCTTGACGTCGCAATTATGGGGAACCCCTCCTCGGCCACAATACGTGCTGAGGCAACGTCCCAGATATTCGGCAAGACAAGGGGATTGGGGCCATGGTGGGCGTCGAGCAGTAACCGTGCTTTTTCGACGAGCGTTGCCTTCAACGTGGACCCGGTCATGATTTCGAGGAGCTGGAGATCTTCCGAGGCACGTAGTCGCCAACGGGTGCACGGGTTGCGATCGCCAGTCGGTTGTAACTGTTGATCACGACGATCGCGAGCGTGAGCCGCCACATTTCCTCTTCAGAAAAGTATTGACGTACCTCATCGTAGAGCTCGTCGGGAACCTCTCGCGCGGAGATCAATGTGAGTTCTTCACACCACGAAAGGGCGGCCCGTTCACGCTCGCTGAAGACAGGCGCCTCTCGCCATACGGCGACGAGATGAAGACGGTCGTCCGACTCACCCATTGCACGAGCCTCTTTCGTATGCATTTCAAGGCAGTGCGCGCAGCCGTTCAACTGAGAGGCTCTCACCTTAATAATTTCAAGAAGTTTTGGTTCGAGCGTGCCCGATCCCGCGGCCTTTGAGAGCTCCCGCATTGGGCGAGTGATCTCTTGCTGCTCGTGATAATCGAACCTCATAACTTGATCTCCTGTTCTCTATCTCATCGAAAGTCTTAAGTTCGGTCACCGGCTATTCGACAGCCGGTGAGTCGAGACGGTTGCGTTGCAACGTCGTGTCGGTAGGTTGGAGCTCCTGCAGGCCCTAACATTCTGGTTGTCAATCATCATCTCGCATGAGTGACCAATCAGACCATTCCAACGGACTGCGCCTCCTTCCCCCTTGGATATCTTCGCAATGGTTCCGATGCGGTTCTTTATCGATCCTTTATGAGAAATACTCACAGATCAAAATTGCGCTGTCTACGGGGACATTTTGGAGAGGTCCCGACACTCTTTTGTCACGTTCCGCGCCAATCTCGATAGAAAGACGGACGAATTCGGCACGTTCTCCGGGTTCACCTGTGACATTGACAACAGACCCAATGACGTCTAGCGCGCGATGCGCAAATATGCAACAGTGGAACCTGTCACCCACGAACGACGACAAGGAGGCGGAAGTTGAATTTTGGGGACCTTACCTATCGCATTGATCCCTCGCGCGCGGCGCTCGTGGTCGTGGACGTCCAGAATGATTTCTGTCGTGCCTCCGGCTCGAGCTCCGAACAGGACGCGGCCATGGAAATGATGAGCATCCAGCTTGAGCGCTTGATTAGCGAGGCACGCTCGGTTGAAATTCCGGTGATCTTCATCCAGACGCTTCACGATCTGGATTCGGATTCCCTCGCCTGGCGCTGGCGCCACGGGTCGCTTGAGTCCTACGAGCAAGAACTGTGCAAACCCGGTACCGAAGGTGCAGAGTTCTTCCGGGTTGGACCGAAAGACGGTGACTTCGTCGTCGTGAAGCACCGCTATGACGCGTTCATCGGAACTGAGCTCGATTCGATCTTGAAGTCTCTCGGCAGACAGGCCGCCATCATGACGGGGGTGATGACTGACGTGTGCGTGGAAACGACGCTTCGCCACGCGATGTGTCTTGACTATCTGGCGACCGTCGTCTCTGACTGCTGCGGATCTGTGTCGCTGGAGCGTCACGAGGCGGCGCTTCAGCGGATCGCGAAGTCCTTTGGTGTGGTAGCGAATTCGAGCGAGATTACCGAGATCTGGAATCCGGGCCGACGCGAGAGGGCCGAGCTTCCTTTGGCTGCTGAACTCGCGCGCTGATCTGCTGCTTGACAACGTAGCGTTGGAATTTCGCCTCGAACCGGCGCTATCGATTCACCGGGTCGAGGGGCAATCGCCTTGCGCGGATCGTCGCCTTGGCTGAGGTACAGAGCTCATCTCGAAAAGATCGACTCATCCGAGGCCGAATCGTTGCTTCCAGGGTGTCCTTATGAATCGGTCGTCCATGCGAAATAACGCAGATGATTGGCGATCATGAAGCTGCAGGTCAACGGTATTTTCGATCATGTACGGTGACGCGCGATGACCGAGCGCGCGATGCACTGTGAACTGTCTGCCATGGCGCTCTCCTTGCGCCCGGCCCGCCAGATGCCTCTCGTTGCGGTCGTCATGACGCATTCGGCCATGTTCGTGAGATCTTGATGGAAGAGTCGTTATTTGGGATCATGGTAGGAATGGCTTGTTAATCATCAACAATGACGACCCTGTAAAGATCGATTGGTATTCTACAGGAGCTTTCGCGACTGGTTTGGAGAGGCGGATATGACGGAGAGCGATGGAAAATGCGTCGACGGGATCTGGAACTCCATGATCGATCAGCCGACACGAGCCCTCTATTCGGCTTACCAACGTCCTCGTTATGTCAGCGAGAATGTCGCAGTCCTTGCGATCGATCTCTACAAACGGGTCTATCGCGGTGGTAGCCGAGATCTTCTGGAGGTGACCCAGGAGTATCCAAGCTCGTGTGGAAGGTATGCGTGGGAATGTAGGGAACCTACGATGCGGTTACTTTCTGTCGCGAGGCACAAGGGTGCGCCGGTCTTTTTCAGTACGGGGCGTCTCGAACGGAATGCTTCCAAGCGCCCGACGATGCGACAGGTCGGCGAGGCCGATTCATCGGACGATCTTGAAATAATGGACGGGTTCTTTGAAGATGGAGATTCACTCATCGAAAAGGACCGTGCGAGCGTATTTTTCGGCACTAGTCTCAATGCTGATCTGCAACGGGCGAAGGTTGACGGCCTGATAGTTGTCGGTGAGTCCACCTCGGGGTGCGTGCGTGCTTCGGTCGTTGACGCTTACTCGCTCGGTTACCACGTGGTCGTCGTTGCAGATTGCTGCTTCGATCGAAGCCAGGTCAGTCATAAAGTGTCGCTCTTCGATCTACACCACAAGTATGCCGATGTATTTTTCATCGACGACGTGCTTGAGGCAATGGGAGATCCCAACATCGCGGCAGCGGTGCGCTGATCGGCTAGCCGGATCGAATCATTGACATTCAACGTAAACTTTCCGTCCCATTCATCTTTTCCGATGAGGTGTTTGCGTTGAGAATTGAATGTGCTCTCCATAAAAACAACTCAGCCCACGCTAAAGAAGCTCGCGTCGCCTGAGGCCTTGACCAGCAGGATTACGTCCGCAGTCAGCGCATCGCAGGTCGGTCCCGTCGTGAACCCGCGGTATCGCTGTAGATGAGGATCGGAAGGCCGACCGCCTATCTCGCTGCAAATTCGTCTGCCCAGTGGTACTAATGATTACTCGCGTACACCAAGCCAAAGGTTGTATACGTCAACCCGAAGCGCGCCGCGGAACTTCGATAGATCGCATCAAGCCTGGCACAATCCAGATGAGTTCGAAATGTGATGGCTTGCATATCTTGATTGGTCGATATTGGTTCACTCAAATTTGGCATGCATACATTGTGCGCGATAAGTCTGATTTCATCCTGAGTTTCGCCTTGGAACCAGCTACGAATCGCGTTACCCATTGATCCGTATCGAAACTTCGACGATGTGTCCGTTGACGAACCCGATGTCGGCCTGACTGGATCTCAGCCGCCTTGGTCGGGTTGCCTTGGGCTTGTCCCGTCGTTACCTCCGGGGCAGCTTTGCCGTTGCGATATCAAAGTGGACTCCGAATGGGTTCGCGTCCCGATCCGGGTCGACGTAGGCCGACGCCTTCGTGAGGGCGTCTTGTGCAACCTCAAGCACGGAGGAATCAATCTCGGCGGTTCTTCGCTGGAGCATCGTGAGCACGCGTATGTACGAATCGATGTTCGTGTTCAAGCCTAATCCACGCAGAACGGCGAGATAGACACGACGGTCATGTGTGGTGACTATGATTCGATGCTCGCCGGCAACACTCAGTTCCGAATTCATGACGATCCGGGCCATGCATGCATTGCCATCGGCGAACGGATGAATCTCGGAGACGAGGTACATCGCGAAGGCAGCGCGGGCGAGGCCGGGTGGGAGCGACGCGTAGATGCGGAACCCTTCTCGCAACGTCCCTTCAACGAGCGTGTGATCCACGAACTCGTACTCGCCGACACGGTTGTTGCGGTTCTTCCAGCGACCCGGTCGAACCTCGGGCCGTTCTCGGCGCATGGCCCCATGCTGACTGCCCAGGATGACAACCAACTGGTCGGCGGTAGCCGGTACACCTGCCCGTTCATGCGGATCGGACACTAGCTGATACGTCCCGAGAATATCGTGGGCGTCCTTCGGACGCTCCGGTGTCACAAACCCCTCGAAGACAATCTCCCGGGCCTCCTGAACGGTGAACTCGGCCCCCTCGATGTAGTTGGAGAAATACGACTCGTAGAACGCGAGCACACTGACGTCGCTGTGCGGGTTCTCGCGGATGCCCGGGAGACCGGACGCGAGCAGACTCGAAGCGAGTTGCTCGAATGATTCAATGCGGCGCGGGTCGTACGGCACGTCTGCTGCTCTCGCCTTGGCGGGTCGACTCGTGAGCGACACGTCTTTGGTGTGAAGCAGCGCACCAAAAAGTCCATCAAGCGTTGCGAACCGCCGTTCGCCGTCAAGTGAGCTCGCAAGTCCTCTCGCTTGGTCACGCAAGCGATTCAGGTTCTCCACGTCGTACCGCCCGAAATCCTCCAGCGCCTCCTCCAGCTCCGCCCTACTCAGCGTTCGGGTGACTGCTCCAGAACATGACCGCGAGGGCTTCAAGTTGTCAAGGAAAGCTCGGGGCCGCGAGCTCATGAATAACGGAAGCCCCATGAACGGCATATCCCTTTCCTGGAGACTCGGGCCTTGTTGCGCACGTATCCGTAGTCCGGGAACTCGGACGTCTCTCGACTGCGATGCGGTCAAGAAGATCAAACCATCCTCCGATGGCTTGAACAAGAAGGCGGTACGACCACTGATGATCGAGTGGGGAAAGTATCCTTCCGCTATTGCCGCCCAGTTGCGACGACAGATGTCCTCTTCGGCATCCACCACGGTCCGCGTATATAGGCGAGGTCCAAGTCTGCGAGCACGTCCAGTGGACACCGCGTAGGCGACGGCATCGCTCGTCGCGGCGGTACTGAAGAACGTCTCTGACTGTGTCGCTACGAAGAACGCAGACATAAGGGCAGCCTCGCTCGGCTCAGATACTGATAAAGTCAGCGTAAGTTGGCAGTTACTTGGATATTCTGAGTTGAGTAATTGCTCTGCGTGCCGTTACAAACTTGACTAGGAACGCAGAGGCTGGTCTGTAGTCGTCTATTGCGAGCGCAATGGGCTCTAAGTCCGTGTTTTCTCGGCTCAACACTTCTGCTCGCATCGGGCGGCGAGGACGCGACAGTTACTCCCCCGGCCTAGTAGAAGCTTTTGCCTGGCGAAATTTGGTCTTCTCTGGATCACTTATAGAAACTTCGGTGATGTATCCGTTGACAAGCCCAGCTGATCGCGGTGAGGTCACGCGTGGGGATACGACTTCCACAGTGCATCGACCGGCACTACGAAAATCCTGTCGCCATGAGAGAAGGAGCGTGTTCCGAGATTAAGGACGATGCCCGCCCGGAACCGCGGACCAAGAAGGTCACGAAGGAGTTCGAGTCCCGCGAAGTCGGCAATGAGTGGGGCCGGAGGGGATCGAACCCTCGACCAAGGGATTATGAGGCCTTGCGAGGTGGTGTCAACGGGTAGCAGTCAGTCGCAGCGGATTGCAAAATCGCAGCTCAAGGAATCAGCCGAATCAAATTTGCGACGCACTGCAACTCTGGGAAATGGGTTGGGACGGATGTTGTTGGCTCGCGTGTTGGCTTTTTTCTCGTCTATCTCTCGCAAACGACGCCAACTCCGGAATGCGTCCTGCCGATCGGAAACACCAAATTGGAACTCGCTGAGCATGAATTGCCATCATCGTTGGTAATGGAATCTTGCTTGCAACACAACTATGTCCTGGCCGTCGATGAGATAGACAAGTCGGTGTTCTTCGTCAATTCTCCGTGACCAGCATCCCTGGAGGACATGCCGCAGCTGTTCGGGTTTTCCGAGACCTGACGCTGGATCGCGTACCGTTGCCTCAAGAAGACGGTTGAGACGCTTTAGCGTCGTTCTATCAGTTGACTGCCAGTAGAGGTAGTCGTCCCAGCCATGCGGCGTAAATACCAGCCGCATTACGCGAGCTCGTGTACTTCTCGTTCGCCGTTTTGCGCTTGGGTGAGACTTTCGAGCAATCTCCGGGCGTTCGCAGGAGCCCTTAAGAGGTAAGCAGTCTCGCTCAGCGCGTCGTAATCAGCCCGTGAAATCAAGACAGCATTTCCGCGCTTCGATGTGATCTCGATTGGCTGATGATCGTCGTTTACCTTTTCAATCAGCGGAAAGAGGTTTTTTCTCGCCTCGCTCGCAGTAAGTGCCACTTTCTACCTCCTATACTTGTACGAGATATCGTACCATATATTAGGGGGTGAGCGCCGCGTTGCTGCAGGGTGGCCCTAGCACTCCCGCGTGTGCCGGTTTCAGCGGTATTGGGACGGCTCGCTGCTGGACGGGATATCAACGAAGTACTTGAGGACCTTCCGTACTTGGATCGCGAGGATGTTGTCGCATCCCTTGATCCCTTATAGAAACTTCTCACAGCTCGTCTTCAATATCAATGAACTGATTAAAGTGAGGTCCCGCCCCCAAGGCTGAAGGTCCAGGGGGACCTCTTCAACTGTTGCAGCGCGTATGAGTAGGTCTCAGTGCGTGTCAAGGATCCATATCTGGCAACAGAGATCCGGTAGTTCGACCAGTAAGTCGATGAGTTCAGCTGGTGGCCATGGGAACGATCGTCGATCAAGCAGTGCTCGAGGGTGTCATTGAGACGTACGGGTCGAAAGGCGGCTGGGAGGGTTTCGAGGAACGCGGACGGTCGTGTTCGTGGTGTCGAGAGCCAGTTCGGTTGAAATCGTCGACCTCGAGAGCGAGTACTGAGTACTTCAAAGCCTGTGGCAACCGGCGATCAACGCGCTGGCGTGCCTGTGCCAATCGTTACCGGATGGACGCACGGGTGCTCGTGCTCGCAGGCCTCGATGGCGGGAAGGGGATCCCCGAGGAGATCAGATCTCACCCAGTTGTCTTCGCGACCCTTACTGCACCATCGTTTGGTGCCGTGCACCGGAGTGTCTCGCGAAATGGACGGATCCTTCCCTGTCGTCCTGGCACGAAGGGTCCCTGTGTTCATGGTCGAAAGCGAAGCTGTGCGATGACCCATGGGGAGTACGACAAGATCATTGGAGAGCCGTTCTGTCCCGATTGTTATGACTACACGGGAGCGGTCCTTTTCAATGCTCTTGTCCCAGAGCTCTGGAGACGGGTGACAATCACCACCCGTCGCAATCTCGCCCGGCTCTACGGACGCGCGCAGTGGCAAGAGGACCGCCGTCAACAGTTCTTCGGTGGGGATGACTCCGACCGACCGATGCCGAACCATGAGTTCGTCGGCATCGGTTGGAACAACCCCGGTGAGGTCTTCTTCGCTCACCAACGACAACGAGAGATGTTCGAGGTGCGGCAGATGCTGAGAGAGGCTTGTCTCCGGTCGCCCTAGACCTTCCTCCGCCGATCGGAGTCTTATCCGTAGGTCACAAGGTATCGAGGTCCTCATCACTTCGATGATCATTGCGATGTGCGCTGCGGCTCGCCGATCTTCAGAGTTGATCGGATCCGTGTAGTGACGAGCCATGTGAGCGGTCGACCATCCAAGGCGCGACTGCTTCTGACGCTCTGAAATTATCGGATCGAGGATGGTGGCTTGAAAGTGTCGGAGTGAATGTAGATGGATATCCCGGGGCTACGGCTGCGAGTTTGCGAAGTTCGATGAATCCACGTGAAAGCGTGTCCGGATACGGAGGGGCCGCACCTCCCGGTTCGTAAGAAAATACGAATCCTTCCAGAGAAATCTCAACCTCTGCGACCTCGGCAAGATGACCTTGCTCGACTCGAAGGAGCGAAAGTGTCTCTAGAGTTCCAGTATCGACTGCAACAGATCGGATGCTTGCGCTCGTCTTTGGAAGTTTGATGCTCGCGTGGCCCTTGTCCGCGACGATCGATTCATCGATTCGGATCGTCGAGTCTTCCCAGTCGATGTCAGACCACCGGAGTGCACAGGCCTCTCCTCTTCTCATTCCAGTCGCGACAATGACTCGGAGGAAGCAGTTCAGGTGAAGATCGCCAGTTTTTGATTCGCGCATCAGCGCTCGCACCTCTTGGGGGGTCGGAGATCGCACCGAGGGCCGTTCATTGAGCGACCAGACTGGAAGTTCTGTCTCCGAAATCGGGTTCGGGAGCGTATTCCCGCTCCAGCGACGTGCTAGGCGAAAGGCTCGGGCCAAGATGGCGCGTGTCTGGCGGACGCTTGAACGAGAGAGCCCCAGGCTCTTGAGATTTCGAAAGAACGTCTCCACGTCATACGGGCTGAGCTCTGCGATCCGCCGCCTCCCTATTGTCGGCGCGATGTGGACCTTGATGATGCTTTCATATCGTCGCGTGGTGGATGGGGAGAGGTCGTCCCAGCCGTTCGTCCTCCAAGCGCCAATCGCGTCGTTGATCGTCGTATCTGGACCCCATCGCGTCGTTATGGGAAGAGTTGATGCTGGTGTCGCCTCCTGCTCGGCAAACCAGTCGAGCCAGTTCACGCTCCGCGGTGCGTTTCGATCCATGGAAAACCTGATGCTTATGTATGGTTTTTCCATTCGCATCCCGGCCGATGAAGACGCGCAGCTGCCAAACATCGGGCTCGCGGACCTTTCGCATACTCCCAGCCACTGCTCTCCTTCAAAAGACCATCTGTTGGCTTTATTCTGGCAGGAGGTTTTACCGCTCTACCTATCGATCCACTGACGCGAAGATTCCCCGGACTATCCAGCTGCCGCCAGGGGTTCAAGAGTAACGGCGTAACCCATCCTGTGAAGTTGATCGAGTGCACGGCTCTTTGCTCGGTCGGGATTGAGACGGGTGAAGTAATCCTCGCCTGGGTCGCTGTAGCACGCACCGGTGTCGAGCATGTTCCAAATCGCGGTGCGCATGGCGTGTTCAAGCGCGACGATGGCTTTGATTGGTCCTCTCCGCGACGCGATGCGCCGGAACTTCGCCGTCAGGTACGTGTTCTTGCTACGCGATACCGACATTGCGGCAACGCCGAGCGCACCCTTCAAATAGGGATTGCCAGGCC
>DATKRV010000066.1:0-10988 GCA_035532075.1 Acidimicrobiales bacterium | reverse complement strand
CGTGATAGAGACAGCGGATCCCACCCTCCTCGTTTCGCCCCAGCGCGAGCGAGGCGAGTCGGTGCGGGCAGTGCAGGTCCATGATGCCGACACGTCCCGAGGTGTCGCGGAACGCGACGAGGTCCTCACCGAGCAGTCGGATCCTTTTCGGTGCTCCATCGGGCTCGGGAAGCTCCTCAGCGAGCATCGCCGGGATCCAGTATCGACGCAGCATCTCGCCCATCGGGGTTCCCGCTCCAACGCGCGTGATCAGTTCAATATCCTCGTTCAACATTACATGCCTCTCTGCGTTCGATAGGGGAGACGACTGGCGAGGTGTGCCCCGATCGCGGTCACACCCGCGCTCGGTACGCGTGCCGGTATCGTCGACCAGCAGGGCTGCAAAACTTTGCCAAAGGCAGAAATGTCGGCAGAACCCTTCGTACCCCACAAAGTGTAATACCTCTCCGAAGGCACCAGCGTTGCAAATTCCCGGGCAAGTCGGTCTCAAGAGGGCGCGCCATTGGAGAATAAATCGAAGATCGTCCACTGCAACAACGACGAACTGGGGGTTCTTTGTCCATGCTTGAACTTCAACAACGTGTCGTCGGCGCAATTTTCTCAACGATGGAGGAATAACTTCCAGTCCATGTGGACAGTCATCCGTTGGGTTGTCATCGGCCCCAACCTCGCATCGTGCCTGTTTTCTTGGAACTCCCACCCGGCTCGTCACAGGGTGCAGTTGGAATGTTGCAGCAAGATATTGAGAATCTTGGGCTTAAACCTGCCAGGACGACGCGACGAGTGGGAGAGCGCGCGGATTTTAAACCTCTGCGTGCTGGAGCGATTGCAGTCTCTGACTGGGGCACCGGTCTTGATCCGTCTGATGTAGTAATCAACGGCGCTTGGCACAAGGCAACCAACGGACTGTTTGAACCTGGCAACACAGCCTGTTCATTGCTTAGCACGACCATCCAGTTGTCCAAGGATCCGCAGCTACTTCAATTTGCCATCCCTATTGCAAATCTGCGATTGCCCTTGCACTCGCGCTGATGCGCGCAGCCTCGCTCACATATTGGACCAAGAGGTGAAATGAATGATCTGCCTACCGGCGTTCACACGGAGTTCTGTCAGGAGCTGGTCGTGTCACGTCTCGAAAGTACTTAGGTGGAACAGCTCCGATGGATCGTAACTTCGCGAGATAAGTCCCTGGTCAAGTGACTGATCAATGAACCACCGGATATTTTCGAGATTCCTCTTTATTCCGTTTGGCCAAATGTCTAACGCAAGCAACTGTTGTTGATGTTCAAACCAATGACAGCTCCATGCGAGGAAAGACCAGTTGGGATCATTCCAATGGTTCCGAGCTATCTCGCCCGATCGTTCAAAAGCTGCGAACAGAGTAGATGCGAGTTCCGGCGACTTTTCGAGCACCTCCTCGTGAAAGGCCACGACGTGCATGATCGGGAAGTATCCATGTCTATTGAAATAATTCGATTCCTCCGCGACAGGATCATCGAGGAGTCTTCGGACCCGGCTATCTTCCAAGAAGAGTTGGGGTGGATGGGGAACCATCACACAATCTAGAAATCCAGAAAGCAGCCCGCCTGTCAAGTTTTCACCGTCAGGCAACCGATCGAGGTGCAACTTGGGATTTGGCTCGAATGACCTCGTCTCATCACGTGCCGTGAACCATTTGATTTCACGCCACGGTACCTGGTACGAGCGACCAAGATCTGCTTTGGCAAGTACCGACAATGTCGTTTGGAAGGAGTTCAGTCCTACCGATTTACCGATCAGATCGGCAGGAGTGTGGATCCTCGAATCCTTTCTTACCCACATCTGCGACATGCTGAACAGACGGCGTGGAAAGACGGGAATCGCGACAAACGGAGCTCCTCGATCTCTTGCCATGAGATAGGAGGAGAATGACACCTCGGCAACGTCAAACTCTTCGTCGTTTAACATCCGTGAGTGACGGTGACTGCCGTCGCGACATTCTTCGTTTTGGCCCACCACCAATACACGAAGCTCGCCCCCCGGAATTGATATTTCGCCTTCGATCAGGGGAAGGTGTCGGTCGTAATGTGCAACAGCCAACGTTAAAGGACCCTTCGGCCATTGGCCACGATGCGACTCTTGATTTGTACTCAAAGTAAATCCCCCTTGTTCGCCACTGCTGCCCACAACTTTTCTTCGGCCGTGGGTGACCGCCAAATCATCAGGATTGAGATCCAGATCCTGTGTGACCGATTCAGTCCCGGATGTCTTGGAGCAACCAATCCGTGGGAATCTCCCTCCCGATGCCCTCTGCCCGTGCTTTCTCGTAGATCAGACCGGCAACTGCATGGAACTGGGCACCTTGGGAGTTGCCCCGTTCCGAGAACGTAATGTCATTTTCCCCGTTTCGGACCGAGGCCTCTCCGTTTAATATCTGGCAAAGCGATATGACCCGTGATCCATCCGTTGGTGGACGCCAAGAGCGATTGCTGTGCCGGTGTTTTTGCCAGACCGGGTCATCGTCGTTTGCTATGTAGGAAATAGACTCGTCCCGGGTGGCAAGTGCAGGGTTGCTGTGCGGCATTGTCGCATCGCCAAGGCGTAACCATCGGTCAAAACGCGCGAACGCATCCGTATCAGGACGTCCACCGATGCACGTTACGTGAGTTCCTGGATTCAGATACAGTCCCTGGACCACCGGACCGACTGCATCAGTGCACCCCGAAATGATGTCGGCGCCCCGATATACGTCTTCTGGTTCGTTGACGGCGATCGCCTCCAAGCCAAACGTCTCGCTCATTTCATCCGCAAATCGCTCCCGATTTGCCTTCGTTGGACTATAGACCTGAACGCGTTTCACATCCCGTACCGTTAAAACCGCCTCAACGTGGCTGCGAGCCATACCGCCCGAGCCAATCATTCCAAGGACTGGTGCGAATTCGTTCGCCCCGTATCTGACACCAATCGCTGAATCAGCGGCAACACGCATATGTTGTAAAACGCCGTCATTGATAAGAGCAAGTGGTTCGCCATTCCGCACGGAGAAAAGGAGAACCAAACCGCAGAAGGTGCCAGGCTGAGTGCAGTACTTCTCCTGAGTACGATTACCGTCGCGCTCGATCTCCGTAAGAATGTCGGATTTCATACGAATCGCAAAGTAACCAGTGCGAGCCGAGCCCCCTTCCATGGTGCCCCATTGATAGACCGACTCACCATCGCCGGTCGGAATGCGCATATCAATTCTCGGCCTACATATGCCCGCACCTGCTGCGAGATCAACGTAAGACTCGTGGAGGACCTCTATCACGTCCTCCACTTTTAACAACTCGGCAACCTTGTCGTTGTCAATTACCAGCACATCTCACCTCACCGGTCGTCAAGTTGGTAACACGTCCACCTCTGTTTCACAGCCGCCGATAGCCTAATGTTTCACAGCCGTAACCAACTCAAATTCCACGACTGAACGGGACAACCTCCATGGCTGTGTTAACAACCTTGTCGGGCTTGCGAGTGGATCTCTTACCAAATGCGGCCCGCGTCATACGGTGACAATCACGTCTTCGCGTAAGTCCGGGGTGTCCGATACGTTCGATTTGTCAGAGGATCTACCGGTGAGAGCCTGAGCGAGTTATGCGGGAATCTTGTGTTTGATGCCCTGAAGTTTGGAGCCGACTGACTTCGTTGGTGGACTCGTGACATCGTGTGTCAATGTCAAAGATGATCGTAGTGCTCGGGTGCAACACGAGGACAACGAGTCGTTCGTGGACGCGACGATGCCAGCTTTGTCGTCCATTGCACCGTTGTCCTGCCCTTCGCCTCGACCGGGTGTGCTGGACCGAAGAACGCTTCGAGAAATCGCACCTGTCCCCGAAGGCAAGAAACGCCGTCCTCTCTCCGACGTTTTCCCACGGGTCAACAGCCATGTCGCCTGTTGACCTCACACGAGAATCTATTTTGTTAGTCTAAGTATTTAGTGCATCCACAACGTTTGCAAAGAAGGGATGGTTTGTCGCGCTGAGTCGTCAAAGACCGTTCATTCCTCGTCGCCCCTCCAGCAGGGACAGAGCCCCAGAAACACAAATGGTCGCGAATGATCCAATCGTCGATGAACGTGTGGACACGGGCGCACCAGAAATAACAGCACCTCGGGGAGGATCTCTCCGACGTCTTCGCGATACCACCTTCGAATCGCTGAAGGTGCGCGATTTCCGTGTTCTTTGGTTTGGTTTCATGGGATCGTGGTCCGGCATGCAATTCCAACAGGTGGCACGAGGCTACCTCGCCTACCGACTTACGGGAAGCGCATTTGCAATCGGGCTCGTCACGTTGGCGGCGGGTCTGCCACGCATTGTGCTCTCGCCGGTTGGCGGCTGGCTTGCGGATCGTTTTGACAAGCGAGGGGTCATCACACGGACAAGCTACGCGATGTCGCTTCTCAGCTTGTTGACCGGCGTGCTTTATATCACCGGCCAGCTGACAGTTATCCTGCTTGTTCTGCTTGGTCTCCTCCAGGGGGTCGCCTTCGCCCTGATGATGCCAGCCCGCCAGGCCTACACGCCGCAGATCGTCGGAACGAGCCACCTGCTTTCAAATGCCGTCGCGTTAAACAACGCAGGGATGAACATGACCCGGGTCGCGGGCCCGGCAATAGCAGGTCTACTGATCGCGACTCCACACTTTGGACTTGGCGGAACGTTCTTTTTCATCGCTGGATGCTGGGTTTGGGTGGCTTTCTCCACGCGGCGCGTCAAAGACCCGGGCGCGCCGACAAGCGCGCGTCAGACGATGTCTGCAAGCATTCGCGAAGGCTTTACATATGTGCGAAGGAGACCTGCGCTTCTCGCCCTGATAAGCCTCGGTTTCGTGCCTCTCGCGCTCGGGATGCCATACATCAACCTCATGCCAGCAGTCGCGGACGGTACCCTGCACGGCGGGTCGAAACTGCTCGGCTTGCTGTTGAGCATAGGAGGGGTTGGCTCGCTCGTCGGGACGCTCCTCGTCGCTTCGCTTGCGCGCTACGAGAAGAAGGCGACGATGCAACTTGTGCTTGGGGTCAGTTTCGGATTGGCCCTTGCTGGTTTCGCAGTCTTTGCCCAACGCGACGAACTCGCCTTCGCCATTCCTTTCCTTTTCATTGCGGGCCTGACAGGTGACGCATACCAGGCGCTCAACTCGAGCATGATCATGATGAATACTGAGCCTGGTCACTATGGACGGGTGATGGGCGTGTATATGATCGCCCAATCGATTCGGCCGATCTCGGTGATGCCGATGGGTGCGATCGGTGACGAGATCGGCGTGACAGTCACACTGCTTGGAGCCGGCGCGATCGTTGCCGCTTTCGTTGCCCTCGTCGCGGCCTGTTACCCCGGTTACCGGACAATCGGGCGTTATCCGGTCGGCACTTCACTCGAACAGATCGACAAGCTCGATACGGGAAAAAAGGACTTCGACCGTCAAATCTCCCGCTCTCAGCAACACCGTAATTAGCCGAGATCTCGCATTGGTTGAGATGTGTCGTCTTTCGCCCGGGTTCTTCTGTCACCGACCCGGATCGTTCAGCAACACCGTAACAATTTTGCGACGCCTTTGTCGCTGATGCCAAGACGAGGTCTCGCGCCGCGAACGTCATCTTGGTCCCGGGAGGTTTTACCTTGACGAAAGGTATTGTAGGACAAAGGGGGCATTCAGAATGAACACGGCCGCTTACGCGCGAAACCTGTTGCTCGAACTCAGAGTTGCGTCAAGAGACCATGCAGTAACACCTCTTCTATGACACAACCGGGCGGGCGCGGGAGTGAGCACTGGTCTGTGCCCTTGGCCGCAGAGGTCAATGCCACAATGGACCTCGTCCCTGGCACATGTGCAACTCAGCACCGTAACCAATGCGCACGGGGTCGAATTGCCAAAGGAAAGAGCGCGAGAATCCATGTCTCGAACGAATCGTCCTAACGCATATCGTTAATCGCCAGATGCGCCGGGGACGATCGTGTGACCGTACGCGCGTGTCCTCATCTGTTTCTTGGGCCCATCAGCGAAACGGGTCTGTTGTCTCCAGAGTCCGGTCACCAGTCGCAGCCCGATGGAAGGGCAGAGACTGGTGTTTGGCAATGGCACCTGTAACTGGCCGATCGCGAGCGATCAATGGCTTGGAGCTGAAACATCCGAGATGATTGTGACCTCGTCCAGTCGACCTGAGCGACAGCAGCCTCGAAGGAGTCGTTTAATCCCGAATGTCTTGTAAGAACCAATCGAGAGGGATTGAGGCGCCGAACCTCTTTTCGGTTGCCAGGCGATAGACGCTTCCAGCCACCGATGCGAACTGCAGTCCTTGGGTACCATTGTTGAAAAAGAGCGTCACCTGCTCCTCGGAGGTGCGCCCTCGCGTTCCTTCGGGATCGCCGTAGGGAAAGAGTACCGGGAAAGCGCTTCTATGCACTCGAGAGCTGCGCGGCACACGGGCTCGTTCGTCGGGTTGGCCGATCACGTAGGAGGCGATCGCACCGACGACCTCGTGAGTCATTCCGGGCTCGCTCTCCCCGACGAGAGTCGGATAACCCGACTCGATGATTACATCGGCTTTTTCGAGGACCTTCCCCCCGATCTCTTTGTTGCTGAGCGTCACGATGTGAGTGCCCGGTGCAAGCCATCCGCCCTCGAATGTGGGTACGATCGAGTCAGTGCAGGTCGCCACGATGTCCATGTCGCGAACAGCCTCCTCTGCGGTGTTGACGGCCTCAACGTTGATGGAATAGCGTGACGTGACCTCGCGTGCAAATGCTTCGCGATGAGCGGCCGTTGGACTGAAGACCGAGACCTGGTCGAGCTCGCGAACGTGGCGAATCGAATCGAGGTAGGTGCGTGCCATTCCTCCCGAACCGAGGATACCGAGACGGCGCGAGTCTCTCCGGGCGAGATGATCCGTGCCGATTCCAGCGGTTCCTCCGACTCGCATATGTTGGAGATAGCCGTCCTGCATGAGCGCGAGGGGCTCGCCGTTCTCGATCGAATAAGCAAGGATGATTCCTGAGTACAGGCCGGGCTCTACGCAGTACTTCTCCTGTGTCTGACCACTCGGCCATGACAGCACGCCCGACTTGATCCGCACCGCGACCACGCCGTTGCTTCTGCTGACACTGGTCATGCTACCCCACCGGTAGTATTCGTCGAGATTGGTGTTCGGGGCATAGATGTCGACCCTCGGGACATACGCTGCATCGCCCACCTAGAGATCGCGGTAGCCGAGTTGGAGTGCCTCGAGTGTCGTCTTCATGTCGAGCAGTTCCGCAATGTCCGCATTACTCAAAAAGATTACGGGCCCTCCAAGGGTCGGTCCTGTCGACCACGTTACTTATATTGGAAAATGTAATCAGGTGCGGGTTTACGATACCGCGCCGGAGGACTGTTTTGAACAGTGCGCAACCGATCAATCACGTGGTGACATATAAAAATCATGCTCTGTACCGCGAATATTCACTCAATCTGAAGAGCCCACAGTCTTCTCTTTCTCGGCACTGAGAGAAAGGTGCACGTTTTGTGCCTGCGAAGTTCCGTAACCCACGACTTCACCGAAACTGCCACCTCCAAAGGAGGGATTGCGGACGCGTGCATTTCAACGTTGACTGCACCGACCGCGGAGGCAAGATCTTCATGGTGATGAATCGAAATAATCCGCCGCAAAACAACTCCGCAGTACTACGTCGAGAGGTATTCACGACCCAACCGCAACAGGTGGGGCCGTCTCTCGGTGACAGCCGAAGAAGATTATCGATCCGGCGACGATAAACGATCCGGCCATCGTGAGGAACGTGGCCCGAAATCCGGAGGTGGTGACGAGCACTCCGAGAATCGTTATCCAGACCGCTCCGATCGACTGGGATATCGCGAAATAGGCGCCGAATGCTTGGCGTGGGGACACCCCCTGCATCGAGTCGGAAAAAAGGGCCTGCCGAAGAGGTTGCTCGGAGTATGAAAAGACTCCGACCGCAAGGCCGATGAAACCCAGGGCAAGCAAGTCATTGCCGACGAGTACAAATCCCACCAGGGCACAGGCACCAAGGCCATAGAGAATGTAGAGGACAAAAGAGCGCCCTAGTCGGTCGGAGATGTGGCCGCCAAGGACAGGACCAAAAACGGCTCCTGTCGCGACTACGGCCGTGATCGCTCCGACGGTCAACGCAGGCTGGTGGAGACCTATTCGCAGGTAGGCAGGAATGAACGTGGTGAGAACGCCAACGCCACGACCTGCACCAGAGACTGCACCTGCGATCAATACGGCAATCGCCTTGCGGCGGCGAAGTGCCTGACGCAGCGAAACCGGGGCGGCGACGGGGACCGGCTCCTCCGAATGCATCCCTGCGCGCGCATTGGCCGAATCTGGCAACGAATCTGGCAGAGTCCTTTCGGTATCCGGAGTTGCCGGCACAACCGGGGGAGCCTTCACGCGTGTCCAGGTCACAACTGAGCAAAGCGCCATGACGATTCCTGCACCGGCGAGTGCCCAGCGCCAGCTAAATGCAGTAATGACCGCGGCCGCCGCGAGGGGAGCGAGGAGGGTTCCGATGTTGCCGCCAGTGGTGTGCACTGCCAACGCAAAGCCTCGCCGGTTCGGCATTCTTTCGACCAGATGCGCGGCACCCACCGGGTGCTGGGGCCAGCTCACCAAATTTCCGAGGACGCGGACCGCCCCGAATACGGCGATGCCGGGAGAGATGGCTCCGAGCACACTCACCAGTGCCATGCCGAGGTTCTGCCCTCCGAGGAGGACTCGGGAAGAGATCCGCTTGACGAGAACCGCGGTGCCCTGGAGGAGTCCACCGAGCACACCGGCCACGCCGAGGATTCCACCAAGTACCGCGTATGACGAGTGAAAGCTGACCAGCGCGAAGGGGTAGACAATACCGAGCACTCCAATATATGAATGCTGGATGGCGTGCGAGAATGCCACCACAGCGAGCTGCTCGCGGTCCCCTTTCTGCCATTTGTTTTCTTGGCCCTTTGAGAGCGCCATCTCTCGCGTCGCCAAATGTCCTCCTACTGACCGATCTCCCACCGACCGCTCCCGTCGTTCGCAACGCTAAGTACTCATCGGGCGGACACTATCATCGGTTTGCGGGAGATTAGCGAAATAGGACAACAGGATGGCGCCCCGTGATATCGCGTCGCTCGCAACGAGCATCTGACACGATATGGATCATCGATTGCATTTGCGTCAGATGCGCCTCGACGGAGGGGCTGTGATCATGGCTGATCTGCGCGAAAAGAAGGTGCACGGCGAGTCGGATCTTTCAAAAGACGGTGGTGGCGCGTTGTCGACGGACTGGAGCGCCATCGCTCACCCAGCGCGTAAACCTGAGCGCTCTTGACGAGAGAAGCAACAGCACGATAGGAAACCCTGATGGCGAGCTTCGGTTGGGTTCTGGCGTCGACCGTCGGAGTCGGCGTGATTGTTTGGGGCGCCGAGGAGTTCGCCGAGCACTTGAGCAGAGCGGCCGTCGCACTTGGTGTCAGCGCATTCGCTCTCGCTCTCTTGCTCGCTGGAGCTGAACCGGAAGAACTTGCCACAGGCATGATCGCAAGCGCTCGACATGCGCCGGCGCTTGCATTCGGTGATGTCATTGGGGCAAACGCAGCGATGTGCCTCGTTGCGCTCGGGGTCGGCGCATGGATCTCGCCGCTTCCCTTTGGGGTACGTGTCCGTTGGTATGGGCTGTTCGGCCTTCCAGTTGGCGCGGTTTGCGTGGCTTACGTCTGGGGAGGACACGTCAGTCGCCTCGAAGGAGCGGTTCTGGTCGCGCTCTACTTTTGCTATATCGCGGTGATCTGGAGACTCGAGGGCGCGCCGCCCGCGATTGGAGAGGCCGAGGAGCTGGAGGCGGCGAAAGAGTTGCGCGGCACGGTAACGGATCGTCAAGTTGGAAGGGACATCAGTCTTGTTGTATTCGGAGTTTTGGCAATGGCAGGCGGCGGCCTTTTGCTCGTTGAGGGAATCCGCCATCTCGTTCAGGTTCAGGATGCTCAAACGCGGGTCGGACTGACGATCCTCGGTTTTGCGACAGCATTTGAGCTCGTTGTTCTGGCGTGGTCCACGTCACGCCGGGGAGCGAGCGAAGCCGCCGTTGCAGCAGTGGTTGGGTCGTTTGCGTACAACGCGACGATGACGCTTGGTGCGGCTGCGCTCGTTCGTCCACTCTCGGTCTCGGATGCGACGCGGTTACGACTTCCCGGGATGATCATGCTTGGCTCGCTCCTGCTCGTGATCGTTCTTGGTTGGCCCGGTAGGTATCTCGGTCGAAGGGCTGCCGTGGTTCTGCTCGCGTGCTATCCGCTCTTTATCGTCGCGGCGCTGTTCGTCGGTTGACCGCGGAAACCTTGTGGACGGGAGGATTTGAGAAAATTACGCTTACTAGCTGCGCGACCTCGGACTGCGTGCGTGCGGGTGATCGTGGACATCTACGAAGGGGGCAACGATGCGGCGAGAAGTGTTCCGGAGTGATCAGAACGCTGTCGCGAGCTGGACGGGTGGCGTGATTCGATGGCGGCGGTGCTTGATGTCGTGACCAGAATTAGCCTTTTTTCGCAAGTGCATCGAGGAATCGAGAGAGCGGGTTCGGCTGTGCGATATTTGTGAATTGCGATCGAGAATCAGGGATTCGAGGAAGAACGATGAGTGATCACGTTCGATGAACGAGACCAACTGCAGTGTTCGGACACGGCGGCTCCTCTTCGTGGCTACGGCGCCTCTGCTGGTGCTCAGGGTCGTAACGGTCGCGAGTGCCACGATCGCGCGAAGGAGCTCGGGCACCGCGCTCAGCTCGGCGGTCACCAAACCGATGTCCGCTCCGATTTGTAACGTCAGGCAGCTGCATTTTGCGTATTACGGTGCGAGCTCTGCCGCGGGCACCGCCGTCACGGGGATCAAGGTAACTGATGCGTCCCGAGCAGCCTGTTATCTCATCGGATCTCCAACGATGAAGTTCTTCACCGGCACCGGACGCACAACCCAGTTG
>DATKRV010000065.1:0-9706 GCA_035532075.1 Acidimicrobiales bacterium | reverse complement strand
TGATTACGAACGACTTCCCGAGACCCATGAAGCACTCGTTCGCTGGGCGATGGTCGGGTTGATGCTCAATCGTCTTGCACCGAGACCGGGTCCCAAACCGTGGGCAACACAACACCTATGACTACTTCTCAAACACTTACTTAGATCCCAGAGAGCCGGGTGAGCCGCGGTAGGTTCGGAGTGGGGAGTTTCCCGTGCACGTCCCTCTCAGCAGCCGCAATGTCGGCAAATGCACTTGATCGATCGCGCTGCAGCTGGTTCTCGGCATTCGCGAGCCCATGGAAGATCGAGGGTGTGGCTGTGCCGGAGAATATCTTTTGAATGTCAATGATTGCAGACTGCGCATCGGAGGCCGCCCAGAGGATACCAATACGCGCGATGTCGCTGACTCTGTGCCCTGCTGGTGATCCAGTCGGCTGAATGTTCGATAGGTCATAGATCGAGCTGCTGGTCAGCGAGCACGCGATCTGGTCATCGCGGAGCATCGAAGGTGCCTGTGATCGGTTTTGCGCGGTGAGCGTCTTTGCCTGCAGGTCTCGATAGATCGTGAACGACTCGATAGTCGCATAGGCACAGCCTGCGAGGTCATTATTGATCTCGTCCATGATCTTTGTCTGCGCAGAGGCATCCGCACCAAGAGTAATCTTGCTGGGTAGATCCACGAGCACCGATGCCGCGATCACCACCGCGACTGCAAGCACGATAAGAGTTGAGGTGCGCTTGTACCAAACTGGACGTTCGGGTACCTCGACTACGTAATCGTCAAGTGTGAGCGGCATGATATGTCGTGACGTTGCCAGATTCAGGCTTTGGTCACGACCCCCTTTCCATGTTTATGACGACTGAGGCGATGCCCGCGCCGAAGCGGGCGATGTCCGACTTTGGGAGGGTAAAGACTCCGTTGACTCCCTCGTTCGCGAACGGAGTCACGCGATAAGAGAGTCGCCCGGTCGGACTGATGAAATACATGATGTCATTATGCGTCACTGTTCGTGTCGAGGGTTGAACCACAACAGTAACTCCGTAGCTTGACCAGACCGACGATAGCTCTGTGAGTTTTCCGGTGAGATAGGTCACATTTGGCATTGAATTGAGCGGCGTCTCGGTGAGCAATGGGGGAGTTGGAGCGAGAGATGTTTCGAGCGGATCCGAGTTGACTACGACGAAGATGACGTTCTTTGCCCTCTTGCCGAGATCGCGATTGGCGTCGGAGATCTCACTCGCGAGGACCGAACAGGAGTCGTTGCACTCCGCATTTGCAAATGTGACGACGAGGCTTTTCCCCCTCGCGTCGCGCAATGACCATGACTGTCCCGATTGCTGGGTGAGGCCAATCGCCGGCGCCGGTGCGTTCTTGAGTGACTTGAGGCTAAGGAAGGCATTCATCGAAGTTGGAACACTCGGCCCAGAGGATGGGGCGGGGGCAACCGGGACGAATGTTGTCGCAGGGGTTCCCGTCGGCACACCGTTGTTCCCCCCGGTGTTTTCCGCGAGTGCGGTCGGCGTGCTCGCGGATCCATTTCCGAGTACTTTGTCACCGACAAATCCACCAATACCCAAGATGGCAAAACCGAGGATTACCCAGCGGATGAATTTGAGCGGTACCGGAGCGATGCCGGCCCGGAGAGCTGCGGCTCGCTCCTCATCGGAGATGCCAGCCTGTCGAGCGGGAACGGGGGGCGAAGTCTCAGGGGGCGGCGCCTGGGCGCGCGCCTCGGAGGCCTCGTGATCATCGGTCATGGCCCAACACACTAGAGGAAATATCTGCCCGGGTGACCGAGCGCGGCGCCATTCACCTGCCAATTCATCGTCGTCGGACTGCTCGAAACGAATGCGTGCCGCGGCTCGTGGCGCGTCACGTTCGCCACTCCTTTCTCCTGGTGAGACATGACTGTGCTGAATGTTTCGCGAGATTTGCAGAGCAATTGTGTGAGGCCGAGAGATCGATCAGATGACCGTGCCCGTGGGGTCAAGCGAGTAAGACTTGGTGAGAGTATTGGCGTGAGGGGGAGGGGCGATGCGCATTGATGCCGATTCACACGTCGACGAGACCGAGGCAACATGGGATTATCTGTTGCCCGGAGATAGGCAGTTTCGACCTGAGTGTGTACAGATCGAGGGAAACCGCGACAGGTCGTGGATATCTGGTGGACTGTCGTTTCGTCGAGCGAACCGGGATTATCGTCGTACCGGAGCCACGGCGGAGACATCACAGTTGCTCGATGTCAAGGCTCGCATCGAGCATCTTGACCGGTTGAATATTGATCTACAGGTCATCTATCCGACGATGCACATACGGAGCAGTTATGTCGGACATGCCGATGTCGAGCTCGCGCAGGTCCGTTCGTACAACAGATGGATCGCCGATCGCACCTTTTCGACAGCTGGTCGACTGCGCTGGGTGGCGGTGCTTCCGCTGTTTTCGATGGACGAGGCGGTCAGGGAACTCGAATGGGCCAAGGAACACGGTGCAGTCGGGGTGTTCAAGAAGTCCGTCGAGTGCGATCAAAGACTGGTCAACAGCCCGTACTTCTTTCCACTCTATGAGGCAGCAGCAGAGCTCGGCCTGCCGATGTGCATCCACGTCGGCTCCGAGGGTCCACATGAGGCCGCCGCTCCGGTTGCCCTTGATACTCTGAAGGCCTTCGATCCGCTGATCAATTCCGATATCGGTGAGCGATTTCCTGCGTTGCGGTTTGGCTTCATCGAGTCCGGCGCATCATGGGTTCCCTATCTCCTCAGCCTGCATAGCGGAGCCGAGCGACGCAAGCAGATGCAGTCCGATGTCTACGACTCGGCTCTTCCGGTCGACACGGAACTGTTCGAGCGACGAAATCTCTACGTCGCTTGCCAGAGCCACGAAGACATTGCGTATCTACTGCCGTTCGGGCTCGAGAACCGCTTGATGGTAGGGACTGATTACACCCACGCAGACCAGTCCTCTGAGATTCAGGCACTCAGCATCATCGAGCAACGCGCATTGAACGGTGAGATCCCGATGTCCGTCGTCGAAAAGATGTTCGATGCCAATCCTCGGCGCTTCTACGGGCTTTGATCCGCCATTGCCTCGCGCGCATTGCGAGGAGCAAAATCACAAGGTCAAGGGGCATAGTGATGCCATGGTGGCCGCGTTCTTGGGGTCGATTGTCGCGCTCGATCGGCGAACTTGTAGCGACCGTGCATCCGGAGTTGTCAACACGCGGGGCTGAACTCGGCCACACTGGTAGGCATGGCACCTCAATACATCTTTACGATGCGCGACCTTCGTCGCTTCTATCCTCCTGACCGCGAGGTCTTGAAGGGAATCAACCTCTCGTTCTATCCGGGCGCAAAAATTGGCGTGATCGGGTCGAACGGGTCGGGAAAGTCGTCGCTGTTGAAGATCATGGCTGGGCTCGATACCGATTTCAGCGGCGAGGCTCGCCTGACACCGGGATTCAGAGTCGGGTTTCTCTCGCAAGAGCCAGGGCTTGACGGGTCAAAGGACGTTGCCGGCAACGTTGCCGAGGGTCTCGGGGAGTCAATGGCGCTCATCGAACGCTTCAACGCGGTGTGCATGGCAATGGGCGAGCCGGAGGCGGATTTTGACCGGCTTTTGAACGAGCAGGCTGAATTGCAGGCGAAGATCGACGCTGCCAACGCGTGGGATCTTGGTCGCACCGTTGAGATTGCGATGGATGCGCTTCGCCTTCCCCCGGGCGATTCACCGGTCAAGAACCTCTCGGGAGGCGAGCGAAGAAGGGTCGCGCTGTGTCGCCTTTTGCTTGCAAAACCGGATCTATTACTCCTCGATGAGCCGACGAACCATCTCGACGCGGAGTCCGTCGCGTGGTTGGAGCGGACGCTTCAGGACTACGCCGGAACGGTCGTTGCGGTGACTCACGATCGGTATTTTCTCGACAACGTGGCGGGTTGGATTCTCGAGCTTGACCGCGGGGCAGGGATTCCGTGGGAGGGAAATTACTCATCGTGGCTCGAGCAGAAACAGGCTCGACTTGCAGGCGAAGAACGCGCGGATGTGGCGCGCCAGGCTGCGCTCGCGAGGGAGCTTGAATGGATCCGCATGTCACCTCGCGCGCGACAGAGCAAGGGAAAGGCGCGCGTGACCGCGTTCAACGAGCTGGTAGCTCAGGCGGAGTCGACTGATCGACGCGCGGACCGGCTCGAGATAACGATTCCTCCAGGCCCTCGTCTCGGAGATCAAGTCATTGATGCCTCGAGTCTCTCGAAAAGTTTTTCCGATCGCATCCTCTTCGAAGACCTTTCATTTCTCTTGCCGCCAGGTGGAATCGTTGGAGTCATTGGGCCCAATGGCGCGGGCAAGACCACGCTGTTTCGCATGATCGTCGGTGACGAACTCCCGGATTCCGGATCGCTCGTCATCGGTTCCACGGTGCAACTCGCGTACGTTGACCAGTCCCGTGAATCGCTTTCGGCCGAGGCGACGGTCTATGACGAGATCACGGGGGGCGTTGACCTGATTGAGGTTGGCAACCGTGAACTGCACGGACGCGCATACGTCGCGAGCTTTGGCTTCAAGGGCAGTGATCAACAAAAGCTCGTCGGTCAACTTTCGGGAGGCGAGAGAAATCGCGTCCAGCTTGCGAAAGTTCTCAAATCCGGTGGGAACGTCCTTTTGCTTGACGAACCGACCAATGATCTCGACGTTGACACCCTGCGCTCACTCGAGGAGGCGATCCTCGGCTTTCCTGGCTGCGTCGTCGTGATCAGCCACGATCGTTGGTTCCTCGATCGGATATCAACCCATGTCCTTGCCTTTGAGGGCGACTCCGAGGTGCGCTGGTGGGAGGGGAACTTCACCGATTACGAGCAAGAGCGCCATCGCCGTCTCGGGATCGAAGCAGACCAACCGCACCGTCTCAAGTACAAGCCTCTCGCGCGTCCTTAGTCGCTATGGACCCGCTGGTTGTGTCGATAATGGCGGATGATCCACGCAGCTGTGGACCTGCCGGCCGATCGATCTTGTCTAGGAGTGCGCGAACACTTCGCAGACGTCGATGCTCTCTCGATCCATCGTCACGCCCGGCGAGTCCGGCACGCTCTTCAAGAAGTCCGCGAAGCCCTGAGCAGCCTCCTTGGATTCGAACATGATCAGCGCGAGGCCCTGGTTGGCGGAGCGCTCCACCCAGTAGCCAGCGACAAAGCCCGGCAAGGCGGAGACCTGCGGCACGACCTGTTCGAGACCGGCTGACGCTGCGGACCGGTCGGTGATCGTGACGGTATGGGGAACTGCATACATGATGGCCCTCCTGGCCTTGACGCACAATAACGCGATGCGACAAGGCTAGTTGCGCAATTGGGCGCGCGCGCCAGCTGATGCCGGGAGCCGGTCGGGTCAACATTGGCGGGCGGGGTACGAGTGATCGCGCGGAACATCCTGCTCGCGCCCTTGCTGGTGCGCATTCGCACGTTATTTTTTCCGCGAGTCGCCAATTCGTGGCAGCATCTATTTCAATGTCTTTTAACCCAACTACCGATGCGGTCGCGGCCGTGAGCACGGGCGAATGCCCGTGAACAACTCGCTTCGTGATCAACCGGCCTTTCAGGCGCTCGTTGATCACGTAAAGGTGCTGGCAACGGTTCGCATCCGCGAGCTTTTTGAGAGTGATCCGCGACGCGGCGAGCGACTCGTCATCGAGGCAGCCGGGCTCTATCTTGATTATTCGAAAAACCGAGTAACAGACGAGACTCTTGAGCTGCTCCTCGAGCTGTGTGATCAGCGCGGCCTGGTTGCGCTTCGCGAGTCGATGTTCCGAGGTGAACGGATCAACAAAAGTGAGGACCGTCCGGTGCTTCACGTGGCAC
Organism: Acidimicrobiales bacterium; assembly: GCA_035532075.1. GTDB lineage: Bacteria > Actinomycetota > Acidimicrobiia > Acidimicrobiales > Bog-793 > CAIVND01. The sequence goes on along the minus strand of DATKRV010000065.1, from coordinate 3,880 downwards.
TTCGAATGGCGCGAACTCGGTCACTCGAAGTGGACGGTCAAGACGTCATTCCGCTCGTCCACGAAGAACTCGACAAGATGTCCGAAACCTCGATGGCGATCCGCGAGGGAAGGCGACTTGGATTTTCAGGTCGGCCGATCCGCAATGTTGTCAACATCGGCATCGGAGGGTCTGATCTTGGTCCGGTGATGGCGTATGAGGCGCTGCGCGCCTATGCAATGCACGACCTCACCTTCCGGTTCATCTCGAATATCGATGCGAGCGACCTGATTGACGCGACAGCGGATCTTGACCCAGAGGAGACGCTGTTCATCGTCGCGTCGAAGTCGTTCACGACGAACGAGACGATTGTCAATGCCCGCGCCGCACGCGAGTGGATTACGCGTCACTATCACGATGATGCGGCAGTCGCCTCGCATTTCATCGCGATCTCGAACAACGTTGACGCAGTGACGGATTTCGGCATCAATATCGGCGACACCTTTGGCATGTGGGACTGGGTCGGAGGCAGGTACTCTCTGTGCTCGGCGGTCGGACTTTCGACAATGATCGCAGTCGGCCCCGGTGCCTTTTTTGAACTGCTCGAGGGTTTCTCGGAGATGGACGAGCACTTTTGCCACGCACCGCTACGTGAGAACATGCCCGTGATCCTTGGGCTCTTGACGTTCTACTACAGCGAGTTTTACGGCGCGCAATCGACCGGCGTGATGCCATATGAGCGCTATCTCAAACGGCTTCCGGCATATCTGCAACAGCTCACGATGGAATCAAACGGGAAGAGTGTGACGGTCGATGGCGCACAGATCGACTACTCGACCGCCCCCGTCTATTGGGGAGAGGCCGGAACCAATGGACAACATAGTTTCTTTCAACTCCTTCATCAGGGAACGAATCTCGTTCCACTTGATCTGATCGGGTTCGTCAACAGCTTCTACGCACGCGGGGACCATCATGAGATCCTCTCTGCGAATCTCTTCGCCCAGGCTGAGGCATTGGCGTTCGGCCGTACGGCCGACGAGCTGCGCTTGGAGGGAACCCCGGAATCGCTGATTCCGTTCAAGGTGATGGAGGGAAACCGCCCGACGAATGTGATCCTCTCCGAACGGTTGACCCCCAAAGTTCTTGGCGCACTGATCGCACTCTATGAGCACAGCGTGTTTACCCAGGGGGCGATCTGGGGAATCAATTCGTTCGACCAGTGGGGAGTGGAGTTCGGCAAGGAGCTTGCTGCCCGTATCATTCCGGAGCTCAAGGACACGGTTGAGCCGAATTTGAGCCACGATTCATCGACGAACGCGTTGATCCGCCGGTACCGGTTTTTGAGAAGACATGTCGGTTAGGTCGATCGACGAGCGCGCGGTGTGCGCTTTGGTATCGCGTGAGATTTCGATCTGAACTGGGGGTCCGATGCGCTACATCATCTACGGAGCTGGTGCCGTCGGAGGGGCCATCGGGATGGGCCTGCACCGATCGGGCCACGATGTCGTCCTGATTGCCAGGGGTGCCCATCTGGAGGCTATCGAGCGGTCGGGGTTGACGCTGGTGGATCCATCTGGAACGTCCACCGCCGCGATACCGGTCGTTGCCCATCCCGATGACCTCGACATCGCCGAGGGTGACGTCGTGATGCTTGCGATGAAGAGTCAGGACACCCTTGAAGCACTTCGCGAGCTCTCGAGGACGGCCCCGGTCTCGACCCCGATTGCCTGTGTGCAAAACGGCGTCGAGAACGAGCGCGTCGCATTGCGTCTGTTTGAGAATGTCTATGGCGTCTGCGTCGTCGGTGGCAGCGCCTATCTTGAACCCGGAGTGGTGATGGCGGAATCCGGGCCGGTCTTTGGAAGCCTTGACATTGGTCGCTACCCGACGGGCCGAGATCGGCTCGTCGACCTCTTCGTCGATCATCTTTCGCCCGACTGGGTGGTGTTTGCGCGCGATCGGGTGATGGACTGGAAGTATACGAAGTTGCTTCGAAATCTCGTCCTCGCCGTGCAGGCGCTGTGTGGTGCAAACGTGAGACAGGGCGCATTCTTCAAACTCGTACGCGAGGAGGGTGAGGCCTGCCTGCGCGCCGCGTCAATTGCCTTTATCGACGACGCGGCCTGGAACGAGGCGCGCGCCCTTGGTCCAGAGGTTCCACTTGCGCCCACGGGACGTGTCATCGGAGGTTCGTCGTGGCAGAGCCTCGCCAGGGCAACGGGCTCGATCGAGACCGCCTTTCTCAACGGAGAGATCCTGATGCTCTCTCGCATCCTTGGCATCGATGCCCCGGCCAACGAGTTGCTCTATGACCTCACCCTCGAGGCCTCCAGAACGCGCCAGCCCCCGGGTCAGATGACCGAGGACGATCTCTTTGCCCTTCTCGCAAAGCGAACGCTCGCATCGAATCAGCCGGGGCAAAATCAGGTGGCGCCGAGCTCCTCTCCCTGACCTTTTCGAGAAATCTCGGTACCGAGATGTTCTAAGCCGAGCGGCATCTCCTGTGGAGCGCGACCGGTGCGGGCGATCCATTCGAGTTCCCAGGGGGTGAGTGAACGCTCCTCGATCTGACCGAGGCCCGCGGGGAGGCCACGTTGAATGTTGTTCCGGTGTCGTCGCTCAAGTTCGCGGTCTGCCCGTTTCCCGGCACGCTCATCGGAGCGCGTCCACTGGATGTAGATCGGCAAGAAGGCACCGAGGGTGATGAACTCGGTCGATACCCACAGCAGAGCTCCCCCCGAATGGGTGTCGTTCACCGTATAGATCGAGGCGATCGGATGTGATGCTGCGATGATCGCCACGCCGAGAAAGGCTTCGACCGCGGAGCCAAGGATGATGTTCAACATGCGCGCTCCGTAGGTCATCTTCCAGTGAACGATCGGATCGAGCCCGATCATGGGCCACCAATACAGTGTCGCTCCGAACAAGAAGATGAGGTTCATCAGATCCATCAGAGCCATGTGCTGCATCGAGACATTGATCAAGGGTGTGAGGAAGAAGATGGTCATGATGCCGAAGTAGAGGAAGAAGGTGCTCAGCGGATGGCTGAGCACAGCGAAAGTGCGCGATCGCAGTATGTGGAGCCAGCGTACCTTGGTCGCGCGAGAGGCAGTTTGGAGCAGGAGTGTCGAAGGGGCGCCAAGCGCAAGCATCGGTGGAGCGACCACCATCAAGAGAAGATGCTGGATGACGTGCGTCTGAAAATGAACCATGGAATCGACGACGATCGGGGACTGGAGAGCGAGGTCGATCGCGACGAGGCCGCTGAGAAAACTGAGTGTCTTCCAATTCGACCAGGATCGATCGCGCAGCCCAAGCATCCAACGCGCGCGCAGATACCACACACCGAGTAGCACGAGGACTATCAACACGGTCGCGGGAAATGCGCTCCACTGCCAGGCAGTGAGCGAGGTGGTCATTGCCATGGGGGATCGGATCAGAACCGAACCGAAGAACACCACACCTCATTTTCCAATCTGGTCACCTCAGGCTATCGGTCCTTTGGCATACAGACCAGATCTGGGCGGACCTCTCGGGCTGTACCAGGCGCCGAGTAGCTTTTTCGAGATCGGAGCCACATCACGACGATGTCTGAACGGGCACCCTCAACCAAGAAACGTTGAGTATCCCGGGAGGATCTGTGATGAAAAGCGACGCGTATCAAGAGACAATGGACAGGCTCGAGCAGGGAATTCGGGAGCTGGTCGATTCGGACCGGTGGCAGGAGTTTCTCCGCGCGCAGGCGGTCTTTCACCAGTATTCAACTGGCAGAAGCGATCTATCCCAACACTGTGAATACCAGTTAAGGAAGCGACTTCGGGTTGGTGTTCAGTGCTGAGACTCGACGCGTTGATTCGCGCGCTCGTTCACGTAACTCGTCCAATTGCCAGCGGCGCGGCTT
>DATKRV010000064.1:0-17304 GCA_035532075.1 Acidimicrobiales bacterium | reverse complement strand
CTGGGTCAGAAACGACCCATCACGCGAACTGAAGCTCGAGACGACCGGTGCGAAATGAAAATCAACGGATCACCGACCACGACGGGTCGGACAATGAGCGGAGGTCCCGCTCAGACATTCTCGTGAAAGATCAGGGCTAGCGCCTGAACTCCTTGCGGAGGGATCTGGTATCAGAAGACTCTTTCCAGATCCGAGGGCAGAGGGCATTCGCTACTACCGAAAAACGGGACTTTACCCGACGAACCACTGTGTAGTTGTCAAACGTGAAGTTGTCGAGAGCTATCCCTGGGTGCCTATGAGCATTTTCAATGCATTCACAGAGTCGCGCAATATCGCCAAGATATCTACCAAGGCACTCGATCCCTTTGTTGAAACCGGATACCTTGAGCCCGAGACTCAAGAGCTTCTTTCAAATGATCTCTTTGGTTACGGCATCGATAGTGAACAACTTGTACTCAGAACCTTTAGCCAATACTGCTACGAACAAGGCTACACAAGTCATGTACTTCCGCCGGATGAAGTGTTCTCCTTCACAAATTGGAGATAAATGAGATGGTTCACGTCCACTGGGCGGTGTACGAGTTGAGGTAGGCAGCCCGACAACCTCGTTTCCAACATTCCCTACTGCAACATTGCACGATCGGCCCTACTTATTCCCTTGTAGGCCACAACGATAGAGCCTACGCTTTCATTTGAAAAAGGAGCATTTTCGGAACGACACCTCTAATAGCGAGGGTCCTTTCTATATGTAATCAATGGGGGTTTAACGTATATGGCCACACTAATAATTGGCACTACGGCCGGGCTATTCGAGACCCCTTTTAACGGTGATGCGTTTACACCAAGACCCATTGGATTCACTGGTCCCCAAGACGGCGCGGTACGCGCATCCGTAGTTATCGACTTCGCTAACCCAGATCGTCTGTACGTCTCGACAACTCGTTCAGGAGTCTGGCGAAGTGATGACCGGGGTCGTACATGGACGGAGAAAAACAACGGATTGATCTATAAAGAGGTCTGGTGGATCGAGCAACATCAGATGACTGGTGAGATTTACGCGGGGACCGGTCCTGTGGCCATCTTTCGGTCTCGCGACGGAGCAGAGCATTTTGAGGAGATCGAGGCACTCCGCAACGCCCCAGGACGCGGTGACTGGTTGTTGCACATTGCGCCCTTCTTCGCCCGTGTTCGAACTATCTCCCTTGCTCCTTATAATCCCGACGTCATCTACGGAGCCATCGAGGAAGGTTGGCTCATCCGGAGTCTTGATGGTGGCAAGAGTTGGGAGAACCTCCGCGAGGCAGTCGGTCACGACTGCCACGTTGTCTCGGTTGCGCCCGACGACCCAAAACGGGTGCTCGCTGCAAGCTTTCAAGGAGTCTTCCTGAGCAATGACGCGGGCGACACCTTCACCAAGTGCGAGCAGTTCGACACGAACTACGTCACCGAGTTGAACATTCATCCCTTCGCCACAGAGCGGGTCTATGGGGCAGGTGCGCTGAACATGCCGAGAGATTGGCGAACTGAAAAGGGTGCCGATACGAGAATCTACGCGAGCAGCGACGCTGGGAGGACCTGGAACCGGACCCTTTCGGGCCTCCCAAATTCCCTCCATGGAGGACCAAGAGCTGCGGCGATCGATCCCGCCGATCCTGATGTCTACCTCGTCGGAACAACGGATGGGGAGATCTGGATCACCCGCGACGGCGGATTAAGTTGCTCACTCTTTGGCGAGGGACTCCCAGGTTGGGTGACTGCGCTCACCGTTGTACCCTCCTGAAAGGTTTCGCCACGAGCCGCCATTAACCGCGGTGCGCGCTAACACCGCGTGACGCTCGCCTGCGGCGGCGGCTGAACTGGGAGAAACAGCTTTTGACAGCCACACCGACTATGTCGGATGCGACGAAGAAGCAAACATCGAAACGAAAGAGCTCGGAAAGTCGGGTCTTGTTGTCTCGTCGATCGGTATCGGCGGCAACAAATTCAGACCGAACCTGAACACCAAGGAACAGACAAAAGAGATCCTTGACGCAGCACTTGATCTTGGCATCAACTTCATCGACACCGCCGACGCCTATAGCGATGGAGAGTCGGAAAGTTTCTTCGGAAAGGCTCTGCGGGGTCGGCGCGACGCGTTTATCGTCTCGACGAAGACCTATGTCGATGACCGGGGGCGACCCCGGTCGCCAGGCATCTTCGCGAGCGGCTCGAGATCAGCCTTGCGAAACTCGAGACCGACTACATCGATCTCTATCAGGTCCACGGCGCGGATCCAAGCGTCGCGACCGACGAGCTCATGGAAGATCTAGGCGAACTCGTCAAATCGGGACGCGCCCGCGCGATTGGATGTTCGAACTACGCGGCTTGGCGTCTCGCTAAATCGAACCTTCACGCCGAGGAACTCTCACTTCCTCGATTCGCCACCATCCAGCGCGAGTACAACTTCTTGACGCGGGGAGCCGAATCCGAGCTCATCGACGCCTGTCGGCACTACGGGGTGACGTTGATCCCCTACTTCCCGCTCGCATCTGGTCTGTTGTGGCGTGGAACTCTCCTCGGGAAGGAACGCTTTCGCGCCAGTGCGATATCCCTTCCAGCGCAAGTCAAGCGCGCGGAGGCGATGCTCGACCGACTTCAGTCATTCGCCAAAGATTCTGATCACAGCCTCGGTGAACTTCGATCGCCTGGTTGATTTCACACGACGCTGTCGGTCCGGTGATCTCTGGAGTGCGAGGAGCCGACCAACTCCGAGCGAACGCCCGGGCCGCTCAGGCGAAGCTCACGCCCGACGAGGTGGCCGAGATCAATATGATCACCTCGACTGGAGAGGAGGTGCGCGCCGATGATCCCTTTGGGCAGACAGGTGCGAGACCCCCGACGACCACCTGAGCCGCGTGGGCACTCTCAGAAACACTGCACTTGGTGAGCCACGTAGGTATCGGATTGGTCTCAATCTCTACGCTTGCAAAGCTCCCTTCCACTTCGCTCGACTAACAAGATCTCAGAGGCAATCGGAATGACCTCGATTCGAGGCTTCGCCCCGAGGCCATCGCCAAGAGCGGCTTCGAAACACGAGTTCCTGCCAACGGGCACCCCAGGGCCACGAGCATTCGTGTCCATTCCACGATTTCAAGAACAGTCTCACACAACGATCGACGACCCAAAACCTGCTCACTAGCCATCGATGCAAACGCCTTGGTCGATCAGTCTCCAAATAAGCCGCACAAATGCAAACAATCAGATGGGCCGTCTCGTCGTTATACGATGACGCGAAAGAAGTTATGAAAACAATGGTGCATTCCTACTGCGCCCGACTCGAAAGCAGCATCGCACGACGAGGGGTCCTCTAAATGAACGTCGTGGTGTCAAGCGTTGTGAACTGCACCTTCTTTGGCGCGCTCGGGAGAATGCTCAGCTGATAAAGCGCATACTCATGCCGGTAAGGATCCTCGACGTAAGAGCCATCGATCGGCACATAGATCTCGTATGCATGATGGCGCGCCGCGGTAGTGGCGGTGTACATCACGCAGTTGTTCGTTGCGGAGCCGAGGATCACGATGTTCTCAGTCTTGTGGTTGGTGAGAAATTCAACGATCTCACCGCCGTAGAATTTGTCATACGCCGCTGGATACCAGAGTGGTTCGTCCGACCGTCGCCGAAGCAAGGGATCGGCGTCTTCGGTCATGCGGAGCGAGATCCCGGTGTAACAGATTGGAAGGCCCTTCTCGCGCGCATAGTCAAGCCAGTTGCCGACGCGTTCGAGATAGGACACGCGCTCAGGAGCGGCCGGCCCATGCGAGGTCAGATCAAGCACGAGCGCCGCTGTGGTCGCGGCGGGGAGTGTCGCGCCCGTCGGGACCGGAATACGCGATGCGCTTGTTGGCGTTGGTGCTTCGGTCATCGTTGTTCTCCTTGTCTCCATAATGAACTCGCGCCAGTCGTAAATCCGACAGCGACGAGCCCCTCTTCACGACCGCAAGAGTTGTACTCGATAGTTGTCAGTAGCCAGCGAGCGCAGCCGCTGTGGGATCGAAAAAGCTCATCACATCGAGCTTTGAACTCGTGATCCCCTGCTGATAGGAGTACTCGAGCATCGCCTCGAGAGAGGTGCGGTTGTCCTCGATGTTGTAGGGCCAGTAGTGCTCGCCCATGAGTTCTTGCTGCTGCGCGAGGTGATACGCCGCCCACGAGATGGTGAGGATCACCGGATCCGAGCCCGAAATACGTTCGATCGCAATGTCACGAGCTTCTCGATAGGCCTTGAGCAACGCGACCGGGGCATCGGGATATCTCTCCACAAATTCGCGCTTTAAGGTCACGACGTGCGAGATCGGGAAGATCCCGGTTTCGCGATAGTAACGCTGCTCCTCCGAGCAGTAATCGCGATACACGCGACCAGTGCGCTGGTCGCGCGACGATACCGACGGGAGGACATTCGGCGAGAGAACCGCGTCCAGTTTGCCATCGAGCAGGAGCCGATCGAGTTCGTGGTCCGGATTCGCCTTCCCAAGATCGAGGTACTCGATGGAGATGCCGTCTGGGATTTGGCTACCGTCTCGTCTCGTCGCAACCCAGTTGACCGAACGCAGATCGACGCCGTAGTAGTTCTCGAGCGCACCCCGGAACCACACTCCAGCCGAGTTTGACCAGGCAAGGATTCCAACGTTCCGGCCGACGAGATCTCTCGCGGCGCTGATATTTGCTGATGTCCGGGACTGGAGATAGGACTGGCGAAACTTGCGGTTCGGGTAAGCCGGAATCGCCACCCCGGCCTCACCGCGTTCCTTCGCCTCAACAAGCGCGCCAAAGGCATGGTCGATGGCGTCCCACTCGCCGTCAGTGACCTCAAGATCGAATCCGTCTACCTGCACCGTCCCCTCGACAAGCGGCAGGTTGGTATCAATCATTGGCTCACGAAAGTAGAACCGCATCTTCGGGTTCGACATCATTTCCTCCATGAAAAATGGCGACGCCAGAAAAGCGACCGGCGACCTACACGGATGCCGATCGCCTCTCCAGCGACTCGCTATCGGGGGTTCCCTGCGTTAGTGAACTGCGACCGCTACCGACGAACGGACCCGGTCGATGCAGGCATGCAGATCCGACATCGCCTCGGCGGTCAGTGGCATCGTTGGCCACCGCGGGTACATCTTCAGATCAAAGCCCGCGTATTTCAGACCTTCGAACTGCACCGTGCGACCGAACTTGTTCAGTTTCGCGAGGCTCTGAGCGAAGTCATAGAGCGCGATCTGGATGCGAAGCGCCTCCTCGTTGTCTCCAGCGTCGATCGCGCGGACAAATGCGACTCCGACCTCCATCGCCATCGTCAGCGGCGGGCTCACCGATCCGGCCTGACCAATCAGCATTCCCGGGAAAAGGTTCTGCTGTGGGGCAAAGAGCTTGAAATCACGCCCCATCGCGGTCTGATAGCGCAAGATGTCACTGATCCCACCCTTGGCGATCTTGAGCCCGAACATGTTCGGCACCGCAACGCGGATCTTTGCCATCGCCGCTGGCTCGATCGAATATCCCTGGTATGCAGGATTGTTGTAGATGAACAGCGGGAGCTGGGTAGCGTCGTCGACCATCTTCACGTGCGCGATGATCTCATCAGTCGATCGGTCACTGTAGTAGTACGGCCCAACGAGACCAACCGCGATCGCACCGTGCTCGCGAGCGTGGATTCCAAGCTCGCGGCCGCTGTAGGGGTCGACGGTCCCGACATTTGGAACCACAGGAACCCGGTTCGCCGCCGCCTCGAGCGCGACCTCAAGGGCGCGCTTTCTCATTGTCACCGGCATGGCTGCACCCTGTCCGACGGAACCGAACAGGAACAACGCATTGCCACCCACCTCAATATAGTGGTTGACCATCTCGGCGAACATCGACTCATCGAGGTCACCATCGAGGGTGAAGGGTGTGGGGACGGGTACGAACATCCCCCGTATACCATCAACGCTTGGCATCATCGTTCTCCTTTGTTTTGTCTGTCGTCATCAGTTGTTGTTCGATTTCACCTTGTTCACATCGGATGGGAAACTCGCGCAATCTACTCAGCTGTCTCCTCCTCTCGATAGAGATGCAGCGCCTCGAGAACCGGCAGATCCGTCATTGAATAGAGGATCGCGTTCTCAGCCGACGATCGATTGATGAAATGATGCGAACGCCAGGAGGGGATGACAAAGCAATCCCTTGGCCCCCAATCAAACGGGGTTCCGTCGATGACAACCGTGCCGGAACCCTCGATGCAGTGATAGATCGCACTCCCCGTGTGTCGGTGCGCGGACGTCTTTTGTCCCGGAGTGAGAAGCTGCACCCGACAACTCATCGTTGGGAGGGTGTGTCCTCCATCGAGTGGGTTCGCGTATTCCGTCAGGTATCCGTCGAATGGATCATTCCCGGAACCGCTCTCGACGAGATTGAGCAGTGCTGGAAGGGTCTCAGTCCACGCGTAGCGATACGGAGGATAGGGCCAGGGATGCACGCCCTTCGCGAGAGATCTCGATGCCGAATACTCAAGCACGCTCGCCCCGTCGGGCCGGGTGATCTCCTGGGCCTCCTCGTGATAGTTGACCTGGAACTGCGCGTCGAGATGGAGGGCAAGTGGAATATCGAGGCCATCAAGCCAGATGACCGGCTCCTCGGTGAGATTCGCGTGATCGTGCCAAGTCCAGCCCGGTGTGAGCACAAGATCATTCGGATACATCAGCATCCGCTCGCCCTCGACGGTCGTGTATGCACCGTTGCCCTGGACGACAAATCGCACCGCCTGGGCGGTGTGTCGATGGGCGCGGGCGCGTTCTCCGGGCCGGACAAGCTGGATCGACATCTGGATCGTCTTCGTCGTCCCAGTTGGCAATTTCGGATTGCGCAACTGAACGGTTCGGCGAAGAGTGTCCTCTCCGAGCCGCACGACCTCTCCGGACTCGATCAAGCCGGAGTAGATATCATCCCAATGCCACATCAACGCGTCGATCGGCCCCGGTCGCTCGACGCGCTGCCAGTGACCACCAAGCGAGTTCTTCTTCAGTCGCTCGTCAAGGTCTTTGATCCGGTCAGCACGCTGCGCGTCCGTGAGGTCCTCGCTGACGAGCATACCGACGAGAGATCCGCTTGGCTCATCAAAAGCTGTAGCCACGCTCGGGTGCACTGAATCTGACATGCTGTTAACCTTCTCTCTTTGGCGTTCCACGGAATATTGGAGTGCTAGTCCTTCCGTTCATCGAACCGAACACACCCCTCGTTCGAGTGCCTTTTTGTCTCGCTTTTTGGAGACTATTGAATCGACAATTTCTCAAAAACGGTTGCATGTTCCTCGCCATCATTAAAGATTCAACATCCTGTCCATCGAAGCAGGGCACCGAAACGCCTATAGAGAAGCCGAATACCGAATACCGTGCGCTACGAAACTTCGTGACGATACTTGAAGCAAACGCGATCCGACACCCGAAGAATCAATTTTCGTCGGCAATACAGGGCTATCGAGCGCGAGTTGGCACTTCAAAGGTGATGGACCTTCTCCCCGAGCGTCCATCTTTCTTTTAAATAAATGAGAAGTAGATGTCGTAAGCGCTCTTGTTCGAAGTTTTTGTACATGAATACAAAGCCTTATTCGATGTCGGCGAGGAATTTCTCTCCTCGAAATCGATGATTTTCCCTCGAGGTCGCAACTGCAGAGCATCAAATCGGAGCGCAAATAGATTCCCCGCCTCTCTCTCTTTTAACTCCTGCCGTCCAACTGCTGGGCAAATTGGCGAAGTCAACATAGACCAAATAATTCATGCAACACAATCGGATATGTATATTGCACAAGCAATACTCTCAACGAAGGCTAAGAGTGTCAAGCATTTAACCTGCACCTTCGGGATCCCATTACTACATGAAATAGTGCAATCGATTGCAAAATTTCAACTTCGTTCCACCCCTAAAGCATTCCTGTTTATGCCAATTCTTGATGCGCTCTAGTTGCACTCAAATCAACGGTCCTTTATGGACACTTTGAAGTGTTATCAGCAAGGTTTTTAGCTCTCTTGTTCTTTGGTCTTCAAAGCGCGAATTCAGCTACTCACACAAGCTTGCCATCCGAACGGGTTAACTCACGTGGAGATTCTTGTACTCCATAAATCGGAGTTTGAGTCGAAGCTCAAAAAAATTACTGCGCGTCTTTTATTTTTCCGCGCGAATTAATTCCTAGCAATTTTCAAAATCGATCTGGGGGGGGGAGGAAACACGGGTCTTGCAAACACAAGCTTGATCGATTCGTGCAAAATTTCAGAAACCCTCGAATCCAATTAACCATTAGAAAAAATATGTATTGACGGCTCCTATGTGCACCTTTAGCATTCAATAAAACACTTGCTAAGGATCGTCACAAGCACCGTCTAAGAACTAACTAGATGCAATTAGGCGGTGCTCAAATGAATAGGGGGAATTGCAAATGTCAATTGAGAAGCCTCGGCTTATTGTCCGAAAAGATGAGAGAAATCCCCGTGAAACCCGAGAAGGGGGCTTTAACGCGGACCTCTCACACTCCAAAATAGGCTCACCCGTTCGTACGATGCAAATGTTCTACCGAACAATCCCACCTGGTCATTATTCTGGAAATCATCGCCACAACAATGAAGCGATCATTTACATCATAAGCGGACACGGGTTCAGTATTGTCGATGGTGAGCGTGTCGATTGGGGCGAGGGGGACGTAATGACAATTCCTCCTTGGGCATGGCATAACAACTGCAATTTGAGTTCCGAAGAACCTGTTGAGTTCTTGGCCGCCCTTAACCGCCCCATGCTCGAAATCTTAAGGGCGTGGCGTATAGAAGATGAAGACCCCAAGTATGCCGAGCTAAGTGAGAAGTGGATGGCTGAGCAGTACAACACTTAGCAAGAAATCAACTTGGCTGTCATGGAAATTCCATAGAGCCAACCTTGAGTACTGAGGCTTATGTAAACGACGCTACTCGGTGTGCTTGACCTCATTGACGGGTTATCGGACTCGTTTCGGCGAACAGATCTCGGCAACGATCCTATCCAGATCGAGGACGAAGGCGAGTCCTTCTATGCGAGACGCCATTAGACATTGGAAGTCGCTCGTCTCGGCGGTTACCAAGCTTTCTCTCGTACATCTTTTGATCGGCCCGGTGGACCAGATTCGAAGCACTTTCCAATCGATCCCACGTCGCAGTACCGATCGAGCAGTGAAGTTGGTTGGGCAACGAACTCATAAGCCGTTCTGCGACGCCCTGAATCCCCAGGTAGTCCGAGTTCGGAGCAATGACGACGAATTCGTCACCTCCGATACGAGCTAGAAAATCTCCTCCTTCTCGCAGAGCGGGGAGCCAGGAACGCGCTAGCTCACGGAGTATGTCGTCGCCTGCGAGGTGCCCGAACTGGTCGTTGATAGCTTTGAATCCGTCGAGATCGATCAATGCGACCGACAACGGCTCAGAGCTTCGTCGAGATCGCCCGAGCTCTTCATCAAGACGTTCGTCAAACGCGCGCCGATTGGGGAGACCGGTGAGCGTGTCCTCATTGCTAGAAGCGCGAAGCACACTGACGATCCCGGACACCACGGCCACGACAACTATTGTGAGAGTAAAGAGCATCAGCCACGACATAGCTGGGTCAGCAATCTTTGGACCGAACAAAAGTATGGACGCGTATTCGGTCCAGACGGCACCGACATAGGCCATTATGACGAATGGACTGCAGAACATCGCTGCGTAGAGAACTACCCAGACGAAGATGTTGGAGAAATTGAGCTGCACCGAATCACCCACCGTGACAAGAGTTACGCAGACCAACATGGCGATCGATATGTCCAGGTGTAACGTCCACCGCGGAAGGCGGGCACCGATGCTAATGCGAGTGAAAAATCCAAAAATACAGATTCCAAAGATGACTAGAAAGGTGAGTGATCGTTCGCCAGACCAGTGTCTGGAGATCGCAAGAATTGAAGTCGATACGGCCCCCGCGCCCCAGAAGATACTGGCTCCAAGGCTAGGTGTAGACAGAAGTGATCGTGCCGTGGTGCGCACCGATCTGTTGCTTGATCGAATGCGAGTGCCTCCGCCTCGAAGGGATTGGAGTTGCCGATCATCAACAGTTGTTGGTCCCTCTTGAGAGTGCGCTCGTTGGGACAGACTGTTCACATTGAGAAAACTCGCACGCGACTCTTCGATCGGGCGGGTGTCGGGGCCGTTGGCCGATCCAAGATGATTCTCAAGCGTGGCTGGGTAGTTCTCCGGAGGTACCTGAAACGCTCTCAGTGTGGGTTCGATATTGGCCGAAGAGAGCGGTTTCGAGAAGAGATAACCCTGAATGTAAGTACAGCCCATGAGTTCAAGGACATCACGCTGTCCCTGTTCTTCGACACCCTCTGAGATCGTGACTATCCCGAGTGCATCTGCGGCATCGATGACGCTCTGAACAATGGCTTTCCCTTCCTTATCCACTGCGACATTATCGATAAAGGACTTGTCGATCTTGATGATGTCAATCGGAAGCTCAGACAGTCTCGCAAGAGAGGAGTAGCCCGTTCCGTAGTCATCGAGGGCAACGCGGACTCCACTTGCCTTGAGTTGCTGTAGGCGGGCAAGACTGGTATCGAAGTCCTTCATAATGGCGGACTCCGTGATCTCAAGCACCACTGCGTGTGCAGGGAGCTCGGCGTCATCGAGGTCTCGGGTGACGTTGTCGACAAAGGTCGGGCCTTCGAGCTGACGAGGAGAGACGTTGACGCTGACGTAGAAATCTTCATCGACAATGCCAGCTCTCCGCCACGCGGCTACCTGTCGGCAGGCCTCGTGACGCACCGCTCCCCCGATTGGGACAATCAACCCGGATGACTCGGCGAGCTCGATGAACGAACCTGGGGAAACGAGACCGCGCGTCGGATGGTTCCAGCGTACAAGCGCCTCTACACCCACCAATGTCGAATCCGCGGTGTTGACGATTGCCTGGTAGTAGACCTCGAACTCGTCGTGCTCCACGCCATGACGCAGATCTGTCATAGTGATGAAACGTTCGAGCGCTTGTTCTTGCATCCCTGACTCGGCGACCTCGTAACGATCCTTGCCACGCTGCTTCGCGAGGTACATCGCAAGATCTGCATCGCGCAATAATGCGTTTGAGTCCCGGATCGGATCGCTCACAGAAATTCCAATACTTGCGGAAACCTCTACCTCTTGCTCAAACAAGGCAAATGGCATGTGGAACACCTCGGCAATCCGTTGCGCGAGCTGTTCGGCGACAAAGAGCGCATCAACCGATTTGATCAACACGGCAAATTCATCACCACCGAATCGGGCGATGACGTCTTCGACGCGCGCTGCAGCGACGAGGCGACGCGACAGCTCGATGAGCAGCTCGTCGCCGAGAGCGTGGCCAAGGCTGTCATTGACGACCTTGAAGTCATCAACGTCCAACAACAACACCGCGATCTGCCCCACCTCATACTGCGAGGCGCTGATCGCGCAATCGGCCAGTTTGAGAAACGCCGTCCGATTGGCAAGGCCAGTAAGGCTGTCATGGCTCCCCTCGAAAACAAGCGCGTCCGCGGCCACCTTAAGATCGGTGATGTCGAGCACAGTGGTGACTACTCGCGCCTCACCACCTTCGTCAGGCGCTATCCACCCACCTATTGCATGCACCCAGCGCAGTGCCCCCTCGGGAAGGACGATACGGAATTCGAGATCGATGGGCGTGTGGTTGAGCACAACGGCCTCCATAGAGGTCTTCAGGATGTGATGATCGTCGGGATGAATTCTCTCGAGAAGAACCGCAACAGACACCGATCCAGCGGGATCGAGTCCGAACAAGCGGTATCCCTCTTCGGTGACCTCGTACGAATTTGTCTTCGGGTCTCTTTCGAAACTACCGACATGAGCAATCTTCTGAGCTCGCTCGAGCCGGGCGAGCTCGGCCGCCGCAGCCAGCTCGGCGACCTTGCGATCGGTGATGTCGAGCGCCGTGCCGTGCACGCGACCGGAGCCGTCGAATTCGTCCTCGACCCATTCCCCGTTGGCCTGCATCCAACGGAGCGTGCCGTCGGCAAACAGAAAACGATAAACAATGTCGATTGTTGTGTGATCCTTGAGACAGGCTCCCATCGCGGCACCGAACCGTTCACGGTCCTCGGGGTGGACAATCTCGATCAGAAAGGCGGTCGATATTGGACCGTCCGTCATGACCCTCGACAGCCGTCTGAGCTCGGTGGAGGCGTTGATCGTGTCGCTCTTCGGATCGTGCTCGAAGCTACCGATATGCGCGACACGCTGGGCTTCTTCGAATTGTCGAATCTCGAACGCTGCCATCTCCTCTGCGAGCTTGAGGGAAGTCACGTCCGTCGCTGACACGAGCACGCCAATTTCTGGAGCGCTCTCCGCTTGTATTGCCACTGGCCGGAACATGAGACGGACGGTTCGATAGGTGTCACAGTTCGCGATATTTGTCGCCTCGAATTCACCTTCGAAACCAAGAAGTGCGGCGTCAAGTCGCTCGCGAAATTGGGGGCGGTCAGCCTCAGTGAGCTTGGTGAGATGATCCGAGAGGATGGTTGTGGTGCTCTCACCGAGAAGTTCGCCGAAGAGCTGGTTCACAAAGATGACGCGGCACTCGTGGTCGATTTGCATCACACCAATCGGCAATAACTCTGTAAGATCCGCCAGCAAGTGCTCTTTACTACGCAGTGCCTCGATCGCCGCCATCTCGTCACTGACATCGATGATCTCGGAGTGAACGCAGGCCTCTTGTTGATCGAGGAGATTTACATTCGTGACGTTCACCCAGCACGAAGAGCCATCTGGACGGCGATGACGATACCGACAACGTGAGCTGGCCTTCGGATTGCCGAGCATCTCGAACCAGCTGCCGACCGCCCGATCAAGATCTTCAGGATGTACGAACTCCTTACTGCGATGCCCAACGAGATCTTCGAACTTCCAGCCAAGGATCTCCGAGGCAGCTGCGTCGACCTCCAAAATGTTCCCGGTTGCGTCCTTCTTCATGTGAGTCAGCCGTGGCGGAAGGTTGCTCGATCTCGGTATCACGATCTCGGCATCATCTGCGCCGGTGCTGGCGACAAGTCCGACGATCACACCATGGGTTGCGCGCACGTCGAAGTAACGCAAAATGACGTCCCGCTCTGGCGCATTGTAGAAATGCACACCGACGAGCGACGTGCCATCGTGAAGAACCAGGTCCCAGGCTTCGATGATGACTCGGCTATCTCGCCTCAGCCCCAAGGGCTCGGCTTGCCCGGGATCGGAGCAGCCCACCTGGGGAAAGGCATCACCCGAGGCTGTCTCCATACTACCAGAGGGCGCCCTATCCGGGATCTTGACGTCAACCAGTCCGGAGTCCATTACAACGGATGCCTCAATTTTCGCTGTATCGCTCGGACTGGCCGAGGAAGGGAACCGAAGGAATCCGTTGGTCAGAGATTTCATGGTTCCATCATCGTCACGGCGGAAGATCAGTCCCAGATGAATCGGGCTCTTTCCCTATGACTCATTGGCATGGTCTTCACTAGTACAGATGAACCAGGTTTGGGACCAAGGTGGGGGTATTGGACCGAAGCGCCCTTCCATCATCTCTGCCGATGGGTCTCTCCGGGCCGCCCCCCGAACCGGAGGTGCGACTCTCTCCACATCTAGCCCTCCGCGGAACTCTGCCTCCGATGCGATTGATCCCGATTGAAAAATCGTCCATGGTGGGGGGTGCACGCGCCACAGATTCGCGCGCGAACAATTGAAGTCGACGCGAGTCGAAACATCTCGGGTCGTCGATCTCGAATCTGCCAGTTCGCCAGATACCGTCACGTCGCTTCCCCAAATTCAACCCCAGATGTCGCTTACGCAGCCACCGAACGGACCGGCGCCACGCAAATTGGTCGAGGTAGCCAAAGGTTGTGCTACAAGCCCCATAACGAAAGCATTTACGCCATCCCTGCTGCGCTGCTATGAGGGGGAGCAGCAAGAGGACGCGTGTTTTGTGATTCTCTCGAAAAGTAAGGCTCCGTACCTTTTCCATCACCGAAAGGATTGCCTTTCTTGATAGGTGGGTCTAGATCGCCCACTTGCCTTCTCGGCCTCGTTTCTTTCAACGCTGGATGCGCCAGCCGAGATAATCAATACTGCCGTTGAAGGCACCGGCCCTCGTCTCTATCCTCCGAAAGGTGTAAACCCATCGGAGCGAGCGCTATTGCGACTTCACCAGAGGCCGCTTGCGCGTCGTCTCGCGTTGCGTGAACCAATACCATGAAGCCACTCACGTAACAGTTGATTCTCATGCTCGAGTTCCTCGCGAGGGAGCTTTGTGCATGTCCACCAAGGTCCGAACCAGCCAGAGCGACCTCGGCAACACAGAGATCAGGGGCACCGTGAGCTCGATGACCGCCGCTCTGCTCGTACAGCCAACGGGCACTGCCGTCCCCACGACCATTGCGATCCCCACGAGCTTCATCATGACCAACAAGGTCGTTGAGGCGAAGTTGACGCGACGAGCACCCCCGTCAGCAGTGTGCTTACCCTAAGCAAGGGAGAAGCTCGTCACAGCACAAGTATCAACGTGAGCGGTTCGATCACCTCGCGCAGCTCGACCTCCTTGTGGTGCAGCCAAGTGATGCCGAGGTATTCGCACCACTCGCCCGGTCGAGCACTTGCCCTGGTAGGGCGACCGACCGGGCACGATACCGCGACGATAGACCTAGAAAGCAAATTTAATCTCGGTCCACCTGCCGTTGGACTAGACCGTGACTTTCGCGCCGACGAGGAGGCCATCGACGAGACCAGTCGGCGTACCGCGACCATCGCATCGTTGTCTTCGTCCGCTACCTTGGGCGCGTCGCCTACCCACGCCGCTCTCAAATTGAGTACGAGGGATTCGATGATCAACGTTGGGGTGAACTATCACTCGCCGAATTGGCGAGATTATCGTCAGTCGAGAGGTGCGCAATCTATTGGCCCTTTAGGGGCGGATCGTGCACGACAAATACGCGGGAGCAACAAAAGCCGTTCGCGACGCGACGGGGTATTACAGCATATTGATTCTCAGATTGCGGTCAATCGGGGGATCGAGGATTTGGGTCTGAAACAACAACGACCCCGGGGCAGGAAGCAAGCAGTCAAAGCTCGACGAAAGGAAACGCGTGATCAGGATCATTCGAGATTTTGCTCTAACTTTTTTTTCCCCGCCATGACTAGACCTCTCTCAAAGCATTTCAGTCACAAGACGACGGGTTGGACATGTCGAAGTGGAAACACGCGCGTCTCCCTCGCTGCGCTCGGACTCATCCTTGGGGAAATGCCGTTTCTTGGCGCCATCATCAACGGAGATGCAGGTGCATCTGTGGTGTCTGACAACTCCCGGAGTCCCGCAATCATTCACCAGCCGGCCTCAGTCACCTGGAGGGCCATCTCATGGAAGATGTGCTTTTCCGGCACGATCACGCAGAGTTCGCCGGCTGTCACCTCCTATCGTGGACAGACGGTCGTCGCGGTCGGAGACGAGACCGGTGTCGTCCATCTGATTGACGCAACGACCGGAAGGTCGATGCCGGGCTGGCCCCAGGCGATGGCCACTTCGCCCGGCAAGGTCGCACCGATTGAGTCAAGCCCAACCTTTGCCTATTTCAATGGCTCCGATGCTCCACCCGACATCATCGTCTCGGCTGGATCAACCTGGGTAAAGAGCACCGAAGGCGAGGTCGAGGCCTTCTCCATCACGGGGCGCCAGCTTTGGGTGTTCCATGTCGGGCGCGCCGTTGATACGGCCGATGGCGTCATCTCGACGCCTGCGGTCGGTGATGTGATCGGTAACCACCGACTTGAGGTTGTCTTTGGTTCGTGGGACCACAATATCTATGTACTCAATGCAAGAGGAGGCGAGATGGGATTCGCGTATGACAACGCCGACACGATTTGGTCCTCGCCCGCTCTCTATCGACTCCCAGGACGGCGCGCCGCGGATATCTATATCGGCAGTGACGCCTCGGGACGCACGGACTCGACCCTTCGAGGCGGGCGCTGCGTCGGTGGTTATCTAACGGATTTCCGCTGGAGCCCCCGTGCGGTCAACCCGGACACCCGTGCCATTGGACCAGGTCTCACCCGTTCCTGGTACAAGTGTCTGAATCAGTCGATCTGGTCAAGTCCAGCGGTTGGCGTGATCAACGCGACCGGACGCGCAGCAGTCGTGGTCGGATCAGGATTTTTCGAACAGCCCTTCCCATCAGATACCAATCGTCTCTTTGCGTTCTACGCCAAAACAGGTGCGCCGGTTCCGGGCTGGCCAGTGAGGACAGCCGGCCCCGCAATTGGCTCGCCAGCAATCGGCACCATCGGCACCTCGAACACTCCCGCAATCGTCGAGACCGTCTGGATCTGCGCCGGGAAAACACAGTCCGATTGTGTTGTGACGAATCACTCGAGAATCGAGGCGTTCTCAGGTGCAGGACGCGCGATATGGCATACCGAACTCCTCGGGCCAGCTATCGAGGGATCAGCGACCCTAGTGCCGCTTCGGGGAGAGACGGGAAATGACGTACTTGTTGGGACCTCCTATGGGATCTACCCGCTCGACGGTACCAATGGTCGCTATCTGTTCGGCACAAATGGATCGGATCAATGGGCAGCGGTAAGTCCTGCGTGTCGTGTCTTTAGCACCATCGCGGTCGCTCCGGTCGCCTCCGGTTGGGAGGCAATAGCATCCTGCGGCGGTCCGCCACAGTTCCACTTCCCCGGGGAAGTTGCGGCATTCCCACTTCTGATTAATCCCACGTCAACTCCCGCGTGGCCGATGTTCCACTACAACGATGCCCACGACGGCAGCAGCTCACCGTGATCAAGTTCGCTCCATGCCTCGTGGTGTACGTCCGCTAAAAGACTCACTTGTCCTATCGCTCGCACTGCAAATTTCGCTCAGACCATGGAACAACACCGGTCGCTCTTCGCATCAGTACTGGAGAGCTAGCACAATCGTGTCGCAACGATAAGCAGTTCGGCCAGAACTGTAAAAACCGTCAAGACGAAATTGCATTCATTAAAGAGGCTCGTGTAATACACTAACACTGTTGGCGCAAGGGAAGACCGCAGTGGCGAAGGAAGGCGAAGCACAGGTCGGTGTCGCTGCCGATGCGGTGCAGTCCATGCTCGGCGTGAACAGTTGCTTGTTCAATCGTTGTCAGCGTTCAAGTAATTCCCTACCATTTGAGTATGGCGTTCAAGTAATTCCCTACCGCGGCGTTCAAGTTATTCCCCACCCCAAAGGGTGAGGATCCACCTGCCGGGCTCCTTGTTCTACTAA
>DATKRV010000063.1:0-7031 GCA_035532075.1 Acidimicrobiales bacterium | reverse complement strand
AGCGGCTCGACCGTGTTCGGTTCTTGCACGCTCAGCTCGGGGACATGTGCCGTTGTCACGAGTTCACTCGCCGTTGGCACCGATGCGATGAGTGCGACCTATACAGGCGATTCCCTCGACAGCGCGTCAACCTCCGCGACGCTCACTTACACCGTGACCCGGATCGTGACCTCGGTCTCGCTCTTGGCGATCCCAGCTCGAACCTCGGCCTTTACCAGTTCGGTCAGGTTCAAAGCGGATGTCTCGCCCTCAACAGCGAGAGGAACGGTCACTTTCAAGAACGGCTCGACCGTACTCGGTTCTTGCAGGCTCAGCTCGGGTCGATGTGCCTTCACGACGACGTCGCTACCCGGTGGCACTGACACCATTCGAGCCTCGTACCAACCGAATGCGCAAGACTCATCGAAATACACCTCAGCGACTTCAAACCCGCAGGTTGAGTTGGTCTTGGTGAGCATCCCGGTCGCCACGAGCGCCACCCAGCGACTCACTCGTCCGGCACTTGGCAACCAGGTGCTTTCTGGTTTTGCCCCGTCGAGTGCAGTGGCGATACAGGCTGTCGGTTCCCGGACGGTTTCTTCATTCGAACTCTCATCTGGTTTGATCAACGATTCTTCGCTCTCTTTGGCCATCTCCTCTTCTGCCTCCCAACAAGGAGCAGGATTCGCACAGGTCACCTCGGTCGCCGCGGTATCGAATGCTCGGGCACGGAATTTTGCCGGTATCCAAGGAGTAGCAGCCGCGACGGTCAATCGGTATCTCTCCGACTCGTCTTTGCAGCCGCCGCGGATGGTCAACTCCTATTTGGGTACCCCAGGACACAAGTGGGTCGAAATTACGGTCGAGGTCAGCTCCTACGTACCTGGCACAATCGCGTTCCTTGCCGTCACGACGCGACCCCTGATGTTCGCCGATGCCGTGATTGGCAAAGATGGGATGGCCGTGATTCGCGGGGTCTTCCCTGTCGATCTGCTTGGAATGGGCGCCCATCACATCCGTGTGGTTGGTGAGCGGGTGCTTGACACCGTCTTGGCGAACAGCAGGGGACAGGTCATGTTTCCCGCTTTTGCAATTACCGCGATTCACCAGTTCGACGCAAAGACTATGGCTACGGTTTCGATCGACGGAATGTCCGCGAACAACACGCCACTGACGCTTGTGCGCGTCGTCGCCCTCGGCGCGAGCATTTCTTGGTGGACACTGCTCTTCCCAGCTGTCCTTTTACTTGCAGCTCTTCTCGCGGTTGTTCTCGGGTGGGTACGGCGCCGACGCAACCGTGTGCTTGTCAACGTGGTTGTCTTCGGTGGTTCCATCGTTCCGATCGTGACTGGATGGCACGAGGGTGTGTTTGCGCTTGCAAACGCGGGGTTCGATATTGGATTCGGCGCAATCGTTCTCGTGCAACTTTTACCGAATCTTCGTAACGAACGAGTTGTAAGAGAACGCTCACAGTTTTTTGGGTATCGATTCGAACGACGAAGTGATCGACTTAAAGGTCGTAACGTTTATGAGGAGGACGAGATGGGTTCTGCTTACTCGCCATATCAACGCGGATCTCAGTGGAGGCGAAGGATCGAACGGCGCATTGGGGCGAGGCCGACCAGACCGATCGGCGTCTCCGCAGATCAGTTTGAGGCGGACCGGTCTGGTCGCGAGAGGACGCGCCCGAGCGCATCCAAGCGGAGCCACGGTCAAGAGGAACTCTCTGAAAAGCTGGCTGGACGGCCGAATCTGATCCTTTTTCTCGAACGGGTTGGTCAGGCGCTCGCGCGCGCGAGTGGCGACGACTCGAAGATCGCGGTTTTGTATTTCAACCTTGATGGCTTCCGAGTGTTCAACGACGCAAAGGGTAAGGAGTATGGCGATGTTCTGCTTCAGGTTGTCGCCGAACGCCTACGTGCCACGATTGGCGACGACGATGTCCTCGCCCATCTTGCTGCGGATGAATACGCGATTCTCTGCAATGACGTTGCCGATGAGGCAGATGCCCACAGCCGCGCAGAACAGATACTCAAGGCGTTCAAACGGCCATTCGTACTCGCTGATGGCGAGGTAATGGCCTCTGCAAGTATTGGAATTGCGCTTGGTGATCAGTATGCGTCACCGTCGGCACTCGTCGAAGATGCCGAGATTGCGTTGCACACCGCCAAGAAGGTCGGTAGAGGGGGTGTCCGGATTTATGACGTCGGTATCCGCAAGCGCGCGGAGTATCGATTCACCCTTGACGGGGCGCTGCATCACGCACTTGCGAGGAACGAGCTGTTCTTGGCCTACCAGCCGATTGCATCGCTGCGGACCCGAAGATACGTCGGCGTTGAGGCGCTTTTACGCTGGCGTCATCCAGAGCTTGGCGTAATCGGACCAGAAGAGTTTATTCCGGTCGCCGAGGAGAACGGCCTCATCGTTCCCATCGGCACCTGGGTGCTTGAACGGGCTTGTGAGCAGCTGCGGCTGTGGAGGGACGCCTCTCCAGAGGCAAGCGGGTGGCTCATGTCCGTCAATGCTGCAGCACTTCAGCTGCGCGCGCTTGACTTCCCCGACGTGATTGAGCGATCGCTCGAGCATTCGGGACTGATGTCATCAGATCTTCGCATCGAGCTCACAGAGTCCGCGCTTATCGAGAGTGGAGTTGCGACCGATGTGCTGCGACGACTGCGCGAGCTCGGAGTGCGAATCTCGATCGACGACTTCGGTATCAAGTATTCGTCGCTCTCGTATCTCACGAGACTTCCGATCGACGAGCTGAAGATCGACGAGTCATTCATCGGTGGTCTCGTCGGTGATGAGTCGATGCAGGCAATCGTTGCGGCAATCCTCACCATTGGACGCTCGCTTGGCCTTACCGTGACCGCAGAGGGGGTCGAAACCGAGGCACAGCTCATCGAGCTGCTGATGCTTGGATGTGACTCGGTTCAGGGCTTTCTCTTTGAAAAACCGCTTCCACCGGATGAATGTTTCACTGCGCTGATGGGTACGCCAAGACCCCCCCTCGGGCGAAAGTTGTGAGGCGCAGACCCGCTTGAGCTGGGAGAACTTGCTTTATCGTTGGTGAGGACCCGGGATCTTTATGGACTCTCGGGGGCGTTTCAGGGAGGAAATATCAGGAGATTGTGTAACTTTTCGTAATCTTTCTGCAATGTCGTGCGGAAATGTATAGGGTTATGCAACCTAGGTATTCCACTAGGTGCATTGTTACGGTGGACTAGTCATTGAAACGGGGGATTCGTGAATTTCCAGACAAAATTTGGACAACCGCGGTGGAGGCAGTTCAGCCACCGGCGGGCAGCGGCAGCGGCCATTTCGCTGTGTAGTCTGGTCGGGTTAATGGTGTCGCCGGTTTCCGCGGCGGTGCATGCAAACTCTTCCAGCCACAAGGCAAAGGTCTGCCATACGGCAAATGGCATCCGCGTGACGAACGCGGACATCTGCAAAGGTCTTGCGTTCTACGCGGGCAAGACGATGACCTTTGTCGACATCGGATCGATCGGCGGACCGTTCTATGACCCAGGGGTTGCGTTGCAGCCGCTGATCAAGCAGTACCTCGGAGTCACCCTGAACATCACGCCGTACCCGACGGGAAACTCGATTCCCGGTCAGGACGCCCTCGCACGTGCGTTGCCAGACGGGCTCACAATCGGTATGTTGAACCCGCTCAATGACATCCAGGACATCCTGACGCATGTGCCCGGCATCAACTTCAACCCGGCAAGAATGGCCTATCTCGCTCAGAATGGCCCGAACGCCTCGCCGATCATCGCCGGGTCCAATTCGGGTTACTCGACCTTTGGCCAGGTCGTCAGTGCATCAAAGGCTGGCACGCTCAAGATGTTGACCCAGAACACTGGAACGCTGAACACCATTCAGCGCACCTGGATGGGAGTGCTCGGAATTCATCCCCAGTACATCTCAGGGTACGCGGCGCTCTCTGCCGAGGTGACGGGTCTCATCCGTGGCGATGGTCCGATGGGACTGTTCGACCTCAGCCTCGCCTGTGGCCTTTTGCAACAGGGCAAGGCTGTCGTGCTCGCAACGTCGATCGTTCCGCCGGTGGGCACGAACTGCCGCAAGTACCTGACGAACGTACCGACGCTGAAAGCGACCATGAAGCTGTACCCACCAGCGTCCAAGCTGCAACAGACGCAGCGGAATACTCTGCTGTCGCTCTTCGCGGTGACAGGGAACCCGACGGTTACCCAGACCAGTGTTGCCGGCTACAAGGTCAACACGCTTCGGGCGGCGCTGAAGTGGATTTACACTCAGCCGAGCTACAGGACGACAATGCTGCAGTTCTCACAGAACCCCACGTATCACAACCCGGTTCAGGCGAAGCAGGAATACATCCAGGCCTACAAGCTTGGAACACATGTCGTGTGCTTCATTCAAGGCACCTGCTAACTGACTGGCACTGAGATTGGACCAGTAGTTCGGTAGTTCCGAGCTGGCGGATGGAGGAGAGATCTCTTCCATCCGCCAGCTTTTTGTTGTCACGTGTGTTTGGACGGACCCGATGATTGCGCTCGTATCGAGAGACCTCCGAGTTGGTGGCACCGACTGAAATCCGAAGAACCGGAAAACGTTGGCGATGGTGCCGAGCATCGAACTGGGGTCAAGGGCCTTACAGCCCCATTTGGCATGTGCTGCTCACCGAAGAGGGTCACAGATCCCTCGTCGGTACGCTCAGGGGCCTCACGGTCGTTCGCTGTGGATCGTAAAGTGGCGCGCGACGTCACCGCGGCATGGGTCGTCGGAAAGATCAGACGATGTGGCCGGCGCCATCAAGGAGTGGGCACATTACCAGGAGTTCACTTTGACCGACCAAGGGCATCGAGAAACTTTGCGACGATCGGGCCGCACGTCGGGCCGCCATTACCCCCGTCGACAACGAGAGTCGCGAACGCGATGTCGCCGTTAAAGCCGACAAGCCATGCGTCGGTCGGCAGTGGATTTCCCGTTCCGTACTCGGCGGTTCCCGTCTTCGCGTAGGTACCGGGTGGAAGTCCTTGGTTCGCGGCCGTTCCCTTGGCAACGACGTTGGCCATCATCTCGTGCAGGTCTTTGACAAGTTCGTCGCTCAAAGAGCGTGTCGGAGCATGATCGTCCGGAGCGCCAACGACGAGTCGCGGCGCTCGGACTGTCCCGGTGTCGATCCCGGCTGCCAGCATCGCCATGTCCAACGGCGACACCAGTACCCGCGCCTGTCCAATTGCCGTCGCGGCGAGCTCTGCGTCATTGGTCGGGCTCGGGACGGCTCCACCGAACGCCGGAAGCCCCATTGCGGGTGTCGTCCCGATGTTGTAGAGCGCCGCGGCCTTGGGCAGGCTCGAAAGATTGAGGTGCGAGGTCGTAAGGCCGATGAAGGCGGTATTGCAGGACTCGGTGAAGGCCTCTGAGAGGTTGCTCACCGGTAATTCGCCCTCGGCGTTGTGGTAGGCCTCGCCGCCGACGGTGATCGAGGTCGGACAGCTTGCCGATGATGACGGCGAAAGACCGGCGTCGATCAGCGCGGTGCTCGTAATCGTTTTAAACGTCGATCCCGGGGGAAACACACCATCGAACGCTTGGTCGAATGGCTCCGCGCTCGGATTACTGACCGAGGCAAGCACCTGTCCGGTCGACGCGCGCACCGCGACGAGCGCGGCGTTCTTCGGCTCCCTCGCAAGGGCGGCCTCTGCTGCTTTTTGGACGGTCGGGTCGATGCTCGTTTTCAGGGTCTCGCCGGGTTTGGGCGCAATGGTCGCGACCGTCGCAACCGTTGCGCCAGTTGAACCAACAACGGTGACCGTCGCGCCAGGCTTACCGGCGAGCTGACTCTGGTAGACCTGCTCAAGGCCGGTCTGGCCGACAACGCTGTTCGCGTCATACGGCGCACCGAGTTGGCGAAGCTCCTGCGCGGTGATCGGTCCGACGCTGCCGACGAGGTGCGCCTCCAGTCCGGGCGTGATGGCGGTACGTGCAGAGATGGTCTGGAATACCGTGCCCGGGAGAGGATAGAGCGTGGGCTTGAGCTGGAGATACCGGGCCATTGTGACGCGATAGACAGGCTCGAAGTCGATGGGGTTTGCCTTTGCTCGACCAAGCGCCACCCTTACCGCCTGGCTTGGCGCGCCAGCGTTGGTGAGTGCCGCGCTCAGTGATCTCGGGTTTTGAACGTAACTGCCCTCGATACCGATGACCACCGTTGGGGTCTGTCGAGTGAGTCGCACTCCACCCGAACCGAGAATTGGCGCGCGTGGCGCCCATGTCGTCGTCAGCGCAAAGGTATCGCCGTTGGTCATTGCCGGCTCGATCGTTGCGGGAGACCATTGCACCAGCCATTTGCCGGAGAGCTCTTTGAGATGCACGGTCGTGTGTATCGTCAATGGCCCGATGCCAACGAGTTGGAGATGCTCGGTCACGCGAGCGGTCGCCAAACCACCCTTTTCGTTGACCGAACCGGCAACGTAGTCTGCCCTCGACACGCCGAGATCCGAGAGTGCGCGCGCGTTGGTTGTTGCAAAGCCGGCCGGCGCGTGGTCGACGAGACGGCTCATTGCCTTCCAATCGTGGCGCGTCCAACTCGTCACAAACGACTGCGCGGTCACTTGGGGTCCAGTCGCTGAAGAGTTCCCACATCCCGCGAGCAGACCACCGAGAAGCAACCCGGCGATGACGAGCCGAAAGCGCGACGGCTTCTTCTCGCGATACGCCAGCAAGCGGGGGTGCATTGTCGACAGTGTAAACGTCTGAACTGGCCCAGAGCGGGCCATCGCGATGACGCCCACGCGTAACCTCTTCTTCGTACGACATCAGCGCATTTTGAGCGGACCTGCGACGTGATCGAAACAATGATGTGTTTCATCGGGCAGACTCGTACTGTGCTGCGCTCAATCTTGCTCGTGTCGGCTGTCTTCGCACTCGTTCCTGCCTCGGCGGGCGCAAGCGCGCTTGCGACCACAGGTCTGAACGCTACGGTGTCATCATCTGTCAAGACGTCTCGCTCGATCGAGCCCGCGAGATGTGCCCGCTCACAGTTTGCAGTTGGCGGACCATCA
>DATKRV010000062.1:0-16269 GCA_035532075.1 Acidimicrobiales bacterium | reverse complement strand
ATTCGACCTTCACGCTTGCACTGGTCACGGGCCAGAGTGTCACCGACGTCAGTCAGAATGTGTTCGCGAACCTCGGTTGGGACGAGGTCCGGCTTCCCGCGCCCGTCTTTGCCGGAGACACCATCTACTCTCTTTCAGAGGTCATCTCGTTGCGACCCAGCAACTCGCGACCTGAGGTCGGGATTGTCACGGTGGCGACAACTGGATTCAATCAACACGGCACCGTGGTGATCACCTTCCGTCGCACACTGATGGTCTATCGCCGGGGATGTGGACCAAAGATCGACCAGGTCGAGCCCGACCTCGCTCCAAGGGGCTGACCCGGTGAGCGGCTCGAGACGACAGCTCGCGATGAACGCGGCCTAACCGGTCTTTCCTGAGTCGACGTTGGTCTCGGTGCGCGAGATCTCATAACTCAGGAACCGGGGCATGAGTCTCGAGATGACAACGATGCCAAACAGCGCTCCGAGTCCGCCACTGATGACGGATACCTGATCAGAAAACGCCTGCGCGATACCACCTGCCTCGAGGTTGCCAAGGCGCGGACCGCTGCTGACGACCGCGAGCTGAATCGCCGATATCCGGCCACGCAGTTCATCGGGAGCCTCGAGCTGCACGATTGCGCCACGAAAGACTGCGGAGATGACATCGGCGGCGCCAGCGATACCGAGAAACACGAGCGCAGGCGCGAGGTCGGGAATCAATCCAAAGGCGGTGATCGCGATACCCCAGATCGCGATCGCGATCACGACCGCGCGACCGGGACGATGGATGCGATTCGTCCATCCAGAGATCACGGTTGCGGCCAGTGCGCCGACACCGGGTGCGGCGTAGAGAAATCCGACCGCGCTTGGACCGCCGTGGAAACGGATCAGACCAAGGGCAGGAAAGAGCGAGGTTGGCATGCCGAGGATGGTTGCATTCAAGTCGGCGATGAAACATGCCTGGAGCGCCTGTCGGCCATGGAGGAATGCGAAGCCTTCGGAGATCGAGGACCAGCCAAAGCGAGTTCCCCCGCCAGCTGGGGGTGATGCATTGAGGGTCGTGATGCCAAACGCGGTGAGCGCGAAGGCGCCGGTATTGAGCCAATAGACGCCGGCAGTACCGATCGGTGCGAGCAACAGGCCACTGATTGCGGGACCGACGATGACGGCCACCTGGATCATCAGCTGGCGCAGTGTGTTTGCCGCGACAAATGAGTCACGATCCACCGTTGCCATGAGCATCGCAGAGCGCGTTGGAGCGTCAACCCCGCCAAATCCAGCGCTGAGCCCGGCGAGGAGAAAGATCATCACAAGAGACGGTCGATGTCCCATCGCATTGATTGCAAGACCCGCGGTGCAAAGGGCCATCGATGTTTCGGTGATGATGAGCAGCCTCTTGCGGTCCATCGCGTCGGCGATCGATCCGCCGATCGCGTATCCAAAGAGCGATGGCAACAGCTGTACGAGGCTGATGAATCCCACATCGAGCGAGGATCCGGTGATGCGGTACACCTGATAGCTCGCCGCGACGATGCCAAGTTGCGCACCGATCTGAGCGAGAACGAGTCCAAACCAGAGCCTTCGAAAGTCGCGGAATCGGCGCATCGGAGAGATGTCGACGAGGTACCTTGAGCGATCCATGACGTGCTGACGTTAGCGACGCGCACCCATTCGAGCAACGTGCGCGGAGGAAGTCTCTACGGCGAAGATGCGCACTTACTACGATGCAGACAAGATCGTCCGAGTCGGTCTTTTTCCTAGGGGGAGTTTTCGATGAGCTTCGAAGATGTGAAGTACGAGGTGTGCATTGCCAACCGCATCCTTGCCGAGGTCGGTCTCGCAACGGGGGTACATGCCTCTCTTGGTCATTCGAGCATGCGGGTTCCACAGGATCCAGACCGATTCATCGTCAAAGGACGCGGATATGAGATCGACGCGCTCGCCGCAATGCGGCCAGAGCAGATGATCGTCTGTGACCTGGAGGGCAACAAGATCGAGGGTCCGCCGAACTCCACGCAGTGTTTTGAGGTCAAGATGCACTCTTCGATCTACAAGATGTATCCGAACATCATCTCGGTGACCCATGTGCACCCCCAGTTCTCGGTGGTGATGAGCGTCTTGCAGGCGAGGCTGATGCCGATGTGCCAGGTTGGATCCGATCTCGTTTCGAATCCGATCCCGGTCTATCCGCATATGAAGACGATCCTTACCGACGAAGAGGGGATGGAGGTCGCTGCCCTGTTAGATGGTGGACCGGCAATCTTGCTCGAGGGTCACGGAGCGACCACGACGGGCTCTTCGCTCGAACAGTCGGTGATGAACATGCTCTGGCTCGAAGAGCAGGCACGGATGAACTGGTATGCCTACTGTGCCGCGGGACCCAACCATCGCTCGATTCCGCCGGAAAATGTCACAGAGATGTCGAGTCGTCCACCACTTGCGGAGATTCCGCATTTTGTCGAGCCGATGAGAGAGCACACGCCAAAAGTCGGCGGCGTTTGGACCTATTACAGTCAGGTCGTCGAAAAGGGCCTTTGAGGTCGTCTCCAACCGGGCCTCTCGGGTGGCCCGATGGTAAAAAACAGTGAAGAATGACAGGGCGCCGACCATGCCCATATCTGTGGTCGCCATGGAGGAGGAAGAGTGTCTGCAGGTCTACGTATCGCCGTCCTGATCAAGCAGGTACCGACGGTCGAGGGTGGTCATGCCACACTTGAACTTGGTCCCGACGGACGGCTCATCCGAGAGGGCCTCGATCTTGAGATCAATCCATTCTGCCGTCGGGCGATTACCAAGGGTGTGGAGCTCGCGAAACAGACCGGCGGTGAGTGCATTGCGATCACCCTCGGGCCGCCAAGTGCCGAGGACGTGTTGCGCGAGGCAATCGCCGCTGGCGTCGATCGTGCGCTTTTGATCACCGACAAGAAATTCATCGGCTCAGACACGCTTGCCACCGCGAGGGCACTGGCGAGCGCGATCACCGTTCACGGCCCGTTTGACTTGGTTTTGAGCGGGCTCAACTCCGTCGATGCCGATACCGGTCAGGTCGGCGCGCAGGTCGCGGAGCTCCTTGATGTCGCGTTCGTCTCGGGAGTCCGGCAGCTCGAACTCGATGGCCGTCAGCTCGAACTCGAGTGCGAGCGAGACGATGGTCTCGTCCATGCACTTGTCGAACTCCCGGCTCTTCTCAGCGTTGCCGAACGGCTCACCTATCCGGCAAAGCACACGCCAGAAGAACGCGCAGCCGTTGATCCCGCGAGGATCACCCGCATCCACGCGGACGAACTCGGCAGGGGGCCATGGGGACAAGAGGGGAGTCCAACCTGGGTTGGAGACGTCCGCCTGATCGAGAATTCGCGCCTTGGCAAGTTGCTCTCGGGCTCGCTCGATGAGCAACTCGATGCGCTGATGGAGGCGCTTCGAGATCGCGGCGCGCTTGGGACCGATGAGCCAACGCCCACAGAGACCGTTCCTTCAACAGGTGGCAGCGCGACTGCGGTGATCGTCGCGCTCGAGCCCGGTCGCGAACGGTTTGGTCGCGAACTTCTCGGAGGCGCGGCCCAACTCGCGCATGAGCTCGATGGTTCGGTCTACGCGTTGGTCAGCGGAGGGGCGCCAGCGCTCATTGACCTTGGCGGGTATGGGGCCGATCGCGTGATCAGACTCAGTGCGAGCGAGCGCATCAACGCCGAAGATGTCGCTGACGCGTTGGTATCGATCGCGACGGAGATCAATCCATCGGTTCTGGTGGCGCCCTCGAGTTCATGGGGTCGCGAGGTCGCCGCGCGCTTTTGTGCCGCGACCAATTCAGGCCTGACCGGCGACGCCTCCTCGCTCGAGGTGGCCAACGGGCGGCTCGTCGCGTGGAAGCCTGCCTTTGGTGGACAGCTCGAAGCATCGATTACGGCGACCTCGCCGATCCAGTGCGCAACCGTGCGAGCCGGGGCAATTGCGCTGCTTGCTCCTCGCGACCATCTGCCGACCGAGAGTACGAGGCTCATCTCGGTCCGCGGTCGCGTTGCCTACAGCGACCATAGGGTCGATGAGGCCGCGGACAAGATCGCCGGAGCCTCTGTGCTGATCAGCATCGGAGCAGGCGTCGACTCACAGCGCTATGCGGAGATCGGTCCGCTGGTGGATCTTCTCAATGCCGAGCTGGTCGCGACGAGAAAGGTGACCGACAAGGGCTGGTTGCCGCGCACCCGTCAAGTCGGCATCACCGGCCTGCACGTCCACCCTCCGCTTTGCATCGTGGTTGGCGCGGCCGGCAAGTTCAATCACATGGTCGGGGTGCGCGCAGCTGGGACGGTGGTCGGCATCAACATCGATGAGGCATCGCCCCTCTTTGAAGTCTCTGACCTTGGCATTGTCGGTGACTGGGCGATCGTGATACCCGCACTCACCGAACGCATCGCCAAGGAGCTCACCAACTAGCAGATGACTCAGAGGGTCCCCTTGCTCGTCAAACAGGGTCCAGGGTGGTTTGGCTGGCGATTCTGGGGTGGCTGCATTCTTGAGCATCGGTATAGGGTGAACGGGTTCTTGATTCTGGAGACGACGGCATCGAGAGAATGCCCGTCGACGAGAAGGGAGATCCGTGTCTGACGTCCGCTCACTAATCGACCGTCTCAAGGAGATGGATACCTGCATGGTCTCTGACGCGCTCGATGCGCTTGGCCTGTCAGGGGCGGTCGCTGGAATCCGCCCGATGTGGCCCTGTGGGAGAACCGCGGGACGCGTGTCGACCGTCCGTCTCGCACCCGCTTCGTCGGCAACTGGTAGTGGTGGTCCTCCTGTGCATCTTGGTGCACGGGCGATTGCCTTGGCCGAATCCGGTGACGTGATTGTGGTCGACAACCGCGCCGGTCTTGAGACCGGTGGGGCGGGTTGGGGAGGACTGCTCTCGTTGGCCGCGAGCCTCAGAGGGGTCGCTGGTGTCGTCGTCGTTGGGGTGTGTCGGGACGTCGATGATGTCGCGGCCGTTGGAATGCCCTATTACGCGAACGTTGCCACTCCGCGTACCGCTCGAAAGCGCGTCGTCGAGGTTGCAACGAACGAACCACTCGATCTTGACGGAGTCCATGTCGAGCTCGGAGATCTTGTGCTCTGTGACAGTTCTGGAGTTGTCTTCGTTGCCATAGACAAGGCCGAAGAGGTGCTCGCCAAGGCAGACGAACTCGTTGTCCGCGAGGCCGAGATGGCGAACGCATTGCGTTCGGGAGCAACCGTGACCGATGT
The DNA here is from genome assembly GCA_035532075.1 of Acidimicrobiales bacterium. Classification (GTDB taxonomy): domain Bacteria; phylum Actinomycetota; class Acidimicrobiia; order Acidimicrobiales; family Bog-793; genus CAIVND01. The sequence continues at coordinate 11,047 of DATKRV010000062.1, read as the reverse complement.
CCTTGCAGGAAACTACGAGACGATGCTTGATACGTCGTCACAACCGAAAGGCTGAGCATGGCAGATGATGACGTTGTAGAGGCGCTCAAGACGCTGTCGACCCCGGTGGTCTCTGATGCACTTGACCGCCTTGGAATCGAGGGACAGGCAGGTGGAATTGCGCGGATCACGGGAACGGGAACGGTCGTCGGTCGCGCGTGGACGTTGCAATACACTCCTATCGGAACCGAGGGTGGAACCGTTGGCGACTACATCGACGACGCGCTTCCCGGTTCGATCATCGTGCTCGCAAACAATGTCCGGACCGACGTCACCGTCTGGGGAGGTCTGCTCTCAGAGGTCGCCTCCTACCGTGGGGTGGTCGCGACGGTGATTGACGGTACCTGCCGGGATACCCCTCGTGCCGTCGAGGTCGGCTACTCGCTGTTCGCGAGAAGCCACTGGATGCGCACCGGCAAGGACCGTGTCCGCGTCGAGTCGACACAACGTCCCGTCTCGATTGGTGGAATTCTTGTCCGTCCCGAGGACGTGTTGGTTGGTGACGCCGATGGCGTGGTTGTCGTGCCACGCGAACGTGCAGAGGAGATCGTCAAGGTGGCACTCAAGATCGAAGAGGCCGAACAGGCAATCCACCACGAGGCGATGCAGGGGATGCGCCTTGACGAGGCGCGTCGTCGACATGGTTATCACCAACTCCAGACCAAGTTGGACTGAGAGGCTTTCGTAGAGTGTGAATCCCCGCGATCGGCGCGGGAGTCAGGCAAAGAGGGGACGGGCCATTCGAATGGTCAACGAGGGTAGAGAGCGTGTCTTGGAACTGGGCAAGCCCATGATTGGAGGAGCATCATGATTTTAATTACCGGAGGTCTTGGTTTCATCGGACTGCACACCGCGCGGGCACTGATCGATATGGGTGAAGAGGTTGTGTTGACCCAGTACCGGGTTCCGCGTGCACCTGCGTTCATCAAGGATGACTTTGGCAAGACGGCCTTCATCGAGCGGCTCGACGTCACCGATGCAGACGCTCTCGCAGCGATCGGCAAGCGCCATCAGATCGATTCGATCATTCACCTTGCCGTTCCAGGACTCGGCGCTCTGAGCGCCGCCGAGGACTTTCACGTCAACATGACGGGGCTGTTGAACGTACTTCGCGCCGCCGAGGAGTGGAAGGTGAGGCGGGTCTCGATCGCAAGCTCACTTGCGATCTATGGCTCGATTCTTGAACTTCCCCACCGTGAAGACATGACCTTTCCACTTTCGAGTACCAATCCGACCGAGGCCTACAAGAAGGCCTACGAGGTGCTTGCAAATCATTACGCGGATCGCACCGGCCTCGATCTCGTGAATCTCCGGATCGCGGCGATCTGGGGTCCGCTGTATCACTCGATGTCGAACCTTCCGAGCAGACTTGTCCATGCCGCGGTCAAGGGATTTCCCGCAAAGGTTGATGGTCCGCGTGGGCCCTCGTATCTCGAAGATGGGTGGGACCTGTGCTACGCGCCCGACTGTGGACGCGCAATCGCGCTCTTGCAGGTCGCGAAGAACCTCTCGGGTCGCACCTACAACATCGGCTCAGGTCGCGGGGTCAAGAACCGCGAACTCCTCGAAGCGGTACAGAAGGTGATGCCTGAGTTCACCGCCGCGCTGCCAGCGGGTCACGCTCCAGGGTCTGGCGGAGAGATCGCCTACATGGATCTGTCACTGATCAAGCGCGATGTTGGATACGAACCGCAATTTTCCACCGATGCGGCGATAGCGGACTACATCGCGTGGCTCCAGGCTGGCAACGAGGAGTAATTTGCAACGACGCTCGTCGTCGTTCAATCGGTGACAACGGCAGGCCTGTGGCCTGCCGTTGTTTTGTCTCGGATCATCCATTGCGAGGAGGCCAACATTGCGACGCGAACAGAGCGAGGCTGGCGAAAGAGCGCCAGATGACGCTTCGCGCTGGGTCCTTTTCAGCATTGTCTCTGTCGCGCTGACGATGGCATCGATCGATCAGACGATTGTCTCTGTCGCAATGCCAACGATCCATCTGGAGCTGCATGCTCCGATCAACTGGTCAAGCTGGATCATCAGCGCCTACTCCTTCGGTCTTGTTATTGCGATGCCACTTGCGGGACGAACTGGTGACCTCTATGGCCGAAAGCAGGTATTCATCGGTTCGGTCGTGCTGTTTAGCGCAACCTCACTTGCCTGTGGATCGGCGACGAGCATCTATGAGCTGATTCCGCTCCGAGCACTGCAGGCGCTTGGCGGAGGGGCATTCCTCCCCTCCGCGATCGGCATGATCTCTGACGCGTTTGGCAACCAGCGAGATTGGGCGATCGGGATGACGAGCACGATTCTTCCGATCGGTGGCCTGATCGCCCCAGGACTCGGAGGACTGTTCATCCACTACTGGACGTGGAGGGGGATCTTTTGGATCAATGTTCCGATCGGCATCGTCCTCGCCGTCGTCGCGCTCCGTTGCATTCCAAAAAGTCCGGCCCAGCCAACGGCCTCGACGGACTTCATCGGTGTGGGTCTGCTCAGTCTTACCATCCTCTCGTCGATGGCGATGATCACGGTGTTGGGCAACGGAAACACCGCGCTCTGGTCATGGCCGGTGCTGTTGACGTTCTCGATCGCAACCGGTTCGCTAGTGCGTCTTGTGAGGCGTTCGTCGAAGATGTTGAATCCGCTTATTCCGCGCGGTCTTGTGTTTGGCAGCGGCTTTCTCGTCATGAACATGCTGAACTTCTCGTTTGGCACATTTCTTCTTGGGCTCGGATCCCTGCTCCCGCTCTATGCGCAAGACCGCTATCACCTATCCGCGCTCGATGCCGCGACGCTGCTGACGGGTCGGGCGATCGGTCTCATCGTCTTTGCGGTGCTCGGCTCTTACATGCTCCGAAAGGTTGGCTACCGCGTTCCCATCGCGATTGGCATCGCTGGCGTCGCCGTCGGGACCTTGTTTCTTGCCGTTTCGCCCCAGGGGCTCTCGCCATACTGGTGGCTCTCGATCGGTGGGTTGATTGTCGGCTGCGCCTTTGGCCTTTGTGCTCCAGCGATCAACAATGCAAGCCTTTCTTTGGCTCCAGAACATGTGGGCGCGATCACCGGCCTTCGCGGTCTGTTTCGTCAAACGGGGACGATTGTTGGTGTCACTATTCCCGCAGCGCTTGTCGCTCGGAGTTCTCACCCAGGTGGCGCGCTTGCGGTTGTTTTTTTCGTGAGCGCCTCGGTGTTCGCCGGACTGGTTTTTGCCGTGAGACATGTGCCCGAACATGAGGGTTCTTGGTAGCACTCCCGAGGTCACGATCTCGATTCGAGCCGCGATAATTGCGCGACCGTGAAAAAGCGTCTAAGCAAGACAGGTCGGCCAACGGTATCCGTCTGATGGCCAGCGGGCGCCGAGGGTTCAAAGACCGATGGCTGGTCTGTCCGGGGTGTCGTCGTGGAGCTGGCGAGTGACAAGAGAAAGAGGAGCAAGATGCCAAATATCGAACTAGGGGTGGCCCTGTCGGACAACGCGCGGACCAAACCGGTTCACGGTGGCGCGGTCCGCGCGGAGGGTATCGACCTTCGCGTGACCAAAGTGCATCCCTCGGAGATGTTCTGGCGTCAATTGCACTACAAGGAGTTTGAGGTGTCGGAGATGTCGATGAGTTCGCTGCTTGCGGCTCGTTCGGTCGGCGACGATACGTGGGTCGCGCTTCCGATCTTCACCTCACGTCAGTTCTTCCACACCGGGATACTCGTGCGAGAGGATGCGGGTATCAAGACGCCAGCAGACCTCAAGGGAAAGCGCGTCGCGGTTCCTGAATACCAGCAGACCGCTGCACTCTGGGCTCGCGGGATCTTGCGTCACGAGTTCGATGTCATGCCAGAGGACCTGCATTGGTTCATGGAACGACCCCCGGAGCAGAGTCACGGCGGTGCCACCGGGTTTACGCCCCCTCCTGGAGTGCGCCTTGACTACATGGACCGCAATTCAAACATCGGTGAACAGTTGATGAGCGGCGGCGTCGACGCGACACTTCTCTACATTGCCGACCGGAACCTGATCGACCGCTCGCGCGCGGACCTGACGCTTGGCGAGGAGATCCACACCCTCTTTCCTGACCGTCGTCAAGAGGCAGTTCGCTATTTTCAGAAGACCGGTTTCTATCCGATCAATCACTGCGTCGTGGTGCGAAAGGACATCGTCAAGGCCTACCCATGGGTCCCGCTCAACCTGTATTCGATGTTCTTAGAGGCAAAACAGATCGCGCATGCTCAGCAGACCGCTGGCCTTTCGGTTTTTCTCGATGCCGGTCTTGTCGATCCATCGGTAGAGACGGCGCTCAATACGGATCTGTTCACCTACGGAGTCGTTGCCCAGCGTCCAATACTCGAGACGATCGCGCAGTACTCATTCGAGCAGGGCCTCACGCCGCACCAGTTTGCGCTCGACGAGATCTTCTATCCGCCGACGCTCGAACTTTAGGTTCATCGACGCATCTGAGATTTTTTGTACCGAGATTGACCACTTCAATTTGTGACAGGGGAGACACTATGGCACTCAGCAGTGACGAGCGTAGGGAGATCAGCGAGACGATCGCCCGGTCATGTCGCATCATGGGCAAGCTTGATATGACCCATGCCGCACTTGGTCACGTGAGTTATCGGATTCCGGGGACGGACTCGATGCTCATCAAGGCCAAGGGTCCCGACGAGGTGGGGGTGCGTTACACACGTCCCGAGGACATCATCGAAGTTGATTTCAATGCAAACAAGATCTGGGGACCGGATGGACTTCAGCCGCCGAGCGAGAGTTACCTGCACCTTTGGATGTACAAGAAGAACCCTGAGGTGCAAAGTGTGATCCACATCCACCCAAGGCCTGCTGTGCTGTTGACGATCTGCAACAAGCCGATCCTGCCGATCTACTCGGCGTACGGTACGGGGGTCAACCTTGCCATCGAGGGCGTGCAGACCTATCAACGATCGATCAGAATCCTCAATGATGAACTGGGCGAGGACTTTGCAACGTTCATGGGGACCAAGAAAGTTGCGCTGATGCGTGGGCATGGCGTCAGTGTTGTGGGGAGCTCCATTGAGGACGCCACGGTTCGTGCGATCGCGCTTGATGAGCTCACGACAATGAACTACCAGGCGTATCTGCTCGGAGATCCCCAGCCGATTCCGGACATCGATCTCGAGTTCATGAAAAAACCGCAGGAGACGAACAAGGGACGCGGCTCAGCTGGAGGCGAGGTCGGAATGCGCGCCACGTGGCGCTACTACTCAATGTTGACCGACGAATACGCAACCGACTGAACTTCGGCTGCATCTTTTTGGACAACGTTGAGATGTCGCTTGTCGGCCGTGTCGAGTGCGGCGCGCCGATATGTACAAAGTGGTGGCTGGTTACTCTCCTGGCACAGCTCACGCAACGATGAACTGAACTTCCGCTCATCTTGCCTACAAGGCGACCCTATCGAGGTTTGGTGACGATCGAGTAGGTGAGCACCAAACGCTCTCAAAGCAGCACTCTCTGCGCCTCTTGAGCCTTCGTAGGCTCTTCGTCTGCGATGTGCAGCGCGCCGTACCGGCGATACCGCTACAACACCGATCCGAAAAGATGGAAATGGCAGCACCCCTACCCGTTCTTTTCAAGGTGGATTTGTTGATATTTCGCGGCCGATGATCATGATCGGTTCTGTGCAACTTTGCAGGATCTCTGCGCTCTTGCTCAGGTCCTTCGCAATGCGTAAGATCGAAACAGTTCGTTGCAGGCTCCAGACAGACCGGTTTCAACGGTTGTGGAGTCCGTATCCAACATTTAATGGGAATTCGTGGTCGCGGTTGGCGTGTCGAGCCCGACAGATGAAAGAGGAGCACAGATGACGGTTGAGGGCGTAAGCATCGAACAGATCAAGACGGCTGAAGAGAGGCTCGCTGAGGTTTTCATTACGCGAGACATCGCAAACGAACACGATTCCACCAAGGATCGCACCTTTGTGCGCGAGCTCAGAGGTGCCTATGGAGATCTTCTTCCGACGCTGCTTTCTCAGCCGCGTGTCTACCCCGAGTCGATTTTGAACTATCACGGCGGACCGCAGTTTTTTGGAAAGTCGGTTGTCCGTCCCGGCAAGGTTGCGACGACCCAGCTTTTCGAGACCCACATCGAGACGTTTTCCCCGGGTGGATATAGCCAGAAGCATGGCCATATGAATGGGGCGCTTTTCTATATCCTCGATGGCGAGGGTTACGACATACACGACGGCATACGCTATGACTGGAAGGCCGGTGATATCTGCGTCGTCGAGCCAGGGTGCGTGCACCAGCATTTCAACTCGGACCCGGAGAACCCTGCGAAATGTCTCGTGATGAAGTCAAAGCCCATCTATCTGTTTGCCAACCTTTTGTTCCAGAAGTTCGTCGAGCAGTCACCGACCGAGCCGGTTCCTGGTTTTGAGGGCTGGGAGCCACCAGAGGGCTACTGATTCCTCTTTGAAAGTTCAGCCGTCTACGCATGAAATCCATTTCCATCACGACCGAGGAGTAACAGATCATGGCAAGTGAGCGCGAACGCGCAATGCTCGGGAAGACGGGGCCTGCTTATTACGCGGAGTCCCTTGAGCGGAGCAAGAGGGCTCGGGAGACCGAGAAGACGCTGCACCGCTCGGTTCCGGCGGAAGATCAGGTTTGGGAGCGCAGCCCACAGGGATTGATCAAGCATCTCGTCAATGGTGAGATGGGAACCTCTGAGCCGTGCCTTGACATGTACCAGCAGTATCTCGAGGTTGGCGGCAAGTCCGGCAAGCACCGTCACATGACCGAGGAGATGCTCTACATCATCGAAGGCACAGGGTATGACCTCCACTGGGATCCCCAATTCGATGCCGATATCGCGATCAATTTCACCTGGTCTGAAGAACCGAAGAGGTTCGAGTGGAAGCGCGGCGATTTTGTCTACATTCCCGCGTACGCAATCCATCAGCACTTCCAGACCGGTGATACTCCGGCGCGTTTCATCAGCGCGACCTCGCGACAGGTTGCCCAGCTCGGATTCGACTGGATCGACCAGCTCGAGACGGTCGAGGCGCCACCAATTCCCTCATAAGGTACCGTGAGCGAGCAGACGACCTCCGCTCTACACGGCGTTGTTCGTTTTGGACCCGCGCGACATGGGACTCGTCGCTCGCCGGACTCTCGATCGCCCAAATGCGGGCGAGAATCCCGGGGGTTGTCTTGGGACGCGACGAACAGGGATCGGAGGATCTCGTGACTGATCCGTCGGGCAACGGTCAGGACATTTTTGAACGGCTCGCGCGTGATCCTTACTTTCGCAAATGGACCGATGTCTCTGGCGCGTTCTCGCGCGAGGACATTGAAGAGGCGATTGCACTTGTCCTCGGCGCCCCGGCGCGAGGTCTGCCATCACTGCCTGGGGCTCAAGAACGCGCGATGGCAAGACTTGCTCTCTATCAGGTCGTTGCGCATCACCTTGAGGAGGCTCCGATGAGCTGGGCCGATCTGTTCGGTCGCCTGAGCGCTCAAGAGATCACCGAGGTCGAACAGATTCTCGGAGCAATGTCACTGCGAGAGCTGTTTGAGTGACGCCCTGGTCAATACTGTTAGGAACTGTTCGGACAACCAAGTGAAGCGGTCGCCACCAAGACATCGGTTGAACATCGGGGGACCATTGAGTTGCAAGTCCATGCAGCACTCTGTATCGGCGTTGTTTTTCGTGGTGGCTTCCGTGGCGATTTACACTGGTGAGGATGTGACGGTTTAGCTGAGCGAGCAAACGACTCGGCCGATGACGGTTTCTCAATCGAATATCTCGTTGGAACTTTTTGAAAGGAACACCTGAATGCGAGTTGCTCTTGCCGGCGCCGGCGCCTTTGGAATCAAACATCTTGACGGGCTCCTCAACATCGATGGCGTTGAGATCACCTCGATCGTGAGTAGGAGACTCGAACAGGCGCAGGAGGTTGCAGCGAAGTACGGCGCATCCCACGCAACAACAGACCTTAACGAGACGCTTGCGCGTGACGATGTTGATGCGGTAATTCTCTGCACTCCGACCCAGATGCACGCCGAGCAGTCGATTGCCGCAATGCGCGCCGGTAAGCATGTTCAGGTTGAGATCCCGTTGAGTGATAGATGGGAGGATGCGCTCGAGGTTGAACGAGTGCAGGTCGAGACCGGACTCACCTGCATGGTCGGTCACACTCGCCGATTCAATCCATCTCATCAGTGGGTTCACAATCGCATCGTCGCCGGAGAACTTTCCGTGTCACAGATGGACGTGCAGACGTACTTTTTTCGCCGCACAAATATGAACGCGCTTGGCCAGCCGCGTAGCTGGACAGACCATCTTCTCTGGCATCACGCCGCGCACACGGTCGATTTGTTCCAGTATCAGACCGGAGAGCGTGTCGTGGTTGCCAATGCGGTTGAGGGTCCGATGCATCCAGAACTTGGTATCGCGATGGACATGTCGATACAACTGCTTAGCGAGGGTGGAAAGATCTGTACTCTTTCGCTGAGCTTTAACAATGACGGACCGCTCGGTGCCTTCTTTCGCTATATCTGTGACAACGGTACCTATATTGCTCGATATGACGATCTCTTTACCGGGAACGACGAGAAGATTGATGTCTCAAAGGTTGCCGTTTCAATGAACGGAATCGAACTTCAAGACCGCGAGTTCATCTCGGCGATCCGCGAGTCTCGAGAGCCGAACTCAAGTGTTGCCGGAGTACTCGATTGCTATCGCGTGCTGGGTGAACTCGAGGCGCAACTCAAGTCGAGGGGTTAGTGCCACGGCGGGAAAAGTTTCACGGGCCGCGAACCCGCCGTGAAGAGCGATTGTCATACCAAAGGTGATGAGTCCAAGGGTCCGGTCTGACTTGGCGCTTCATTGTTGATGCCGGGGTGGATTGAGTCATGCTGCGTCAGATCACATCGGGATGTTTCGCTCATGCGCTTTGTCAGGCTTGATCGCGTGGTCGGAAACAGGTGAAGCGGAGCATTGGATGTGTCGGCCGGTTCAATGGCCAGATAAACGGAGAGTAAAGACCTACCGGGCCTGTCATGGCACCGGGGCAAAGGCGCCAAGGGGCAGCGATATTGGCGAAACGTCACCAGCCATCGTTTGCAGTACAAGAGGCACTCTTCGCCGCGACGAATCGCGCTGATATCAGTCGAAATACCCGTTTGACACCGCGCTCCTAGCGGCGCTTCTTCTTGAAAAACCGACCGGCGAGAACCGTCTCTTCAGGCTCGGTATCTCCTCTGAGAATATCAATCATCTCCGCGTGATCCCCACCGCTGATATAACTCCCCGCGTCCGCCTCGCGCCCGTTGGTGGAGATACTCAGCGGTCGCTCGCGTGTCTCGTACGGAGCGCTCGTCGGTTCGGGTTGTGCGAATGGGACCTCGGTCAGATGAGCGTCCACGCCAGCCATGGCGCTCAGCCTCTCTTCAAGTATCTGAAGTCGATCGAAAAACTCGGCGAGATCGAGCGCGGTGGCTGAAGGTTCGACGACACGCTGCTCACGCAGCGCCAACCTTCGGTCGACCTCGCTCACCTCTTCGGTCACGTGAGATTGCTGTGCAAGTTGCGTTTCGAGCTCACGAAGCCTGGAGGTCGTCTCCTCGGCCAGCTGAGCGTCCGGGGCGGCGACGGCACTCAGTCTCTCTTCGAGCTCCTTGAGATGGTCGAGAAACTCAGTGACGTCGCGCGTGGTGGCTAAGGGTTCGACGACACGCTGTTCAAGCAGCGCCAGCCTTTTGTGGACCTCGGTCACGTCCTCGGTCACGAGAGACTGCTGTGTAAGTTGTGCTTCGAGCTCACGCAGCCGGGAGGTCGTCTCCTCGGCCAGTTGAGCGTCCGGGGCGGCGACGGCACTCAGTCTCTCTTCGAGTTCCTCGAGCCGATCAAAAAACTCGGTGAGATCGAGAGCGGTGGCAGAGGTTTCGACAACACGCTGTTCGAGCAACCCCAGCCTTCGGTCGACCTCGGTCATCTCCTCGGTCATCTCCTCGTTCGCGAGAGGCTCCAGAGCGGGACCTTGAGACAACAATGACGACGCGAGCTGAGATTCCTGCTCGGATTGTGGTGGAGCAGGAGATAGCCGTTGCTCGATTGCCCGGAGCTGCTGGCCGATTTCGTCTGTTGCCTCAGGGATCGAAATAGGGCTCGTATCATCAAGATGGCCAGGCCAATCAAACGTCGCCTCCACGCGTACACGCAGCTCTTTCAAACTCAGACCTTTATCTCCCACTGCATCTCCCAACGAGTCATCCTGGCCGAATCATCAATGATTGTGTAGTCCGCTGGCGCGTGAAACGTTGTACACCCTCCAGACGCGCTATAGGCCATAACGGCACGTTTCCGCGGGAGTTTTAGCCCGGCTTCGGCATTCTTTTTCCATCGGATTTTTTCAATATCGGCTCATGCTCAGCGATTGGATTCAAGTCTGGACCACAGCCGATACCTCAAAGGGGTCGGCACAGAGGACATCTTCTTGAACATCGGATCGTTTTCATTGTCTTGAGGTCTCAAATGAGGCTACGGGTGGCAAAGCTAGGGATATGGAGCCCCTCTCTTGCGATCGGGGATGCGACGACGCGCTGTTTTCGACATATCGTCGATATGTGGTCGGTTAGAGCTTTTGCCTCACCCGTGACCCGCGATGTTCTGAGCGGAATTGTTGAGCAGGTGCATCGTTGCATGTCCCACGAGCAAGACTGCGCCCACCGCGACGGTGACGATCATGGCAAGCAACAGCGCGTATTCGATGATGCTGGCTCCTCGTTCGTCGGTCCTGCGAGTCTCGAGCCAGGCCAGAATCGAGCCGTGGACGACAGCCAATCGAGCCCGCAACATGATCTCCCTTTTCGACGCGCCGTCGTATCAGATGGATACAACGGCTCCAAAGTCCCCTGTGACCGAGCGGAGCCCTCAGAGGATACCGAGCGTCCTTGTCGCCATTCCATAGGCCGATCGACTCAATAGAACGAGACGGCCGGACTTTTCTGGCATTGTGCCTGTCCTTTTGGGATC
>DATKRV010000061.1:0-31987 GCA_035532075.1 Acidimicrobiales bacterium | reverse complement strand
TCGCAAGCGTCTCGTTTCTGACCTTGGCGCCGATGCGCACGGACCGGCGCAGAAGGTGGGTCTCATAGACCCGTTCGACACCGTCCCGGTTCTTGTAGTGGCGACGTGTAGTCGAGAGGTGCATCGCCCCACCACGGCTTGGCATAGGCCTATATTAGCAAATCCTCGCATATTGTCAATACTATTAGTGGCTACATAAAAAGGTCATTATTCCACCATTTCCCCTGATCATGATGGATAATTCTCAGCTGAGCAGACGTAACTTCGGGCTAATTAATGGAACAGCCGGAGTGATCGTCACAATGGATGGAGAGCCTATGACCATGATGGGTTTCATCGTTACCGAGGGCAAGATCTTCGAGTTCGACGCAATCGCCGAACCCGAACGCGTCCGCAAAATCACTGCGGCTGTTCTTGCTGACGAGTAGTCGCCTGGCCAGCCCTATAGCGCCCCTATAAATAGGCGATTATTGACAATCACGATCAATCACGGTCGATTAAGTAGTTGCAGATCAGCGAGCATATTCGATCATCTGTAATCACAGGAAATGATGCGAAGTCTCATTAGCAGTGAGCCCGATTCGGCCGCTCTCGCACCTCTCCAATGATCGTCGCGTTCAAAATGGGCGATGGTCAACTCTTGCACCCAGCGTGCTGATTGAGCGACTCAAGCGTAGCGGAAATCGTACCGAGCATTTCTCGCCGAAGAGAGACGATAGCGAACTGTAGGACAGTGCGACCGAGCACGGCGACAGCGTTCTCCGGGTGTCAACGAGAGGTCGGAGTGCCGACGATAGCGATCTCTGGTTGTGTCAATGGCGACGAGGGAGGAGCCTTTTTGCAGGCAGGATCGTAGTTCGTTGAGTTGTATTGATCTATGTGACAGAAAAACGCACGCCGCGAGGCATCGTCACCGCTGAACACAGCCGGAGAGCGCGAACGAGGCTGAACTCTCCTGGTGTTGGCGCTGGAAGACTTGCGTATCGCATCGCCCTGCAGATGTCGCTCCCCTCTGGAGCGAAAACGTGTGACCCCCGGACAGTTCACCCAAAGGGCAACCGCAATCCGAAGCACCGAGTGTCATTTACCTGTAGTTAAGTGTACGTTTACCTTTAAGTCATTTATAGTTCATGTAGGCACGTATTTAGGCGGATCTCGAGCTGAGAGCTGGTGGGTGGCTTGCACCTTCAAGGCCTGTTGGCGGTGGTCCTCGATGAGCCAACCGGGCAGGGTTGGTCACAAGTTACGGAGCTCTTGATCGCGCTCGTCCTCTCGTCTTTCATCGGGTTAGAGCGTGACCTTGGCCAAAAGAGCGCGGGTCTGCGTACGCACGCTCTTGTCGGAGTCGGCGCGGCGCTCTTCATGCTCGTGAGCAAGTACGGCTTTACCAATGTACTGATCAAAGGATCGGTGATTCTCGATCCATCGCGAGTCGCCGCGCAGATTGTTACTGGTATCGGATTCATTGGAGGCGGATTGATCTTCGTTCGTCGCGACGCGGTTCAGGGACTCACCACTGCAGCGGCTGTTTGGGTAACGGCGGCGATCGGCGCGGCCTGCGGTGCCGGGCTTCCAATCCTCGCGACAGTTGCGACGGTAGGTCATTTTCTTGTCGTGCGCGGGTATCCGCGCGTCACACGTCGTTTTGGTCTCTCGCGCTTTGCCACCTCGACAATTCATGTGCGTTATATCGATGGACAGGGGTTGTTGCGTACGATTCTCGCATCCACAACAAACAATGGTTTTTCTGTGACATCGATCGTCACGAGATCGGGACGAGAGTCGCCGGATTCGCGCTTTGATTCGGCACGTGATGGATCGAGGGAACCTGAACGCTCCAATACGGTCGATGTCGACATTGAGATTCAGGGATCCCCGATTGTCAATAACCTTGCCTCAACGCTGTCAGAGATCGATGGCGTGGTCTCGGTCACGACCGGACGGCCACATGACTTTGATGAGTGAGACAATCGCGCGAGTCCGTGTCGATGACGCTTGCAGGCGAAACAAAAGCCGATCGAATTACTGAGAGGCAGTGACGATGTCGTCCGAGGTGACTCCTAGGAGTTGGTGGGGAACGCAAGCGTCGCATTGCGCGTAATGCCGGTCCATCGGGCAGTGATGGCCTTGGCACGCGTGTAGAAGCGGACTCCGTCAGGACCGTAGATGTGGAGGTCACCAAAGAGAGACTGGTTCCATCCTCCAAAGGAGTAGTACGAGACCGGAACAGGAATCGGCAGGTTGATGCCGATCATTCCAGCTTCAACCTCTGCCTGGAAGCGACGCGCGGCGGATCCGTCGCTCGTGAAGATAGCGGCGCCGTTGCCATATGGATTTGTGCCGATGAGTTCCAGAGCCTCATCGAGGTTCGTGACGCGGATCATCGAGAGTACCGGTCCAAAGATCTCGTTCCGATAGAGGGACATCTGTGGCTGCACGTTGTCAAACAGCGATGGGCCGAGCCAGTAGCCACCGGGGTCACCATGGATCTTGTGTTGGCGTCCATCGATGGCGAGATCGGCTCCTTCGTCCACTCCGCTGTCAAGGTAAGCGGCAACGCGGTCTCGGTGCTCCTTGGTGATGAGCGGCCCCATGTCCGCATCAGGATCATCTGCCGGTGCGACCTTCAGGTTGGCGACGCGTTCGCGGACCTTCTCGATAATGAGTTCTCCCGCCGATCCAACCGCGACAATGACCGAGATTGCCATACAGCGTTCACCTGCCGAGCCATAACCCGCGTTCACCGCCGCATCAGCGACAACTTCCATGTCGGCATCTGGCATCACGACCATGTGGTTCTTCGCGCCACCGAGGGCCTGTACCCGTTTTCCAGCTTTCGCCGCTCTCTCGTATATCGATCGAGCAACCGCAGTGGACCCCACAAAGCTCACCGCAGCTATGCGCGGATGATCGAGAAGAGCTTCGACGGCTACCTGGTCACCATGCACGACATTGAAGACACCTTCGGGAAGTCCGGCCTCGACGAGTAGTTCGGCGAGGAATACCGATGTCGAAGGGTCTTTCTCCGATGGCTTGAGTATGAACGTGTTTCCACAGGCGATCGCCACCGGAAACATCCACATGGGGACCATCGCAGGAAAGTTGAACGGCGTGATTCCCGTCACGACGCCAAGGGGTTGCCGAATGGAGTAGGAGTCCACGCCTGTTGACACGTTTTCGGAGAATTCACCCTTGAGGAGCTGTCCGATGCCGCATGCGAAATCGACGACCTCGAGTCCTCGACTCACCTCGCCGAGGGCATCATTTTGCACCTTGCCATGTTCTGCACTCACGCGTCGCGCAACTTCGTGGCGTCGGGAATTCAGCAGCTCCCGATAGCGAAACAGGATCTCGGTGCGTTTCGCGATCGAGGTTGTTCCCCAGACAGAAAATGCCTTTGATGCTGATTCGACTGCGAGATCGATTTCATTCGAAGTTGCAAAATCGACCATCGCGGTGACCTCGCCGGTCGACGGGTTGTGCACCTCGCCCTGACGTTCGGCGATTCCGACCCAAGCCTTGTTGTTGATCATGTGCGTCACGTGGTCCATGACGATCACCGCCTTTGGGTGGAGCTTGCCCTGGCAAACAGATAACCGATAGGAGCGTGATGCATGATGTCCGAATACTTCTTCTGAGGTATATCGATATCTGCTCTCAGCACGACGTTAACAGGTGGTCCACCAGAACCGGCAGTCGGCTCTCGCCGATGATTCATCGTGCCCGGAGACCGAATCTATTCGATGCCGTCGGTTCTCCAGGCTTGGATCCTCTGCAAGAGTCCAACACTGACCGCGTCGATGAACTCGGAGTCTGTCGCTGATTGATTTAGCCATGCGCCAAGCCCAGACGGGTCGGAGACGGGGAGTTCGATTACGCCGCGGCACGCGGAGCCATGAAAAGAACCCGCGGGCGCAACCTTGTCCCTGCGCGTTGTGCCCGACCGGGCTCGCACAAAGTATCCATGACACGCTGAGTCTTTCCCTTGGAGGATCTCTTCGATTGCAGACCACGCTTTCGGATCCTGTAGCTCGGGAAAGATCCAATAGTCGGGTTGGATGTTGGATCGGTAACTCTCGGCGAGGAACTTTACGAGTTTGGTTCCGCTCATCTTTGCCCCCTCACGAGGGCGAAGGTCAACGATTATCTCCCGTTCCATCAATCTGCAGATCCGCGAGATGCGAGCAAGACGACTCCATTGATGCACCGCTTCGTCCTTTGAGATGGCGTGCGAGATTGCGGCGCATGTTCTTGGGACGATGTCGTTGTGCCAGGTCCGGAGCTCGATGCCGATCTCTTCTTCGTCGATGCTTTCCCGGCGCTCATAGCTCGGGTCGAGTGATCTCGTGACAAAGATCTCCCTCGCCATGCACTCCTCAAGAATTCCGGATTCGATGTATCGATCAAAGAGGACCCCGACGCCGCGCTCCTTCTCCGAGATTTGGAGAAGAGCGTCATACAAGACCTTTTTTAGCTCGTCGACGCGGTCAGGTGAGCCCCCGGAACTCGCGACGAGTGACCGAAGAGCAAGATCTTCAAAGTTCAACAGGTATCTCCAGCTGACTGTTGGCCGCCGTGAACCTATCCGGTGCAGGCGGTTCATCTCTTCGTCATCATCGGGACGTCGGATGTCTCCTTGGACCATGAATCGCGTCTGCTCATCCGCGAAGGGCATCGCGGGTGTACAGCCATTGCGGGTGACGACGATCGCTCCGCTCGCGTTTCCAGATTGAACACATTCGTGAAATGGACGGTTTCGTAGCCACTGGCTCAAGAAGCCACTCAAGAAGGCATCCCCGGCTCCGGTGTTGTTCAAGACATCAACGGCGTAGCCCGGTGCACCGATCCCGTCGTCGAGATCTGCCGGAATGGGACCCTCGTAGACGCTTGCTCCTTTGGCACCTCTTTTCAAGACGATGGCTGCAGCTGTGAGACTTCGAATCTCGCCGAGCGCGGCGGAAATGTTGTCTGAACCACCGACGACGGCGATCTCCTCTTCAGTACCGACGACGAGGTCACACAGGGGAAGGATCTGTTGATAGGTCGCAGTCACCTCGGGGCCAAACGTCTCCATGTCGTTGCCCCTGCCGACCGGGACGAGTCCCCACAACACTGGTCGATAATCCACATCGAGCACAACGCGACCGCCGCGGTCGCGCACGGAGTCCGCAATCGCACGGCTCGACGATCTCAGGGACTCACTGACGAGATAACTCCCGGTGATGAGCACGGCGTTGCTTCGTCGAATAATGCTCCAATCGATTTCGTCTCGCTCGAACGCGAGATCCGCACTTTCGGTATAGAAGAAAATCCGGGGAAAATGTTCTCGCCTGTAGATCGCGAGTGCAACGACCCCAGTTGGGTGCAAGGGATCGCGCTGCACAAGTGCCGTGTTGATACCCTCGCGGGTGAGCATGTCGAGAACGAAATCGCCGAGCCCTTCATCTCCGACGCGAGAGCACATCGCAGTCGAAAGTCCAAGTCGCGCGACGCCGACACAGACGTTTGCCGCGCTCCCCCCGACGTATTTCGCAAAGGTCTGGATCGCGGCAAGCGGTGTACCCTCTTGCTCTCCATAGAGATCGACTCCGAGACGCCCGAGGCACAGCAGATCAAAGTTTCGGTCCTCGTTTGGCATCGCGTGCTCCTCCGTAAACCATGCTGCCACGATGGGCGGCCGAGGAATCAGCATCCCTTCGTGGCCAAGTGCGCCAGAGACTGATTGTGGACGATGAACCGAGCTGGGCTGATCACGCCCTAAATGACCACCGACAACCTCGTGCGAGTCTAGTGACAAGAACTTCAAAGTGCCGAACCCGCCCGGCTCGATCGTTGCTCGATCCGCGTCGCGAACTCCACGCAATTTGGCTCTGTTGTCGCGTATCTCGGTAGAAAGCCAGAGTGATGAATTCTCCGGCACCTTATGGGTATCGCTCTGTTTTGGGTAAGGTCAGGAGGAGCGTTTCGGGCGGCGTTCAACGATGCTCGGCCGCGAGCGCATGCTCTACTGATTGTCGAAAGAGTTCAATTTCGTCTTGCATCTTCTCGTCGGTCCAGCCAAGCAAAGAGGCCATGGTTGGGGCGACCTCATGCGAAGCGGCAATACCACGGTCTCGTTCCTCGATCGCAATATGGAACCGTCGGCGCAGGAGGTCATCGATATGGCGAGCACCTTCATGCGTAACGGAGTGGACGATCTCTGCCTGGAGACAAGAGGGAGCAGACTGAAGCGAGCGACCGAACACGGGGTTCTTCTCGAGAATTTCAAGGACCTCGTTGACTGCAACTCCGTAACGTCCAATCATCTGTTCGATTTTTTCGATCGACAGGTCTGCTTTGTTTGCCAGTGCGACACGTCCATCCCAGATCTGTTCGAACCCTCGGGCACCAAACAGGGCGATCTGGTCCGTTCGAGATGGGCCAACCTCGCTGGTGAAATTTTCGACGACCGCATCGACGGCAGCTTGTGCCATGATCCGGTAGGTCGTGAATTTGCCACCAGAGACCGAGATCGCGTTCTCGGCCATGCGGCCGATCGCGTGTTCACGCGAGAGCTTGGTCGTTTCCTTGTCCAAAGCAGCGATAAGCGGCCGGAGTCCTACATAGATGCCCTCGACCTGCTCAAGCGTAACCGGGGTTGAAAGCACGGTATTGAGTTGACGTAGCAGGTAGTCGATGTCCTCCGAGCTTGCGGTGACATCGTCGATCCCGAACTCCCAAGCCGTGTCGGTTGTCCCGACGATCCAGTGGCCATCCCACGGCAAGATAAAGAGGACACTTTTGGCGGTCGGTACGATAAGCGCGCGTTGGGAATTGATTGCCTGGTTCGCAAGGACGAGGTGAACTCCCTTGGATGGCTGAATTGCCACCTCCTCTTCGCTGCCGAAGAGGGCCATGGTCCGCTCGCTCCAGACCCCGGTCGCAAGGACGATCGAGCGGGGTTGTATTTCGAGGAGTTCGCCAGTCTGCGCGTCTTTCAGTTGGACACTTATGACACGCGAGCCATCTCGTTTAACGTCGGTGAGCATGACTTCGTTGAGCGCGATTGCGCCGCTGCTCACCGCGCTCCGAACGAGGTCAAGGACAAATCTTGAGTCGTCGACCTGAGCATCGTGGTACTCCACGGCGCCAATGAACGAGTCACGGTCAAGTCCCGGCGCGAGCTTGCTGGCGCGCTGTCGAGAAAGTTGACGGAGTCGGGGGAGCTGACGCTTGGTCCGTCCTATCCGGGCCATGAGATCGTAGATACCGATCCCAAGCGTCACATACGCCCGTTCGATGACGCGATGTCGCAACACGAAGAGGAATGGCAGGGGGCGAACGAGGTGGGGCGCGAGTTCGAGCAGGGTCCCACGCTCGCGGAGCGCCTCCAGTACCAGTTTGAAATCTGCGGTCTTCAAGTACCGCAGCCCACCATGGATAAGTTTGCTCGAATTGCTCGAGGTGCCGGCTGCAAAGTCGCGTGCTTCGACAAGAACGACTTTTAGTCCGCGCGTGGCCGCGTCGAGCGCAACGCCTGCCCCGACTACTCCACCTCCTACGACGAGGATGTCGATCTCAACACCGTTCTTGAGGAGGTTGAAATCCTTTCTCCAGCGTTCCGGTGAAAGTTCCGCCGTCATTCCGGTGCGCCTCGTTCCTGCGAAATCAAGAAGCGAGACGCGCAGGTCACGATCATGTGCCCGGTCAAAGTTCTAAGAAGCCCGCGCTACCGCCTGAACTCTGCATGTCCATAGACGCGCTCCGCCAGTCCATCTCGGTTTGATTGTTTGTGCATATTTGAGCCTACCCGGGGTCGAACAAAACGCGGCGAGCGCACTTTTTGCGGTCCGGAGGCGTCGTGGTTGGTCTCCGGGTGGCTCCTTGCGAATGCGAGAAATGGCCGATTGACAGGCACCGGTAGGATTCTTTACCGCACGGTTAATGTGGGTGAACGGCCGTGATTTTGGACGAGGCAGTGCCTTGACCGAGGCGCTTGGCGACGAGAGGGGATTGGGTCTTGGACGCTATCGACCTGTCAGAGCTCCGAGAGTTGCGCGCCCGTCATCCCGAGGCGATCGTCGAGGCGGCCGGGCGACGTACTCGCCGTCCGCTTTTGAATGCCACCGGGCAGATCATGATCATTGCCGCGGACCATCCCGCCCGAGGAGCGCTTGGGGTTGGTGGGCGGGCATTCGCAATGGCGGACCGCACGGATCTCCTCACCCGGCTGACGATCGCGCTGTCAAGACCAGGTGTGGATGGGTTGCTCGCTTCGCCCGACATCATCGATGACCTTCTCTTGCTTGGCGTGCTCGACGAAAAGGTGGTCCTTGGTTCGATGAACCGAGGCGGATTGCAGGGGGCGGAGTTCGAGTTCGATGACCGTTTCACCGGGTATGACGCGGCCTCCATCGCCACCGGACGTCTCGATGGCGGAAAGATGCTCTGTCGAATCAACTTCGAGGATCCTCGTACGGTGGCGACTCTGGAATCTTGCGCGCGCGCCGTCAGTGAACTTTCCGAACAGCGACTTCTCGCGTTGATTGAGCCATTTATCTCTCGCCGCGAGAACGGACGGGCAACGAACGACCTCAGCACTGAGGGAGTGGTGACCTCGATGGCGATTGCCTCGGCGCTCGGAACGACGAGTGCCTACACCTGGTTGAAGTTACCGGTCATCGATGACATGGAGCGGGTGATGGCGGCGACGACGCTCCCCGCGGTGCTCCTCGGGGGAGATCCCCACGAGGCTCCCGATGTCACCTACGCCAAGTGGGAGCGGGCGCTTGGACTGCCCGGCGTGCGTGGACTCGTTGTCGGACGCGCGCTTTTGTATCCGCCTGACGATGACGTGGAGGCGGCGGTCGACACCGCCGCTCGACTTGTGTGCGCGAGCTCGAAAGTCGAATTGCGGCGGCCATGAACTCTAAAAGGCTCTTTCATCCGCGTGGCTCGCTCGCCTCGGACCCGTGGACGCTCGAGCTCGATGCGCAAGAGGCACAGTGGTCTTGGGCGTCGCTACGCATTCTCGAACTCGGCGAGGGTGGAACGCAGGAGTTCGAAACGGGAGGAGACGAGTTGCTAGTCCTCCCGCTCTCGGGATCGTGCGTTGTCCGTTGCAACGGAGAGGAGATGTTGCTCACGGGAAGAGCCGGCGTGTTCGCGGGTCCGAGTGATTTCGCCTACCTCCCCCGGGGTTCTACGGCACGGGTGACGAGTAGCGTCGGGGGACGCTTCGCGCTTCCCGGCGCTCGTACCGAGAGAGCTCTTCCGTTTCGCTATGGTCCTGCCACCGGCGTGGGAGTCGAGTTGCGTGGCGCGGGATCATGCTCTCGCCAGGTGAATAATTTCTGCACACCCGAGACATTCGACGCGGACCGCCTCATCTCGTGCGAGGTGTTGACGCCGGGAGGAAATTGGTCTTCGTACCCTCCACACAAGCACGACGAGGACGGGCCACACGAATGCGCACTTGAAGAGATCTACTACTACGAGGTGGCGCAAGGACCGGCCGGCGATGGTATGGCCTACCAGCGCGTCTATGGGACGAGCGACCGTCCGATCGATCTCTTTGCCGAGGTGCGCAGCGGTGACGCCGTCATCATTCCGCATGGATGGCATGGACCGTCAATGGCCGTACCCGGATACGACCTTTATTATCTGAATGTCATGGCCGGAGCAAGAGAACGGGCGTGGCGTATCTGCGATGACCCGGCACACGCATGGATCAGAGCAACATGGACTTCCCAGGAAGTCGATCAACGCCTGCCGTTCGCGAAGCATTGAAAGGATGAGACCTTTTGGCTAATCGACGCCTCACCGTAGCGCAGGCGGTCGTTTCGTTTCTCGCTGCTCAGTGGAGCGAGCGTGACGGGATCGAGCACCGCCTGATCGAAGGCTGCTTTGGCATCTTCGGGCACGGGAACCTCGCCGGACTTGGGCAGGCGTTGCTTGAAGCCGAGATCTATGAGCCCGGATCCCTTACCTATTATCAGGCTCGAAACGAACAGGCAATGGTCCATGCGGCGACGGCGTTTTCAAAGATGCGCAACCGCCTCTCGACACTCGCCTGCACGTCGTCCATCGGTCCCGGCGCGACGAACATGGTGACCGGTGCAGCACTTGCGACGATCAATCGCCTTCCCGTGCTCTTGCTCCCTGGTGATGCATTCGCGACCAGAGTCTCCGATCCCGTCCTTCAGCAACTTGAACTCTTTGGAGCGCGCGATGTTTCGGTGAACGATGCTTTTCGTCCGGTCTCGAAGTTTTTCGATCGCGTCAATCGACCCGAGCAGCTCATCGATGCGCTGCTCGGGGGGATGAGGGTGCTGACTGACCCAGCAGAGACAGGCGCAGTGACGATCTGTCTGCCTCAGGATGTCCAGGCTGAGGCCTTTGAATGGCCAAGCGAGCTATTCGATCGACGTGTCTGGCACATTGCTCGTCAAGCACCCGATCCTGCGGCACTAGCGCGAGCCGTGGCAGTTCTTCGCAGTGCAGATCGACCACTCATCGTTGTGGGCGGAGGAGTCGTTTACTCGGAGGCGACCGAAGCTCTGCGTGATCTCGCAGAGCTTACGGGTATTCCGGTTGCCGAGACACAGGCAGGAAAGGGAACGCTCCCTTACAACCATCCTCAGTCGATGGGAGCAATCGGCGCCACTGGGACGACGAGCGCCAATGCACTCGCGCGCGAGGCGGATGTCATTATAGGAGTGGGTACGCGCTGGGGTGACTTCACGACCGCATCGCGTACGGTCTTTGCCAATCCGACGGTGCGGTTTGTCAACATCAATATTGCAAGTTTTGACGCGGTGAAACACTCCGGAGTCGCTCTTGTCGGCGATGCGCGGGTGGTGCTCGAGGATTTCACCGAGGAGCTGCGAGATTGGTCGGTCGACGAGCAATATCGAGCCGACGCCACGGCACTCGCGAGAGGGTGGGACCAGATTGTCACCCAGGCCTACGCGGTCGAGAGTCGACCCCTTCCTGCCCAGTCAGCGGTGATCGGCGCGGTGAACGAGATCAGCGAACCGACGGATGTTGTTGTCTGCGCGGCCGGTTCGATGCCGGGTGATCTTCACAAACTTTGGCGTACCCGTGACCCGAAGGGTTATCACGTTGAATACGGATACTCGTGCATGGGCTATGAGATCGCCGGAGGTCTCGGGGCGAAGATGGCAGCGCCCGACCGCGAGGTCTACGTCATGGTTGGGGACGGCTCCTATCTGATGATGTCCCAAGAGCTCGTTACGGCGGTCCAGGAGAGGGTCAAGTTGATCGTGGTACTCGTGGAGAACCACGGATTTGCCTCGATTGGCAGCCTTTCGGAGACGGTCGGCACCGACCGGTTCGGAACTTCCTATCGAGAGCGGAACCTCGAAACCGGACGCCTTGACGGTGCGAATCTGCCGGTCGACTTCGCGATGAACGCTGAGAGCCTCGGAGTTCGGGTTTTCCGGGCCAAGACAATCGAAGAGTTGCGTGCATCTCTTCGCGCCGCGAAATCCGAGTCCGGACCAGTCGTCGTCCACATTGAGACCGACCCACTGATCGGGGCCCCAGCGAGCGAGGCGTGGTGGGATGTGCCCGTCGCCGAGGTCTCTCGGCTTGAGACGACTATTCGCGCGCGAGGCGTGTATGAAAAAGGGAAGCGACAGCAACGAAGGTTCCTGTGATTTTGGTCTGCCGTTCGTATGTTGTTGGAGATAATCCGCGATCAGGATTTCGATATCTCGTGGCTAAAGTCCGCCAACGAGATGTCGAGGTGATGGGCAATAATGAGAGCACCAGAGCAACGACAATCGTATGACCGAATTCACCGGTCATCTTTGTTTCGCCCATCTGATCGGCCAAGGAGGAGTGACATGACAATGACAGAAAAATCACCGGGGCCACAGAACAGTGCGACCAGTGCATCACGTATACGCCTCGGCAGCGCCCCGGATTCATGGGGAGTATGGTTCGCCAACGACTCGGCACAGATGCCGTGGGAACAGTTCCTCGATGAGTTGGTCGAGGCGGAATATCGATGGATCGAACTCGGTCCTCACGGCTATCTTCCGACGGATCCCGTTCGCCTCTCCGAAGAGATCGGCGGGCGCGGTCTTCGCGTATCTGGTGGTGGGGTCGAGGGTGCACTGCACAGTGAGGCCCGCTTTGCGCACGATCTCGAACAGGCGCGCAAGGTCGCCGCGCTCCTTCAGGCGACGGGAGGTCGATACCTTGTGTATCTCCCGCGGATGTATCGCGACCTATCGGGAGCATTCGTTGAGCCTGCAACGCTTGAGCCAGAGGATTGGAGGCGGCTTGTGAAGCGCGTCTCTGAGGTTGGAAGGATTGTGCGTGACGAATTCGGAATCTCGCTTGTCTTTCATCCGCATGCAGACAGCCACGTGTGCTCTCAGGCAGAGGTGGAGCGATTTGTCAATGAGACCGATCCCGCGTCGGTATCGCTCTGTCTCGATACCGGACACATCTCATATGGAGGTGGTGACAACCTGGAGCTGATTCGCCAATTCCCCGACAGGATTGGTTACGTACACTTGAAGCAGGTGGATCCGGTGATACTCAACAAGGTGCGCACTGAAGGTCTGTCTTTTTCAGAGGCCGTCCGCCTCGATGTCGCGTGCGAGCCTCCAAATGGTGTTCCGAAGATGGAGCCGTTGGTCGCGGCCCTTGAAGCGCTCGATGTCGATCTGTTCGCAATCGTGGAGCAGGATATGTATCCGTGCGATCCGAGTGCGCCGCTACCCATCGCAAAGCGTACCCGCAGGTATTACGGCAGTTGTGGTCTTGGCCCAGGTACGTTTGATTCCCAGTACGCGAAATGACACTTCGCGTCGGGGTAATCGGAACCGGGAGCATTGGCGCAGATCACGTCCGGAGGTTGTCATCCGAGGTGAAAGGATCGACCGTTACGGCGCTCTTTGACATCGACGGAGATCGTGCTCATTCGATTGCGTCTTCGGTTGGAGCGGTTGCGATGGACGGACCGATCGATGTGATCAGGAGTCCGTCTGTCGATGCGGTGCTGATTGCCACACCTGGTGAGAATCATGCCGGGCTGACCCTTGCGGGCATCGGGGCCGGCAAGCCGGTTTTTTGTGAGAAGCCGCTTGCTCCGACGGCCGCGGAATGTATCGAAATCCTCGATGCGGAGATGGCTCATGGTACGCGACTCGTGCAGGTCGGCTTCATGCGTCGTTATGACCGCGCCTATCAGGCGATGAAAAAAGCCATCGATGATCGCGCCATTGGCGATGTGTTGCTGCTGCATTGTCTCCACCGCAACGCCTCTTCTCCTTTGACCTATACCAGTTCGATGCCATTTACCGATTCGGTGATCCACGAAATCGACACCAGCAGATGGTTGGTTGGAGAAGAGCTTGTCGCTGCAACGGTCGTCGCGGTGCGTCGGAGCTCGCACGCGCCAGAGCACCTTCTCGATCCGCAGATCGTTCTCCTGGAGAGTGCATCGGGCATCGTTGTCGATGTCGAAGTATTCGTAAATTGTCAGTATGGCTATGACGTGCGTTGTGAAGTTGTCGGCGAGCTCGGTGTCGTATCGCTGGACCCGCCTGCGACGACGGCGACGGTATTGACTCAGGAACATGCTGTTGGCGTTCCACCGGACTGGAAGGTGCGATTCGGCGACGCATACCTCAGGGAACTCGAGGATTGGGTTGATGGCCTTGGACGTGGTGTGATCGTCGGACCCAGCGCGTGGGACGGATATTGCGCGACAGCGCTGTCTGAGTGCTGTGTGCGATCTCTTGATTCTGGCTTTCGAGAGGCCGTGGAACTTATCGATCGGCCAGAATTTTATTCCTGATTGGACGACGCCGCGCGTTCGCGCGGTGCACGTCGTGATTGATCGGCGGCGCGTTGGGGATTTGCTCCATGCGTCCCCTTTTGAGGGTGTAGACCTAGGGGCAATCGGGAGCGACACGATGACTTGAGGGCTCGGTGGCAAGTTTGGTCGGCATCTGTAAGAGCGTGCTGAACTCGGCCCATTTTTGCACCGAGGTTGGAGAGTCCGTGCCGGTGTCAGTATCGGGGAGCAATCTAGGGTGACGAAACTTGAAAGCAAGGAGATTGCCACGGCGATGGGCGTTGCCGAGGATCTTGCGCGCTATGCCGCGGAGAGAATTCTTGTGCACCGTCCAAGCTCGGATGAGATCTGGACCAAGGTGAATCAGGCCGACTGGGCGACTGTAGTTGACCTTGAGATCGAACAGCACGTACGCGATGAGCTATTGCGCCAGTTTCCTGATCATGGGATTGTCGGTGAAGAATTTGGATCGTCCGGTCCAAACGAGGTCCTTGGATGTCGCTGGTTCTGTGACCCAATCGACGGAACGACGAATTTCGTCCATGGACTCGCCTGGTCGTCGTTCAGTCTCGCGCTCTGTGACGAGGATGGGATTGCCCTTGGGGTTGTCTGTGACCCCTATCGGAACGAGCTGTTCAGCGCGATCCGCGGCATGGGCGCGAGCTTAAATGGTTCTCCCATCCAGTGCTCAGGTGATGCTGGACTTGTTGGTGGCATCGTATTGAGCGAGCAGAATGGCGCGAGTTCTTGGGATGGAATGCTGGAGATGATCGAGCGCCTTGGTGACAAACAATGTGTCACGCACTTCCTGGGTTCTTCAGCGCTGGCGTTGGCGAATTTTGCTGCAGGAAGAGCCTCTGCGGCGGTACTCGGCGGTGCAAACCCGATCGACGTTTCTGCCGGGCTCATCGTTGCCCGGGAGTCGGGCGGTATCGCGAGGGGAGCTCCGGGAGTCGATGTGGTGTTGAGGGTTGATGGTTCGCTCAAACGCGGCGCATTGGCGGTCGCGACGAGTGGCTCGATCAATGACCTCACCCATATTCTCTGCTGATCACTGTTTTCTCTCGGCATGGTGCGCGGCGACCCAGAGGGTGTTATCGGGTCGAGACATGGGTGGTAGCGGTGTTGGACGAGAACGTGCCAGCGTGTGAATTCGCGCGCGAAATTTTTCCGTTGAATGTGCCAGGAAACGTGGTCTTTCAGTGTTTTCTGGCGTGTCGGCCGCGGGATTTACCGGTCGAGAGATCCGTTTTATCGACGGTGGTCAGCCTCTTTCCGGGAGTTCGTTTTCACAGGTAATTCCGATGGTGCTATTGACCCGGGGTAGTGCTAGACAGGGGACAGGTGGTCACGTGATGAGATACGACTTGCAGAAGTTGATCGGCGGACACCAGATGTTTCGGTCGCATCCGCCGGGGGCGCAGACAGGGCGCAACGCGAGCGCAGTTATCGACTGGACGTGGCGAGTGAATACCACAAGCGAAAGGAACAGCCATGAAACCTAGGAGGATGTTGTTGAACACCGGTACGGTATTGGGTTGTTGCAGCATTTTGTTGAGTCTTGGGGTTGGCGCGAGTGCTTCGACACTCAGTCAGCGCCACGCAGCCACATCCAAAAGCGTGATCAAGAACCCGTACCCGTCGAGTCTCCGCGGCAGTTTTGCCTTCTATTCTGGCGGGGACACAAATGTTTTTAGTCTGTGGCAGAACGTGCTGATCCCGGCCTTTAACCATGTCTATCCGCACATCCATATCAACTATGTGCCCTCCGAGCACGGTACCAACGACGTCACCACCCTCGATCGGGTGGCAGTCGCCGTCAAGGACAAGGTCCCGAGTGGTTATGCGCTTCTCGAGTCTGCGACCAACGCAGTCGAGGTGGCCGCGAGAAATCATCTGTTCATACCGGTGACCCTGAGCAATATCCCAGACTCGGTCAATATTCCGAAGAGCACGATGCAGGTCGTCAAGTACGACGCGGTTCCCTATCGTGGATCGAAGGTCGTATTGGCCTACAACTCGTCGACGGTTTCGAATCCGCCCAAGACGCTTGCGCAGCTGATCAGCTGGATCGAGGCGAATCCCGGGAAGTTTGCGTACTGCAATCCCTCCGGAGGCGGTTCGGGACAGTACTTCGTTGAGGATGTCTTGAACCAGTACCTCTCCGCATCGGCGATAAACACGCTGGCCTTTAGCCAGGACACCGCCCTTGAATCGGGCTGGTCTACCGGAATGGCGCAGCTGCACAAGCTGAACTCTCTTGTCTATGGCGGAGGTACCTATCCGACCGGCAACACGCAGGTGCTGTCTTTGCTGGAGTCGGGCGCGGTGCAGATGGCGACGGTGTGGTCCGACCAGAGTACAGCGGCACTTCGGTCAGGCCAGCTGCCGAGCACGACCAAGCTCATCGACATCACCCCTCCGTTTGCGGGTAGCCCGGTGTACCTTGGCGTACCTCGGTACACTCCGAAGAACCAGGTTCGTCTCGTCGACGCCTTCTTGAACTTCATCCTGTCGGTTCCACAGCAGGCGAAGGTCGTCAAGGAGTTGGCCGGGTTCCCGGCGATCAGCGTCAGCGTCATGACCAAGGCCGTGAAGAGTGCCTTCAGCTCACTTGGTGAGGGAGAATCCTTGCCCTATGATGCTGCCGTTACCTCCGACATGGAGCGCGTCTGGCAACAAGACGTACCGTAGGTCATCGAGTTAGGGACGGCGCGCGATGTCAATGGAGTCGGTTGGCACACGCGTCGTCGCGCTGGAGAGTGCCACTGCATTAAGTGGGCCCGAGGCCAAGAAACCCTCCCGGCACGCTCGAAGGCGGTTTCGGGCGGAGGGAAGGCGGGGCGGAGTTGCCTCCGCACTCGCTTTCCTTCCGTTGATTTTTTTGGCAGTTTTTGGCGGGATTCCGATCATCCTCAGCCTTTTGTTGATGCTTGGTCATTTTGGCGGACCCAACTCCGCGGTATCCCAACTCGGTCAGGGCGAGATCCCCGGGCACGGGATCGGCACGCTCGGCGCGGTTACCCAGCTGTTCGAGAATCACGCGTATCAACAGGATGTGATCGCGACCGTTGTCGTGTTCATGGTTTCGGGAGTCTTGGTGCTCGCGATTGCCGTGACGTTGACGCTATGGCAGAGGCTCCGCCCGAGTCGGGCCATGGCGACACTTCAGTTCCTCGCGGTGGTGCCGTTGTTCATCCCGGTCGTTATTGCCAGTTTTACGTTGTGGACCTTCTGGGGTGACCGCGGTTTTACCAACAGTGCAGCGACAATGCTCGGCTGGTCCCACGCTTTGATCTTTAGCGGCAAACTTCAAGGTGTGGTTCTCGCCGAGGTATGGGTGAGTCTTCCCTTTGCTGTTTTGTTGATGCGCGCGGGAGTCTCAACTCTCGGGGACAGTTCGCTCGATGCCGCGCGCGATGCAGGAGCTGGCCTATTGACGGTCGCGCTTCGCATCGCGCTTCCCCAACTCCGCAGGGAGAGCATCATCGTTTTCTGTTTCACCGCTGTTGGGGTACTCGGTAGCTTTACGGTGCCCTATATCGTCGGACCGTCAAGCCCGCTGATGCTCGGAGTCAACGCGGTCAATACCTTCAGTGACTACAACCAGCCACAACAGGCCGCGGTTATCGGCTTCACGATCTTTGCTCTTGCCGGACTGATCGGCGCCATCTATGCGATTGGAACGAGGAGTCGCCATGTCCGTCACTAGTTGGACGGCCCGTTCGGCTACTCGACCGGCAAGTCGCGCGCTGAAGATTGCTTCGCGCGTGTTGGAGGCGATCCTGTTCTTTGCCGCGGTGTTTTTCATTGTCGTTCCGCTTGTCTGGCTGGTCATGCTTGCATTCGCCAAGGGCTTCAATTTTCCCTCGTTAAAGCCGACCTCGCTGACCCTGCAGTGGTGGCATACGGTGTTGCATTCGCCCGGACTCTTGCACTCGGTGTTCTTGTCAGTGACGATCACCCCGGTTGTCGTCGCTCTCTCATCGGTCGTTTGCTTGCCCGCGGCGTACGCGCTTGGTCGTTACGACTTTCCGGGGAAACGCATCGTGCTGCTGAGTATTTTCTCGATTAATGCCTTCCCGCGCATCTCGCTCTATATCGCGATGATCCCGATGCTGTTTGCGCTGAATCTGATGGGTACGGTGATCGGAGTTGTTATTGTGCAGCTGATCGGCACGGTACTTTTCATGACCTGGATTCCTGCCACCGGCTTTGCCTCCGTGCCGGACGCGCTCGTTGACGCAGCGCGCGACGCGGGTGCGAACAAGTACCAGGTGTTCTGGCGAGTGTTGCTGCCACTCGCGCGTCCGAGTATCGCGGTCGCCGCGGTGCTGTCTTTCCTCGCGGCCTTCGACGAGGCCCAGGGAACCTTTCTGGTCGGCGCTCCGAACTACTTGACGATGCCTATTCGAATGTACTCACTTGTCCTTGACTATCCCGTGCAGTTCGCAGCAGTCTTTGCGGTGGTGCTCTCTATCCCATCCGTGGCCCTGCTGATCCTGATCCGCAAACATCTTTTCGCCGGCACCAATGCGGCGATGCATCTCCGATAGGAGTCTGTTGTGAGTATCAATACCGAGAGCCACGGATCCGAACTCCTCCTTGAGGAGGTGACCAAAACCTTTGCGTCGGTTGCTGCGGTCGATCATGTGAATCTTCGTGTTGCGCCGAGTGAGTTCGTCACCCTTCTTGGCCCTTCGGGGAGTGGAAAGACGACGCTTTTGCGCATGATCGGTGGATTTTTGAGCCCCGACAGCGGTCGGATCCTGATCGATGGCAATGATGTCGTAGATACGCCGGTTGAGCGGCGTCCAACCGCAATGCTGTTTCAGCAACTCTCGCTCTGGCCTCATTTGAGTGTCGCGCGAAATATCAGTTTTGGTCTCGAACTCCGTCGACGCCCAAAGAGCGAGATTGCGACTCGGGTGGCGGAGCTTTTGTCCGTGGTTGGTCTTTCGGACTTCCAGAACCGACTCCCCTCACAGCTCTCTGGCGGTCAGCAGCAGCGCGTTGCTCTTGCCCGGGCGCTCGCGCTTGAGCCGCGGATCCTGCTCCTCGACGAGCCATTCAGTGCGCTCGATACCAAGCTGCGGATCGAATTGCGGACCTTTGTCCGCAAGCTGCAACGCGAGGTCGGTACGACAACGATCCTTGTCACCCACGACCAGGAGGAGGCGCTGGAACTTTCGGATCGGATCGTCGTTTTGCGTGAGGGACGCGTTGTGCAGATTGGCGAGCCGACAGAGATCTATGACTCGCCGAGAACGGGATTTGTCGCCGAATTCCTCGGGTCTATGAGTTTTTTCTCCGGATCACTCGTCGCAGGCGGAATACGACTCAAAAGTGGCGATGTCATACCCGTCGAGCAACCATTCGGACACGTGCCCGGCACGCCACAGATCGGTGTGCGTCCCGAGGATGTGCTGGTGGCAGCCGACGAGAGCTCAGGTGCTTTTGTAATCGAACGGATCACCAGAAAAGGGTATTTCAATGAACTCACACTTCGATGTGGCGACGTGAGTCTTGCGGCGTATGTCGGTCGAGAGGTACCCGGATCCGTTCACAGTCGCGTCGACGTTCATATCCGCACGATCCACCTGTTCTCCGAGGACGGAGGGACGATGGACGCAATCGACGGAGCCGAACAGCACGTTGCGAGTGGCGCCGATTTTGGCGGTGCGCACGCGACTGAATTCTCCGGCGCTCAGGAGACGCGAGGATGAGCAGCGCCCGCCGAGGACGAGCGGTCTCGCCATTTGATATCGAGACCCCGCAGCCGTGCTTCATCTGGGCACATCGCGGCGCGTCGGCGCTCGCTCCGGAAAACTCCATGGAGGCCTTCCAGCTCGCCTTTGAGTTCGGCGCGGATGGGATCGAGTTCGATGTGCAGTTGAGTTCCGATGGCATTCCCGTGGTCATCCACGACCCATTTCTCTTCTCAGATGGCGCGACGTGGCATCTTCGTCCCCCGGTTGACGCAAAGCCGGAGGAGTTTCCGCGGATTTTTGTCGGGAGTTGTACGTGGGCCGAGTTGTCCTCCTCTCCCGTTCACTTCCCTGATGGCGCGATATCGCCCCTGGTGCGATTGGAGGAGGTGCTCGAGTCGGTTCCAGAGTCGCTGTGGCTCGATGTCGAGTTGAAGGCAGGCTGGACCTATGATCCACGTCTCGCGCGAGTTGTTGCCGCCTGTCTATCTCGTCGGAGCGAGGCCACGCTTGTCTCCTCATTCGACCATGTCGTGCTGGCCGAACTTCACGCGCGTATGCCCAACCTGCCACTTGCGGCACTCTGTGACGCCCGACTTGTCGATGCAGCCGCGGTGCTCGCGAATATCCCATCGAAGATGTTGAATGTACGCCGTGCTTTCGTGACGAGAGGGGATGTCGAGAGTCTGCGGAAGATCGGAATTGCCGTGAGCGTCTACGGGGGAGAGATTCTCTTTGACCTGCCGGACATGCTCAGCTGGCCCGTCGCGGGAATATTCCTCGATGACCCGAGTATGGCTTTCGACGCGCATCTTGCGGAAGATTTTTCAGGGCATTCATGAACAATACGTTCGGAGGAGCGATGCCGGACGCGAGAACGAGCGGCATGCGCGACGACGAGGCTGAGGCACTCGCTTCGCACCTGCGTCGTCTGGCATCGTTGATGCTCGACGCGCTGCATGAGACGTTGTCCCACCGTGATCAGTTGGAGATCATGTCCAAGGCCTCCGCCCACGATCTCGTCAGTGATGCGGACCGTTCGATCGAGAGCCTCATCTTTGAGGCCACGCGCGCCGCCTTCCCCGATGATGGTTTTCTTGGAGAGGAGGGGGGTTGGGTCAATCGGACGAGTGGCGGGCGCAACTGGGTCGTCGACCCAATCGATGGCACGATGAACTTCGTCCATGGCCTTCCGATTGCCTGTTCGTCGGTTGGAGTGTTGGGGAAAGACGGAGCCATCGCAGGTCTGGTGGTCGATCCCTACCATGACGATGTCTACCTCGCCTGCCCGGCAATCCACGGCAGCGAAAAGAATGGCGAGGAGATCGCGGTCGCTCCCGGTGGTGACCTTTCTGGTCGCATCGTGTTGGTAGAGGTGCCGTCGGGAGTCTCACCGTCTGTGCTTGGGCCGGTTCAAGACGCGGTTATTGCAGCGGGCGGATCGCCCCGCACGATTGGTTCGGGAGCTCTCGCTCTCGCGCTTGTCGCCTCAGGAGTCGTCCATGGCGTTGTTCATGCTGGGCCCAGCATCTGGGATGTGGCGGGCGGCGTTGCACTCGTTGAACACGCCGGGGGTACTGTTTTGTCGCGTGCCGGCGCGTACGCGTTTGGTGAAGCGGGACCACTTGTCGCGGCGAGTCCCGAGGCGGCCGGTCGGCTTCAGATCGCGTTGTCGTCATGTGTTCTGGCCGACTCCACCGGGATGTGGCCGTGTTAGCGGCGTCGCTTGGATCTGGCGCGTCTCGGGGAACTTTCGTGTTCGCCCACCGTGGCGCCTCGGCCCTCGCGCCGGAAAACTCGATGGAGGCCTTTTTGCTCGCATTTGAACTCGGTGCCAGCGGGATTGAACTCGATGTGCAGCTGAGCGCCGATGGGTTTCCCGTCGTGTTGCACGATCCTTTCTTCTGGGTTCACAACGGCGAGCACTACCTGCGCAACGATCCCCACCAGCAGGGGATGTCCCAGAGGTGGGTAAGAGAGTGTCTTTTCGACGAATTCGCCGGCCAGCGTGTTATCCATCCCAATGGGGCGAGCGCGGCGATCCCCCGTCTGGAGGAGGTTCTCGACGCGCTGTCGGGAAAGTTGTGGATCGACATCGAGCTGAAGGCGGGTGCGATGTATGACCCTCGCCTTGTAGGCGTGGTGCTCGACACGCTCAATGGCCGCAAGGACAAGATGATCCTCTCCTCGTTCGACCACAAGATCCTTGCCGAAGTATTCCTGAGTGATCCGGAACTCGACCTATTGGCCATCTTGCATGCACGACCCATCGATCTCTCCCAGCTGATGGCCCAGATTCCCGCGGTCATGGCGAGCATCGACCGCCCTTTCCTGACGCGCGATGATGCGCAGCATTGGCGCGATGAGGGGCTCGAGGTGTTCATGGGTGGTCGTGAGGTAGTGGACGACCTTGCCGAACTCCGCGAGTGGCCCATTGCGGGACTTTTTCTCGACGACCCTCGCCTTGCGGGCAACCTTGGCGGAGCTGGTCACTAGCTCCCGATCGCCGGGACCATCGCCATTGCACCAGCCCGCGCTGTTGTTCGTCGTGTGCTGTGGATTGGAGATGAGTACAGATGAAATGGGTGATCCGTCCGATTCGGGTGCCCTTGCAAATTCGTCACCGGAAGATCTCCCTTGCAACTGAACGGGAGGACCAGACGGTCAAAGGGCTACGCTTTCGTGGGCGACATTCGAATTTCGGAGGTTGATCCTTGCGCGTGGCAGTGGTTGCAAATCTAGGAGACGGCGACGTCGGGTATGTTGGCGAGCGACTTTTGCACCATGGGGCTGAAATTGCACATTTCGTGCGTGAGGAGCCACGCCTGCTCGAGAACGTTGAACGCGAGGTCGATCTTCTCGTCTTGCTTGGTTCTGATTGGTCGGTTTACGACGTGCGCTTTGAAGAATCCATCCGTGCCGAACGCGACCTCATCGCGCGTGCCCAGTCCGCGGATATCCCAGTGCTGGGAATATGTTTTGGTGGCCAGCAGATCTCCAGCGCGCTTGGCCTCGAAGTCTCGGCCTCAGTGCATCCTGAAATTGGCTGGAAGATGATCACGACTTTGGACGAGATGATGGTCTCCTCCGGTCCATGGTTCCAGTATCACTTTGATTGCTGGAGTGATGGCGAAGGGGTGTCGACGCTGGCGAGGTCGGCCAGTGGTCCTCAGGCATTTTGGTACGGAAGGTCTTTGGCGATCCAGTTCCATCCTGAGGTGACATTTGAGACGATCGAGCGGTGGTGTGTGGAGGGTCGGGTTGCCCTCGATCGCATCGGGGCCGACTTCGATCAGATCATGGATGATTCGCGTACCTATTTACCAAAAACGCGTGAGCGCTGTTTTGCGCTTGTCGATAATTTCCTTTTGAACGCGAGCGCCGCCCGGTATCCCCGTTCGGGTGCGTTCGGAGGTTAACGCTCACGCACGACGCGAAGTGTCTTGCCGGAGGGATCCGCGAGGCCGACGATCCTGCAGCCAGCATCGAAAAGTTGGCGCATCGAATCGACGATCTCCCGGCTGATCTCTTCGCCGGCGATGAGAAGGGGGACGCCGGGAGGATAGGGCACAATCATCTCCGCGCAGATGTCTCCGACCGCAATGCCTGCCTCGAGCGCAATGCTCGCACTCTGTTGTGCCTTTCGCGGGCGCATCCGTTCGATTGGAAGAGCGGATGGCCAGAGAGAGATGAGACTCGGATGTGCCTCGGATAGATGCCGATTTTCGCCAAGTGCGCGCATCGCGTCGACAAGGATCTGTGCACTTTGTTGTGAATCCCCGAGCGTGATTGAGAAAACCATCCGTCTCAGGTCGGAAAACTCCGGGTTGATCTTCCACTTTCCACGGAGCCACCGTCCAGCAGCGAATCCCGTAGTTCCGAGCCGATCCACGTCAATGACAATCTTTGTCAGGTCATATCCCGATACGCCAGGCGAATTGATGATCTCATCGCCACATACCTGTACCCCTTCGATGGCACGAAGTTCACGACGCACCCATTTGGCGAGTGCAATCACCTCTGGCCATCGCTCATGTCCATGCGATTTCATTTCGTCGAGGGCGAGGTCGAGTGAGAGCAAAAGAAGAGCTGAGGGCGATGAGGACTGCAGCATGGAAAGGTTTGCACTGATTCGCGCCGGGTCGACGCGCTCGCCTTTTTGATGCAAGAGCGAAGACTGGGTCAGCGAGCCGAGCGTCTTGTGTGGGCTTTGCACGACAATATCTGCGTCACAGGCGAGAGCGGGAACGGGAAACCGGTCATCGAAGACGAAATGTGAGCCGTGTGCCTCATCGACGATTACCGGAATATTGCGCGCGTGCGCAAGTTCCACCACTGCCTGCACGGGAATGGTGAATCCGTAATAACTCGGACTGGTGATGTGGATTGCCTTGATCTCCGGGTGTCTTGTCAAGGTGTTCTCGAGTTCAGCGAGTTCGATTCCGAAGAGTCCGTCGAGCATTTCGTTGCGTGCTGGCGCGAGATAGATCGGTTGTGCGCCGGCGAGGGCGATGCCGGCATAGACGCTTCGGTGTGAGTCGCGTGCGACGAGGAGGACATCGCCGTCTCCGACGACGGAGCAGATCGCGGTGATGTTCCCAACGGTTGCACCGTTGACGAGGAACCACGTCTGGTCTGATTGAAACAGCTGTGCAGCGTGTTGCTGCGCGTTGATGAGAGCAGACTTGGCTCCGTGGAGGTAGTCAAAGCCGCTCAACTCGCTCAGGTCGGCGCCATAGACCGCATCACCGAGGAGTCGTCGACCTCTCGCCGGCGCGCCCAGACCACCCTTGTGGCCGGGCATGTGAAACGAGACCTGTTCGCTCTCTTGAACTGCCTTGATGTGCGATTCGAGTATTGACGATTCGGTTATTGAATCGTGCTCTGGCCGATCTATCGGTTGAGACATGCCCTCGTTGCATCGGTGAGAATCGCGAGCCCGGCCGCAAGCGTCGCCTCGTCAATGTTGAGCGGTGGCAGAACCTTCAAAACGGTGTCGTTTCGTCCGACGCGTTCGACGATCAAGCCCTCGGAGAAACAGCGCTGGGAGATCTCTCGTGCCAGCTCACCATTTGGGTCGATTGCCGCGGTGTCTACTCCCCAGAGCATCCCGACGCCGCGAATCTCGATGCGCTTGTCGATTGCATTGAGCAGCTCGAGGCTGGATTCGACCGTTCTCGCGTGCTTTGCAACCTGTTCCGAGATCTCTTCAGACTCAAAGAGCTCCATTGCAACGGTTGCGGCGACAAATGCCAGTTGGTTGCCCCTGAAGGTGCCGGTGTGCTCCCCGGGCTGCCACGTGTCGAGTTCTGGCTTCAAAAGCGTGAGCGACATCGGCAGACCGTATCCACTGATGGATTTTGAGACCGTAACGATGTCTGGGACAATGCCCGCGCGCTCGAACGAGAAGAACGGGCCCGTGCGCCCGCACCCTGTCTGGATCTCGTCGATGATCAAGATGATGCCATGGTCGTCACAGATCGTACGGAGCTCTTGCAGCCAGGCTATCGGTGCGACATTGATGCCACCTTCGGCCTGGATCGTCTCGACGATGAGGCCCGCCGGGAGTTCAATTCCCGAGTGCGTGTCGAGCAGAATGCTCCGCAGATAGGTCAGGGTATCGATCTCGTTCATTACTCCCGACGGGAAGGGGAGAAAGGTGACATCGTGAAGTGGCACGCCGGCTGCCGCGCGATGGGCGCGGTTTGCGGTCGCAGAAAGGCTGCCGAGGCTATCGCCGTGGTACCCGCCCATGAATGAGAAGATGCCCGATCGTCCAGTGACGTTCCGGGCAATCTTGAGCGCCGCCTCAACCGAGTTCGTTCCGGTCGGGCCGGTGAACTGCACTCTGTAGTCGAGTCCGCGGGGTCTCAGGATGAGTCGGTCAAAGGTCTCGAGGAAGTGCTGCTTGGCGACCGTATGCATATCAAGGCCATGGGTCAGTCCGTCATGGGTGATGTAGTCAACCAGCGCTGATTTGATGATGTCGTGGTTGTGTCCGTAGTTGAGCGCACCAGCGCCAGCGAGGAAATCGATATACGAGTGACCGTCGGCGTCCGTGAGATACGCGCCCTTTGCGGAGGAAAATGTGGCGGGAAACGAGCGACAGTACGAACGGACGCCCGATTCTCGCTCATTGAAAATGTCGCTGGTCGTGTGTTGTGCACGCTTGACATCAGGGGGGGCGGCCTCATCAATGGAGTTCGTCACGTACGTCCTTTCGCCGGTGCGGTGGATCACCGCTGCTATCGCCTCCGTAGAACCGCCTGTGGCACAGGCTGTTCGGTGGGTAGTTGTTGTGGATATGGTTTGATCTGGCCAGTGCCCGAGATGTCTTCGACGTCACGATCGTGCTGACCGAGCATGAAACGCTAGCCCAAAAGGACCGGCAATCGTACGCATCCATCGAGGATTTTCTGCCTGTCTCCCACAGGTCGGTGAAATGCGTGGTTTCGTGCACGCTGAGCTGGGATAACTGTTTTGGACCAAGGCGCTTCAGGGGCCTCGCAAGGGCGCGGCAGCTGTTTGGCAGGCAGACTCGGCAGAAAGAGGCCGTCCGCTCTATTCAGGTACACCTGAAATTGATAATATCAGGTGTACCTGATATTCATCGATTGAGCCGGAGCGGACCAGGCGTGATTGCAGTAGGCGTGATTTTTTTGCGAGAGTCGATCGAGGCAAGCATGGTCGTCTCGATCTTGCTTGCAATCCTCGACCGCATGGGAAAGCGCGAATACTTCCGGGATGTCTTCTACGGGGTTGGCGCTGCGTTTGTGTTCGTGCTGGGGGGATCGGTGGCAATCTATTTCACGATCCGCCGCTACAGCGGGACAACCTTCCAGACAATCTTTGAGACCTTCACCTATCTCGTTGCGGCGGTCATCTTGACGTTCATGACCTTTTGGATGCGCAGGCACGCGCGCTCGTTCTTCTCGGAGATGGCGGACAAGGTCGATCACGTGATGAGCGCACGACAGCGTCTTGGTCTTTCGGTGCTCGCCTTCCAGGCCGTGGGACGCGAGGGGCTCGAGACTGCCGTGTTCACCATTGCGATCGTCTTCGCGGCCGGGTCCCGCGGTGCAATCTGGGGAGCACTGGTTGGGCTGATCGCGGGGTTGTCACTGTCGATTGCCATCTTTCGGTTTGGCCGGCGGATCAATATGCGCAGATTGTTCAACGTTGTCGGTTCGCTTCTGATGGTTTTTGCGGCCGGGCTCGTCGCAGACAGTGTCGAAAACATGCAGCAACTCGGTTGGCTCCCATTCCTTCGCGCACCGCTCTGGAACAGCTCACATTTTCTCTCCGAGTCGTCCTCAACCGGTGATATCTTCCACAGCTTCTTTGGCTACGCTGACCATCCCACGGCTCTCCAACTGGGGGTCTATCTTCTCTATCTCGTTTCGGTCTTTGCCTCGTTGTTTGCGATGAAATACCGTCGCCGGCGCGGCTATCTCGTCTCGATTCCAGCCGAATCCCAGGTATCGGTCTGACTCTCGGGTACGCGGGTTGGCGAGTCTTGCGATACTGGTGTGGCGCGCGGTTGTCAACGGCTGGCGAACGCGGTTTTG
This sequence comes from Acidimicrobiales bacterium, assembly GCA_035532075.1. Taxonomy (GTDB): domain Bacteria; phylum Actinomycetota; class Acidimicrobiia; order Acidimicrobiales; family Bog-793; genus CAIVND01. The sequence goes on along the minus strand of DATKRV010000061.1, from coordinate 4,895 downwards.
CTGTGGAAGTGCCTAGTCTCTACTGATGGTGAATCGCTACAGATGGTGATCCGGCCGGGGAGAGTCAGCGCTCAGAGAGTGCCGGAGGGAGATCATCGTGCATGGTTCATCCCGATGGATCACCCGCAGTCGAGCACCCGAGTTGCACGTCGCATTGAGTGACCGCTGATTCCATGCGAGTGCGTCGGTTCGGCTGCGTTGCTCTCGTGCCTCTCATTGTCGTTTTGATTGGGCTCACCCCACCGATTTGTTCGGAGGTTGTTCAACGCACCGACGCGACCTCCGGGTTGGAATCGATCTCTGGCCCCGCAAAATCTTTGGGCACGACGGTGATTGAACGGCCTGCGCTATTGCCACATGGCGCGCGTCAACTGGGTCCTCTGTCACCATCGCATCTGCTGCAGATCGCCTTTGCCATGAATCCCGCCCACGCTGGCGCTCTCGCCAACGCGGCTCGCGAGGTCTCGATTCCGGGATCCCCGATCTTTCATCGGTTTCTTTCACCGGCAGAGGTCGCGAGGCGGTTCGGTCCGACAGCATCCACGATTGCTCGTGTCACGCATGAAATCACGGCGCTCGGACTCAAGGTCGGGAAAATCTCCTCGAACCACCTGCTGCTTCACGCGAGTGCCACGGTCGGGCTGTTGTCATCATCGCTGCGCGCACGTCTGGATACCGTCAGGTTCGGAGACGGACGGCTCGGGTGGCGACTCACCTCGAACGCTCTCCTCCCGGCGAGATTCGCGAATGGCATCAGCGCCGTCATTGGTCTGAACAATGTCGCCGTCGCCCATTCGATGCTCGGACTTCGCAAGAGTCCGTCTGCGAATCTCGACGCCGGCGCGGTCGGCCTTACAAGAGCTAGACCTAGCGCGTGCCCGTCTGCGACCGCGGCGGCGCATCTCAGCGGGGGCTGGACGTTGAGCCAGATCGCGTCAGCTTATGGAATCAGTCCGCTCTACGCGGCGCATGATGTTGCCGCTGGCCAGACCATTGCGGTGGTTGAACTTGAGCCATTCGTCAAGAGTGACATCGCGACGTTCGATCGCTGCTATTTCGGCGAAAGCCATGTCAACCTGATTCACCGCGTTCCAATAGATGGCTTCGCGTATCGAGGATCAGGTTCGGGGGAGTCAGTGCTTGATATCGAGAGTCTCAGCGCACTCGCGCCCGCAGCCACAATCGACGTCTACGAGGCACCGAACACCACGATCGGCACGCTTGACACCTACAACACCATTGTCGGTTCCGATAGCGCAAATCTGATCACGACGAGCTGGGGGGAGTGTGAGCAACTGTTTGATGCCACCTCTCCCGGGGCTCGCCAGGTGGAGAATTTCATCTTTGAAGAGGCAGCTGCGCAGGGCCAGACGGTCATCGCGGCGACTGGGGACAGCGGATCCGATGACTGCGCGACGACTCCATTCGGCAGTGATAGTCCGGTCGCTCCATTTCTTTCGGTGGACGACCCCGCAAGCCAGCCCTATGTGCTCGGTGTCGGAGGTACCTCGCTGCGCAGCGATATTCAGCCTCTCGGCCCACTCAACGAGATTGCATGGAACAACGGATCCCAGGGTGGATCGGGCGGTGGAGGCGTGAGCGTGAACTGGTCGAGCCCCTCATGGCAGCAGGGCTCTGGTGTTCCGGGGGTCTCGACGACGCTCGGTCGGCAGGTTCCCGATGTCAGCGCGTCCGCGGACTCCGTCCTTGGCATGACCGTCTACTCCGCCTCGTTTGGCAGAGCCGGTTGGACGACGATCGGCGGAACATCGGCCGCTGCACCGATCTGGGCGGCGGTACTCGCGGAGATTGCCGGCTCCGGGTCGGCTGGCACCGCGTGCACCTCACTCGGTTCATCCCCCGGTGGCATGGATCTCGGTTTTGTGCCCCCGCTTCTCTACGCGGCCGCAGCGACCTCGTATGCAACGAACTTCCACGAGATTTCCGTCGGGACAAATGACGCGTTCTCGTTGGGACTTGGGTATCGCGCATCTTCGGGCTACAACATGGTCGGCGGTCTCGGGTCGCCGATCGTGACGAATCCCGGCGATTTGCCCGGGCTCGCGAGCACACTGTGCAACGAGGCCACGCAGTCTCTCTCGCCAAGCGTTGCCCGTCCCGTTCCAATGGGTATCTCGCCCGGTTACGGGCCCCTTGGCGGTGGGACGGTTGTCACCATCTCGCTCTCCCAACCCCTCGCGGCCGGCGCAGCAGTCACCGTGACCTTCAACGGCGTGGTGGCGCTGGTGAACTCGGTCGGCGCTACAGCAATCTCGGTCGTGAGTCCACCGGCACGGACGACACCGGAGACACCGCCGTTCTCGGCGGCTGGTCCGGCGGCGGTTAGCGTGACGCAGACGACGACCGCCGGTTCGGCAACTTCGATCGCGAATTCGAGCATGGTCTTTGAATATGTCGGCGTATCCGGAACGGGCACTGATCCGATTGTCAGTGGGGTGAATCCTTCGGCGGGAAACCAGGCAGGGGGGAACAGAATCTCGATCTATGGGAGCGGATTCTCCTCTGCAACCCCTACGGTCATCATCGGTGGCCAGCTGGCAACCTCGATTCTCGTCGTCTCGGACTTTCACCTCGTTGCCAGCGTGCCTCCAGAGACTGGAGCGAGCTCTTGCGCGACGGGTCCAGGGTATTCGCCGGCAACGCTGTGTCAGACGCAGGTCGTTGTCTCGGACGCGAACGGTACGAGCAGCGGGGCACCGATCCTCCCCGTTCTGACCGGGCGCCTTACCTATAGTCCGCTCGGGATGGTCACAACGAGCGGCTCGACCGAGGTCGCGCCAGCTACGACCGAATATGACTACGCCCCTACCCCGTCGATTGTCGCGATCGAGCCGAGCTATCTCCCACAAGGGGGACGGACGATGCTCCGGATCATCGGCCGCGGATTCAGTCTGAACACGCTTGACTGGGTCAACTTTGGCTCGCCGGACCGTATCGACTCGCAACAGCTCAAGTTCAGCGCAATCTCTGACAACGAGATCGATCTCAAGGGGCCCGCGCTACATCGCCGCGCCGGGCAAGTGGCCAAGGAACTGGTGACAGTGCAGAGCGCGGCAGGTCTTTCAAGGCCAAGGAGTATTTCCTTCCTCGGAGTCCCCTCGGTGGCGCGACTCTCATCGTCCGGTGGAACCCCACTCGGCGGTCGTTTCGTGAAGGTCATCGGCGCGGGATTTCTCGGTGTCACCAGCGCCCGGTTTGTCAGCGTACTCAATCCGACGTTTTCCGTGACCGTATCGGGGAGATCGCTCCGCAAGATCCGCAGCACCTCGTTTCTGGTACGCGTTCCTCGCGCGAGAGCGGGCCCATTCGTCATCGAACCATGCAATGAGAGCCGGTGCGCGTCCTTTGACGAGGCGACGGCGACCTATGTCTATTTCAGTCGGGCCGGACCCTTCATCTCGCATGTCACATTCAGCGCCGTGGTTGGATCCCAGAGTTCAATGGTGGCGCTCTTCGGCTCAGACCTAGCCGGTGCGCGTGCAGTCATGATCGGCTCGTACCGCGCGACGCAATTTGTATCGAGCGGAACCGTCCCGGTCGGAGATCCCAAAGTTGCGATGGTTGTGGTGCCGCGCACAATTGCAATACCGGGTGCGGGCGTTGTGATCGAGACCCGCGCCGGACAATCCGAACGGGGGATCACCCTCCGCTGATCCTTGCGGAGCTCCTTTACGGAGTCGAGGATGATCCGCTAGAGACCAGCTCGTGCGTCGCATCGGAAACGATGATTTGTTCAGAACAGACTCGGGCGGTCCAAAAGCTCCTCAATCAGTTCGGGCCCGTTGTTTCTCACGCTATTGACCAATATCTCGACCCGTCGGGACTTGAGCGTGCCCGGCGGAGCAGGTCGACACATCGCAAGCAGCTCCTCGCGGTCGTTCAAAGCACCGTCGAGCCAGCGCCCCCAGGTGTCGGGCTCGTCGAGGATTGCCGGCATTCGGTTGTGGATCGTCTCCACATCCTTGCCTGCCTCGGTGGTGATGATGGCACAGGTAGAGATCGATCTCGTCGCTTCGTCAGCTCTGGTGTGAAGTTCATAGCGCTCCCACAGTCCTGCAAATGCAAGCGGAGATTCATCGTGGCTCGTGAAGTAGTACGGCTGCTTCACCTCGCCAGCGGTGGTCTTCCATTCGAAATATCCATCGGCTGGGATAATGCATCGTTGCGAGTGGAAAGCGGATCGAAACGAAGGCTTCGTCGCGACCGTTTCGACTCGAGCATTGATCGTCTTTGCGCCAAAGGAGAGGTCCTTCGCCCATCTAGGTACGAGTCCCCATCTGAAAAGTCCCAGGTCGCGCGAGCCGGAGCTATCCGCGGTCAGTGCAATGATGTTCGTTGTCGGGGGAATGTTCCAAGACGGACGAAAGCTCTCCCAGAGCCCCGGTGGAAGCTGAGCAGAGAAGTACTCAGCGAGCTCGGCGACCGGCGTCGCCAGTACGTATCGACCACACATAACGCTAGGTTAGGCCGAGCCAGCGATGGCAATTGAATGCTGTTGGAATGGCGTGGCACGGGCCAATCCTGGATCCGAGTCGAGGACACAGTCACGGGGTCGACATGAGCTTGCAGGTGCGCGTCCATTCGCGGCGCGAGATTCTGGGCCTTGTGCTGCTCGTCATTGTCACCGCCGCGTGGGGTTCGACGTTCCTTTTGGTGAAAGAGGTGACCAGGTCGATGCCCGTCATGGGATTTCTCGCGCTGAGGTTCTGGATCGCATCGCTCGTCCTCTGCCTCTTGCGCCCACGATCCCTGTCAAGGTTCTCGTCGCGCACCCTGATGCACGGGGCCATTCTTGGGCTCGCGCTGAGCGGTGGCTATATCTTCCAGACGCTCGGACTCCGTTATACCTCGGCAGCGCTGTCGGGTTTTCTGAC
>DATKRV010000060.1:0-62929 GCA_035532075.1 Acidimicrobiales bacterium | reverse complement strand
CCGACCTCCCCGCCTTCACGGTGATCACGACGCCGACCTCTATCCAGCGTCGGGCATTTGAACTCCTTGGGCTTTCGCACCGCCTCGGTTACATGTAGTCAGTACTTCTCCTGACCATCGCCATAAAACAGCAGGTAGATGTCAGTGTTCGCCGGAACAGTGGGGGGAACTTCGGACTAGTCGATGTCAATTTTGGCTGTCTTGCCAACAAATCATTTGATCTGACTGCGCTGCAGACTATCCCGCCTCGATGATGTCAAAGGGGTAGCGATCGATCAGCATCGGTCCATCCTTTGTCACCACTGCCATGGCTTCGATCCGCACAGTTGATTCGCCCGGTATGCCGTCCCGGCCCTCGACGGCAACGACCATGCCCTCGTGGATCTCCTGGGGATAGTCGATCGACCACTGGCGATTAACCACCGGCTGCTCATATTGATGAAGACCAATTCCATGGCCGATTTCGATCGTCAAGAGTTCGACCTCATCTTGGTATCCCGAGTCAAGCGCATTCGGGAAGTGCCGAGCGGCGACGCTTGTTAATCCTCCAGGCTTCAGCTCTGAAACGACTCCGAGAATACGGTCTTCAAGACGTGTCATCCATCCACGCTCTTGGTTAGTCGGACTGCGACCCGCGCTAAACGTCCGATACGAACATGCTCTGTAGCCGAAGTAGCTGGTTCCACAGACGTTGCCAATAAGAATATCGCCGGGCATGATGAACTGATTTGTGCCCTTTATCCCACGTTCTTGGGCGAGTGGGCCGATCCGAAAGCCTGCTGTAACGGAGTCTGCTCCACCGCTGCTCCCAGCGGATCGACCGATGCTTGCTAGCTCCGCATCGGTCATACCGACCCTTAATCCCTTTGCCATCGCGGCCCACATGCGATCGGTGATTGAGGCGGCCATGCGAAGACAGGAGAGTTCCTCATGGGTCTTTATTGCCATTGCCTGTTGCATCGCAGGCTCTCCGGGAACGATGTTCCCGATCACCTCATGAAGTGCCGCGTGGGCATAGCTATCAAAGCCGGCTACGGCGAGTGGTTCACCGAGCAGCTGAAGTCTTTGCAGCTCGACCTGAATGTCACGGGCGAACGCCCTGGCTTCGAACTTTGAGGCCTCGACTCCCGGTATGCCGCGTAGCCACGACCGTGACACCCGCCATTCATGGATCCACGGCGTCTCAGCAGGCATGTTGCGGACATATCCCGCATGCGCGAAGACGATCGGTTCATCCTCGACTGGGAAGAGGACGTACCACAGATCGGGCGCAAACTCGGGCCCTTGAAGTCCCGTGAGGTAGCGGCAGAATTGCGGACCACCGGCAAGCACAACAGAGATGCCGGCATCCCGCAAAACCGTTCGCGCTCTCGCCATTCGCTGTTCGCGTAGTTCATTGGGATCCACTCGGTGCTGCCAATCAACCGATCCTGGACCAAATGTCAATGGGGCCATGAACGGCACGCCCGAATCGGATAATCCTGTATCCCCCATCAATATCACCCTCGTGAGTCTGGCAAGTCCGGCCGAGTAGATCCATCGTCAAGATCGATGGGTCACCCTATCATTTGCTCCATCTGACCCGATTCCACGTCAAGGTCACGCCTGTGCGATTGGGACAGAAGTTCAACGCGTCAGGAGAGCCGCGAATTCGAGTCGTGCGCGCCATCTGAGCGGAGTTTGTCGGTACCGATTGTTGAAAAGATTTCCGATGTAATCCGCGATAGCAACCGCGAGCTGGTCAAGCGTCGTTCACCGTTTTCGATTGAGTAGCTGATCACGCGTAGCAAGTCGCGCGACCGGTCACACGACGGTCCGCGCGTCCGAAAGGTCGGGGCGCTGCGTGACCGGCTTTCGCGGACGAAGGAGCGGCCTTGGACTGATGTGATCCCTTTTTCGCGCGCCAGCAAGGACTTTCGCCCTCGCGACGGGCATCCGAACGGTAGTACTCATTTGACAAAAGGGCGAGCCTCTTGGCGGCAGGCAGAAGCCACGATACGGCGCGGGAGCGGAGCCAGCGCTACAACCGGTGGAGCGAGGTGTCTGCACGCCTTCACCGGGGATCGGTCGTCAGCATCTGTGAAGCAAGTGCCGATGCCGGTCTCTTATCGCACCAGCTTGAATCAACACGAAGATATTCATGGAGTCGACGGAAGACTCGTGCGATAGCGTGCCCCGGGATGTGCCGTTACGACGATTCTCACATCTGCAAAGCTCTGACAACGAGCCAGAGGGGGTTTGCGTGCTGAGTCAATTGAACTTCAACGGCCAGGCGATCGTGGTCACCGGTGCGGCACACGGAATCGGGCGGGCTACATGCGCGGTTCTCACCGAGATGAACGCTCGGGTGTATGCCATCGACATCCGGCCGGACTTCGAGGAGACGGTCGACAATGACCGGAACACCTATGGTCAAAATGGGGTAGCCATTGTTGCAGACGTCTCGGCGGAGGATCAGGTCTCATCAATACGCGATCGCATCGAGAGTGAGGTCGAGTCCTTGGCGGCGGTCGTGAATGTCGTCGGAGCGGAGGGCAATCGACAGGCGGTGCGCGACATGGCGCTCAGCGAGTGGTCAAGGGTGATTGAGATATCACTCACGAGTATGTTCCTCATGTCGAGAGCGCTTTTGCCACTCGTCGAGCGCGCAACCGGGAGCTTCGTGAATGTGGCATCGACTCACGCCCTTGTGGGACTTCCGCTCGGAAATGCTTACAGCACAGCCAAGGCCGGAGTCATTGGCTTTACCCGTCAGCTCGCCACCGAAGTGGGTAGCTCGGGCGTGCGCGCAAATAGCGTATGCCCAGGTCCAGTCGACACCCAAAGCCCTTCGGGTCACAACCCCGAATCGGTTATGAGTACTGTCCTTGGACGTTTTGCCGACGCCTCGGAGATCGCGAATCTGATTGGATTCCTTGCCTCTCCTGCCTCGTCGTTCATGACCGGCACGGCCGTGGTCGTCGACGGTGGCCAGACTGCGCATCGGGGTCTGGTGGACTTGAGCCGCCTCCGCCGCTAAGAGGAGCGCTGTACTTTGCTTGGCGCTTTTTGTCGACAAGAACCCATGAGCGACAATCAGGGGTCGCGGAACAGATAACACCTGTAGACAGTATTGGGAAGACTGTCAGGACTCGGCGACTTCGAAGCTTTTCAGCGCCTCGCTCTCCGAGCGAATGTGACAATCGGGGGAAAGGGGTCACCTGGAGACGAGCCAGCTCAACGCGGGTCCCTCGCCAACCATCGTGCGGACAATCTCCGAAACTTTTTAAATTCGATCAGCGAAATCTCCTCGTTGATCGGCTGGTCCGTCGGCGTCGAGACGAGCTCTCCTGCGTTGTCATCTCCGCCCCATGATGCCTCGCGCTGGGCCCCGCGGTGAGCGCATCCGATAACTCTCGCCGCCAGGTTCGGGCACGACGCTCGGTACCTCAGGCGATCGAGCATTGCCGCGGCGACCATTGGATCACCCAGGGTCTGGCCCATCGGCCGACACAGAGATCGGTTCTCGTGACGATCGAACTCTTCAAATAACGCCGGGTGAGCACCCGAAAGGGCGCGGCGGTAGCCTTTGATTGGAGCGGCGGGTAACCAAGCCCAGCAATCACCAAGAGCCGCGGTCCAGTGAAGAATTCCCCCACCGGGGTCGAACGTCCCTCGAGTGCGCAGCAGTGACAACGCGCCGCGAGATGTACAGCGGTTGTGCAATTGGCGCGAGAGCCAGATCGCATGTTCGCCTCGGTGGCGCTGAGGCACAATGTGCAACAATAGGATCTCCGTGTCCGGCGAGGGGGTCCTTGTCGCGACGAAGTTCTGACCGGGGGGGAAATATGGACGATCCGGAGCGCCGCTGGCGCGTCGGGGTCGACGTCGGAGGCACCTTCACCGATGTCGCAATCTTGGATCCGCTGAGCCGAGCCGTTGAGATTTATAAGGTCCTGACGACGCCCGCAGATCCCTCTGTGGGGGTATTGAATGGACTGCGCTTCGTCGCCGAGCAAAGACCGGACTTTTCGATAGCTTCGATTGATCAGTTCCTCCATGGGACCACGATCACGACCAACGCACTCATCCAGAGGAGCTATCCACCCTGTGCGCTGTTGATTACCGAGGGTCATCGAGGCGCTGTTCAGGTGCAAGATCAGCAACGCCGCGGCAACATCTATGACCTCACGATCGGTCATGGAGACAGTCTCGTCGACGAGTTGAACGTCATTGAGGTGCCCGAGCGGATCGATCGCAACGGCAAAGTGGTGCGCGAACTCACGATGGATGCCGCCGAAGAGATCGCCGAGAGGATCGGCACACTCGGGGTCGGTTCGATCGCCGTCTGTCTCCTCTTTTCTTTCGCCAACCCGATGCATGAGGAACTCCTGCGAGCGGTGATCCGAGAGCGGTGTCCACAGGTGCGCGTATCGCTGTCATCCGAAGTACTTCCCCGGATTCGGGAGTGGCCGAGAATCTCGACGATGCTGCTGAACGCGAGCTTGGAGCCGCTTCTCGTCGACTACGTGCGCAATCTCGGTGAGGCGCTTGCGGAAAGTGGCCTCCCGTTCAACCGATGTTTCCTGATGGAGTCGAACGGTGGCCTCATGCCCTTTTCCGCCGTTGTCGTTGGTGGTCGCGCAGTCCAGACCCTGTTGTCAGGTCCGGCTGCCGCGGTCCAAGGAGCGGTCGCGATGGCACGTGCGGTGTCGCAGGGCACGCTTGTGACCCTCGATATCGGCGGCACCAGCGCGGATATCGCGTTTGTCGACGAGACCGGAGCGCTTGAGGTGACCGAGGGCAATCTCGTCGGCCATGACATCTATGTCCCAATGCTCGACATCACGACGATTGGAGCGGGGGGTGGGACGATCTCGCGCCTCGCGCCCGACGGACGTCTTCTTGTAGGTCCTGACAGCGCTGGCGCGTCGCCCGGGCCGGTCTGTTACGGGAGGGGCGGCACGGACCCGACAACGACCGACGCGGATCTCGTGCTGGGATTTCTCAACCCTGAGTACTATCTCGGCGGCCAGATGGTGATCAACCCGACGCTCGCCGTGACGGCGATCACCGGACGGATCGCTGAGCCGCTTGGTCTTAGCGTTGAAGAGGCGGCCACGACGATGGTCGAGATCAATGACGTGCACATGGCAGAGGCAATCAGGGTTTTTGCGGCGCAGCGCGCGATCGACCTGTCAAAGGTCACGCTCGTGCCCTGTGGCGGCGCCGGGCCACTTCACGCGGCGGGCGTCGCGGAGGAGATTGGCATCAGCCGGATCTTGGTCCCGGCGAACCCCGGGGCATTCTCTGCGGTCGGGTTGCTTTCGACCGACGTTGTCCAGGACTTTGTCCAATCCGAGATCACCCTCCTTGAGTCGTCGAGCGCGGCGGCGATTGAGGACCAATACGCCTCGCTCGAGAGTCGCGCACTGCTGGCGATGCAGGCTCAGGGCTTCACCGCCGAAGAGGTGAAATGCAACCGTGAGGTCGACGCCCGCTACGCCGGGCAAGGCTTCGAGATCCGTATTTCGGTCCCACTCTGTGAAACCGATGAGACGCCCGCGTTGCTCCGTGGGCTGTTCCATGCGGGCCATCGTCGAACCTATGGCTATTCCGCAGAGTCAGAGCGGGTCGAGATTGTGAGCTTTCGCATCCGGACCGTCGTGAAACTGCCGACCTACGAACCGTTGCCGGCCCCTGCGCGGGGCGCCCCCCCTGATGCGCCGGTTCCCAAGGCGGAACGCCCCGTCTATTTTGGTGGCCACTGGAAGACGATTCCCGTTTACGACCGGACTGCACTCTTCGCGGGCATGGTTTTCGATGGCCCCGCGATCGTCGAGCAGCCCGACACCACCTCGTTTGTGCCTCCGCGCTGGAGGGCAACGTGTGACGCGTATCACAATCTGGTCTGCGAACGGAGTGACGGCTGATGGCTACGGTGCTCGAGGTCGAGGTGACAAGGACGCGGCTCGAAGCCGCGATCGCCGAGCTCACCTATTTGCTCTACCGCAGTGCGTATTCGACGCTTATGCGCGAGTCGCGCGACTGTTCGATTTTCTTGCTCTCGCCAAAGGGTGACATCGTCGTGAACGGGCTGACACACGGTCACCGGATGAACTACCACCACTTCATCCGGGTACTTCTCGAGCGTTTCCCGGATATGGCTCCCGGGGATATCTATCTCTCGAACCACCCCTACGAAGCTTCGATACCGCATACGCCGGACCTTGGCGTGGTTGTGCCAGCCTTCTGTGATGGCGTGCTCGTCGGCTTCGGCTGCTCGATAGCGCACAAGCCCGACTTTGGAGGCTCTGTTGTCGGTAGCGCGTCGATGGGCGCTACGCATCTCTTCCAAGAGGGGCTCTTGTTGCCACCGCTCCGCTACCGCCGCGACGGCGTCGTGAACGAGGTGGTCGACCAGGTGATTTCGGCCAACGTGCGCAACCCGGACCTGTTCTTCGGTGACATGCGCGCGCAGCTTGGTGTGACCCAGGTTGGAGCTGAGCGAATTACGGCGATCGCGCGCCAGTTTGGGATCAACACATTGCTCGAGGTGTACGACGAGCTCATGGATCAGGGCGAACGGAATCTCCGGCGGTGCCTCACATCTTGGCCCGACGGTTCGGTATCGGTGGAGGGTTTCATGGACAACGATGGAGTTGACCTCGAGCGTCCTGTCCGCCTCGCGCTCAGTGTCACCGTCTCGGGCGATGAGATCATCTTTGACACGACCGGGAGCGACGACCAGACGGTCGGACCCGTCAACATGACGATTCCCTATGTCGAGGCAGGCATCTTCTTTGCGCTGATCGCGTTGGCGGATCCCGACTTCGGATTCAACGACGGGATGCGACGTCCGGTGCGACTGGTGAGTCGGAGGGGGAGCGTCCTCGATCCCGTCTCTCCGGCGCCGGTCGGCGCGGCAACCTCGGTCAATCATCGATTCGTTGATCTGTGCTTCGAGGCGCTTGGCCAATTCATACCGGAGCGTTCGATCGCTCATTCCGGGGGAAGCGGTGGAACGCTCGCATTCAACTGGCAGACGGATCTATTGGGCGCGCGAGCGCTGCAGTATGAGGTACTCGGCAGCGCCATGGGCGCGATGGCCGAGCGGGATGGTGTCTCGGGTGTCGCGGTCTATGCGACGAACCTGGCGATCACCTCGGTGGAGATCCTCGAGTCACAGTTCCCGATGCGGGTGCGACGCTTTGAGCTGATCAAGGACTCGGGTGGCCCTGGCCGCACGCGCGGAGGGCTCAGCTACCGGCGCGAGTATGAGGCGGTGAACGCGGCGACTGTAAGCCGACGTGCCGAGCGGGGGCGATTTCCCGGCCGCGGAGTAGCCGGGGGGCTGCCGGGGAGCGTTGCCCGGGTGACGCTTGGCAGGGGCGAAGGTGATTTTCCGCTGCCCGTCGCTGGCCAGTACCAGGTAGCGCCCGGCGAGATCTTCCGAGTGGAGGGAGCGGGCGGAGGTGGAATGGGGGACCCTCGGACACGCGAGCCCGAGCTTGTCGCGCTCGACGTGCGGCGCGGGTACGTCTCGCGCGACTCGGCACGCGAACTCTACGCGGTCGTTTTGGATGAGGAGCTCGACGTCGATGCGGGTGCGACGACACGGCTTCGAGGGAGGCGGAGTTGAGCGATCACTCGCATCTTTCCGGGCACTCGTACGTGCACGATGCCGTGCGCGTCACGGCACCGGAAGATGACGCCGCGCTCCTCGAGGCGTGGGATCACATCGTTGTACCCCCGGAGTTAAAGGCGCTCCTTTTCAACCACGCGCTGTTGGCGATGGAACTGCGGCGGGTTGGTCTCGGAGGGGCGAGCCTGCCGACTCACGGGCTCATCGTCCTTTCGGGGCCGCCCGGTACGGGCAAGACCTCGCTCGCGCGAGGTCTTGGCGCGAAGGTGGCCGAACACTTCGGCGGGCGTCTCGGGTCCGTACGCGTTATCGATGTGAACTGCCATGTCCTCACGAGCGAGCTGCTCGGGCGTACACAGCGCAACATCATCCAGCTCTTCCAAGAGGAGCTTCCCTCGCTTGCACAGAGTGGGCCATTGGTCGTTGTCCTCGATGAGATGGAGGCGCTCGGGGTGTCGCGCGCGAAGTCGTCGGTCGAGATCAACCCGGCTGACGTCTTTCGCGGCACGGCGGCTCTGCTCTCAGCGCTCGACTGGGTGGCGCGCGAGCTTGTGGGAACGGTGGTGGTTGGCACGACCAACGTCCCCGGGGCGCTCGATGACGCTGTCATGTCGCGCGCAGATCTTGTCCTGAGTTTCCCAACACTCACGGTACCGGTCATTCAAGAACTTCTCGCGGACACGCTTTTGCACCTCGGGAGCAAATTTCCCGCGTGTGGTCTGCTGGCAGCCGACAAAGCACTCGAGGATGTCGCGGCCAACCTTGCCGGCCTCGATGGCCGTCAGGTGCGCAAGTTCATCCTCGACGCACTTGCCTCGGAGCAAGAGACGACGGTCGACCCCGGGAGGCTCTCGATGGAGACCCTGCTCTGTCGTTCTCAGGCCGTGGCAGTGGCATCATCGGTCGTCTCGCTCGCGCTGGGGGGCCTTTAGCGGGTCCGCAGCGTTGCGCGAGGACTGTTGGCCCGTCGGGCGAAGAGTTCAGAGCTTGGTGATCCGCGAGCTCGGACATTCGTTCGGGCTCGCGGCGTTTCGATTTCATCGGCAGGCGACGTTCGATAGCTTGTGTTGGGTCTAGAGATTGGGGTGTGACGATGAGTCTTCAGGCAAAGACGTCCTTTCGGTCCTTTGAGGAGTCGACAGCAAAGGACTGGGCGCTGATCAGGTCGAGCGGCAACATTGCCGCGAGCCTCTTGGCGGATCGTGTTCTCGAACAGCTCAGCTACCTCCGCAACGACTTCAGCGGCTTTCCCGTCGATCGACTTGAGCACTCGCTCCAGACCGCCACCCGAGCTCAGCGCGACGGCCGAGATGATGAGTACCTCTTGTGTGCCCTGTTACATGACATCGGCGACACCTTGAGTCCGCGCAATCATTCTGCAATTGGAGCGGCCATTGTGGCGCCTTACGTCTCTCCGGCAAATCATTGGTTGGTCGAGCATCACGGGGTCTTCCAGGGTTATTACTTCTGGCACCATCTCGGCGGTGACCGCAACGCCCGGGACGCCTTTCTCGACTCGCCCTACTTTGAATATACGGCCGAGTTTTGCGCCAAGTACGACCAGACAGCGTTCGACGTCGATTACCGGAGCGAGCCGCTTGAGCACTTTGAGCCGTTGGTTCGTGAACTCTTGGGGAGGAACTGAACGGAGATTCAAGATCACACCGAGGTGGCTGATCTTCGATGCGAGGATCTGTCGAGTCAGAGATTCAACGTCGACATCTGCGAGGCTCTGTTGGCTGGTCCGGACGCGAAACCCTTGGGAGCCAATGATTCGATAGATCTCACATCGTCTGGTGTCAGCGCGGCCAGATCTGCCTTGGCGTTTTCTTCCAGGTAGACACGGCGTTTGGTGCCGGGGACGGGCACTATGTCATCTCCTTGTGCCAAAAGCCAGGCGATCGCAAGCTGTGAAGCGGTCAGTCCCTTTGCAGAGGCAAATTGACTGAGTCTGTCGACCACCTCTCGGTTGATGCGGAAGTTGTCTCCCTGGAAACGTGGATGGTCGCGTCGACTATCGGCCGCACCGAGCTGGCTTGGAGACTTGATCGCGGCGGAGAGGAATCCGCGGCCCAAAGGGCTGTAGCAGACGAGTCCGATGTTGAGTTCCCGGAGAGTGCTCAAGAGATCGTCCTCGACCTCTCGCGTAAAGAGCGAGTATTCGTTCTGTGATGCGGCAATCGCGTGGACCTGATGCGCGCGTCGAACGGTCGCCGGTGAGGCCCCCGAAATGCCGAGATAACGAACTTTGCCCGCGGCGACCAATTCGCTCATTGCGCCCCAGGTATCTTCAATCGGTACCGAGGGATCCACGCGGTGTTGATAGAAGAGGTCGATGTAGTCGACTCCCAACCTCGAGAGAGATGAATCGCATGCCCGGTGCACGTATTCAGGGGTGCCGTTCGAAGGTCCGAGGGAGCCGTCCTCGTTTCGGGTACGGCCGAATTTTGTCGCAAGGATGACCTCGTCGCGACGCGACGCGATTGCCTTGCCGATGAGTTTCTCATTCTCGCCATCCCCATAGAGATCCGCGGTATCGAGAAAATTGATTCCCAGATCAAGCGCCCTAAGAATCGTCGCGACGGACTCTGCGTCGTCGGTCGGGCCGTAGTTTTGACTCATTCCCATGCAGCCGAGACCGATGGCCGATACGACAAGATCCTGCCCGAGACGCCGCGTACGAATCATGATCTCCTCAAAAAACCATTCGATTGTCGATGAGTCACGCTATATCGATGTTCCACTTCGAATCAACCGGGACAATCGGTGCTGGCCGACGATCGAGCCTCCCCGTTCCGGATGGCTACCTTGAACCACGGCCGCGAAAATGGATCCTTCGCACTAGAGTGACACGGCTGAAGATCCACGGGGTGTGAAAGGTGACGGTGCCTGTGCTTATTGACGGTCATGTGCACGTCATGTCTGCCGACTTTGATCGCTATCCCAAGCGATCAGACACGGTCAACCTTCCGGGTGATAGAACGCGCGACCGATTATGGCAAGAAGCCGCTCCCGTGACGCTTGAAGATTATGAACAGGTGATGGATCTCGCCGGAGTAGACCGTGCGGTCTTGACTCAACCGTTCCTCGCCTATGCCGGTGACAATAGCTATCTCGTCGACTGTGTGCGCCGCCGACCTGACCGGTTTGTCGCAGTGGGGGCCGTCGATCTCGACAATGATCGAGAACCCGTTGATACGATTGTCCGTCTTTTCGCAGCCGACGCGATCGCTGCGGTGCGGTTGTTTGTCTCAGGACTGGGTGTTGGAGGTTCACTCGAAGATCCAAAGGCATTTGAGATCGCGCAGCTCGCCGGGAAAATTGGAAGGCCCGTGCGCGTCCATTTGGCACGCAATTCGCTCAAAGACAACGCAGGTCGCCTGCAAGACCTCCTCGGCCAACTTCCCGAGACACGCTTCATCCTCGATGCATGTGGCAGTCCGGATCTCAAATCAGGGGCTCCCTGGCCAGAGGTGCAGCCGGCTCTGGGACTTGCGAGCTTCAGGAATCTGTCTTTGATGGTCACGCTGAATAATCTCTTGGATACCGACGGCAAGGCATTCTTGACGAACATGGTCGAACGCTTTGGGGCACGACGGTTGTATTGGGGTTCAAGTTTTCCCCATACCAAGGGAGAGGGATACAGCTCGCTTGTTCAGTGTGTCGTCGCAGCCTGCGGAGGTCTGAACCGTATCGACAGGGCCCGGTTTCTCGGCGGGACCGTGTCCGAGCTCTTCCCTGGGCTGGTCGGGTAGCAAGGTCATCTCGACTGGAGTGGTGGGTGTCGACCACTGCTCAGAGCTTGGACGGTGCGCTCGTTGACGTCACGAATGTGTCCTGGATCGAAGTTGCGCGGCGATCGATGCGTGATGGTCCCGTTCGAAAGGGCGTGCTCACGGACGCGTTCGCCAAGCGCGAGTACCTCGCCAACGAGGTGATCGTGTGGGGAGAACTCGTCTTAAAGCAAAATCCTGTGGGCGATGAGTGGGGGGAGGTGTCTGGTTCGGGCGAGTCAGCTCGTTGGTGTGGCGCCCGGTACATCTGCGAGTCTGACGCTGAGCAGCCCGGGTTTGCCCGAGATCACCGTTGGCGCGTACGCGACGCCGCTCGTCTCGTCATACGCGACCCAGCTTGACCGCCGGTGACTCGGCACCGTGGCGAGAAGCGAGGTGGGGCTGCCGCTGAAGATCCCGATTACGGGGCCCTCTGGGAAGCCCGACGCGGCAAGCAGGTAGCGGTCGATACTCGGGAGGTAGACCGCCCCGTCGCCGCATCCACAGCCCTCGATCACCTCCGCTACGGCCTGCGTGCCGAAATCCCAGATGACCGTGTTCGGAGAGGATCGGTCGGAGCCGGCGAACAGCCCCTGGTTCGTGGACGGGTTGATCGCAAGGCCGTTCGGGCTGCACGGAACGCCGATCTTGTGGGTGGCAACGAGTTGATCGTTCGTGGGGTCGACCTGGTATAGGACGTTGTCGGCGTTGCCAGCGAGGTAGACCATCTCATCGTTCGGGTTGAACCGCGGCTGTTCGAGGCCGCCGCCGAGGCCGTCGATCTTTGCGACAACGGTGTCTGTCAGTCCATCGATTGCGAGGAGGAAGCCATCGTTGCGGTTCGCGATGTATACCTTCTGGTGGACGGGATCGAAGTCGACAAGGTCGGAGTGTCCGCGACCACCGGTGTCGATCCGGGTCATGACTTTGTGCCGATCGGTTGAATCGGGGCGGATGTCGATCACGGCGACAGCGCTTGGCAGAATCCCGACGAACAGTTTTCCGATCTCGTGGGCTACGCAGATCCCATAGATGCTCCCCCGGATCTTGATCGTCTCGAGGTAGATGGCCGCTCCCGAAGAAAGGTCGAACACATCGACCCCGCCGCTCCAGTTGTCACCGAGGTAGAGGAGCCTCGTGTGCTGGTCGATTTCGAGTGTGTCGGTGAACTTCATGCCGACTGCGTCGTCTGGCAGCGTCAGCGATGTGGTCCGTGTGGCGCTCATCAATTCCCCCCGGTCAGCCGATCTCTCGGCGTTCGTCTTCCCTGTCCATCGCTCACGTTCAAAGAACCCGATCGATGCCGCTCAAGGTCCCCCTCGTTCAAATTTTTCACGAGAGACGTCGGTCTGCCCAGAGCATTTCTGTTGAAAGGCGTCAACGGTTCTGACCGCGCGCTGTAGATCCTAAGGCATCTGCCTCGCGGATGCACACCCGAGGAGAGTCGACTCGAACGGTGGCCCAAAACACTGGCTGACCTCGATCGCCATTTCGCGATGTCGCGCGAGGCTGTGGGAGGGTCCCTGGTTATCAGAAGCTGTCGAAGCCACCATCGGCCGGAATCGAATACTGATCTGCGATGCACATCCCTTTGCTGCAGCTCCGAATTCGTGAGCAGAGCCACGAGCTGGGTCTGGTCCGATCAGTCTGGCTCGGTCAGGACTCGAGCCGGATGGCCTCCGCGGGGCAGCGGAGGATGGCGAGGCGGGCGCGCTCGAGAGCCTCAATGGGAACCACCTCGACGCGCACGCTAGCGATGCCATCAGAGCCGAGCTCGAAGAGATCAGGTGCGACCTCTTCGCAGATGGCGTGGCCGGCACAGAGCACCTCGTCGATCACGAGTCTCATCTGATCGCCCGCTCTTTCGAGCCGACTGACCAGAGTAGGCAGTTCATTGAAAGGTGGCGACGGTTCGTTCAGTCGCGCGGTGAAAGGTCGAGGTCCGAGGGAGCGTTCTCGGGCACTCTCCAGACGAGATAGCCGTGGTCGAACTCTTCGTGGCTCTTGTTGACCGCGACCGTGAGTCCCTCCCAGACCTCGTCGAAGTGGTCCCAGTCCTCGGAGTCGATGACGCTACGTACCTTCGCGAGGTCGTCTGCGATGAAGAGTTCGATCGCGTCGTTGTACTGGGGACGCACAAGAACAGCGAGGCGCAGCGTCTTGGTCAGCTCACCGAGCTGGTGACGGGCGACCCGTCGGTTGCGCGCCCTGCCGGCCTGGTAGCAACGGGTAGCCCGGTCGGAGATCTCCAGCATGAAATGGGCCAGTCCGCCATGCAGGTTGGCGAGCTCATCGAGACCCAGATCGGCACGACCGTTGTTGGCGACATGCGAGTGGTTAGCGGTTTCCGTCATTCTTCCCCCAAAGTGAAGTCTCATTGGAACGTGCCGTTTGGATAGCCACGTTAGCAAGAGACCGGGGATCCAGCATTGTGGGTGGCGCGGTGCGAGCCCGGGAATGCGCCCATTCCGCATCGTCCCCCGTTTGACGTCGAGCCCACAAGGCGGGCGCCTGATCGGCAGTTCACGTGGCTCGGCGGGCCGTCTGTTTCGTCGATGAGACAGGCAAGTGCGAGGAGCGGCGCTCGGCGGCGGCACCTGGGCGATTTAATCATAATGAAGTCGAACAGACATATATTTAACGATTTGTTGCGATGAGGTGAACTCCCCCCTATGCTCTCCCTTGCAGTTCAGATGAGCTGCGAGCGCCGGGGGGCGCGATGCTAAGGGGGGAATTCATGCGATTGACGAAGTTCCTGGTACCGATTGCTTCAGGGTTGGCGGCGAGCGGACTGCTCCTGACGGGCGCGTCAGTGTCTGCGGCCGTTCGACCTGCTACCAAACACCCGACACCTGCGAAGTTGGACTCGGTCGGTCTGCCGAGGCCCGAGCTCCGGAGTATTGAAGTTGGTTGGAATATATCGGCGACCTCTCATGATGTCGATATCGCGCGATACGAGAACCTGTTTCAGAAGTATGGCGTGGTCGTGAGGATCCTGCAGTTCACCTCGGACACGACGGAGATTGATGCACTTATTTCTGGACAGATCAAGATTGCGCTGAACACCGGAACCGGAGCCGTCCTCGCCTCACAGCTGACGAGCACACCGCTTGAATCAGTCTTCGTGGGACAGACGAACATCACCGACAACCTGTACTCGGCGAAGGGCATCACCACCGCCCAGCAGTTGATCGGTCACTCCATCGCGGTCAGTTCCTATGCCTCCACGACCTATGGCGAGGCCCTCA
Organism: Acidimicrobiales bacterium; assembly: GCA_035532075.1. Classification (GTDB taxonomy): domain Bacteria; phylum Actinomycetota; class Acidimicrobiia; order Acidimicrobiales; family Bog-793; genus CAIVND01. The sequence goes on along the minus strand of DATKRV010000060.1, from coordinate 48,284 downwards.
TCGCGCTGAAGCAGCTCCATCTCACGCCAAAACAGGTGACGATCACGAAGATTGGAGGCGACTCGTCGCGTCGTGCCGCGCTGCTCTCGGGTAGTGTGGGCGCATCGCTCAACGACCGAGCCGAGGCTCCTCAGCTTCTTTCGGCTGGAGCCAGCATCTTGTTGAATTTCACGAAGATCAAGAACGCGGACCTTTTGACTGGAGATGTCACGGTCACAAAGTCATTCGCGAAGCAAGATCCCAACACGGTGCTGGCCGTTGTCGCAGCACTCACCGAGGGAAACCACATTTTCCTCAAGCACCCCGCCATCGCGATAAAGGCAGGCGTCGCGATCCAGGGTGCGACCGTGGCAGGTGAAACTCAGCAAGTGCAATATGACCTTCAGGGCTTTCGACCGGACAACGGCTACATGAAACTGTTCGACTGGCAGGAGTCGAGGATCATCTACTCAGCTACGGATCCGCAGCTTGTCAGTGTCGAACCCTCGAAGGCATATACCGATCAATTTGTCAATGAGCTTTGGACCAGCGGTTTTGACAAGAGGATGGGCATACCGAAGAACTAACCAGTCGCGGTCCGTGTCACCAGCGTGGGTGTTCAGCTCGCGTACCGGCACGGCCACTAGAAGGTAAGTTCACAAGAGATGAAGGTGGCGGGCCTCCCTGGTGGGGGCCCGCTGCGTTTTTCCCCGCCCTCTCGCTGCCTGTCCCCTCTTGGGGAGTCCGCGGTCCACGGTTCGAGCCACAGCTCGTGACAGTTCGCTTGATGCGATGCGATTCGTGGATCAGTTGTTCAGAGCCAGCCGATCCTCGCCTGGGTGACCTCGCCGGCGGGCGCCACGGCGAGTTCTCCGGCGAAGATCCGCTGAAGTGTTCGATCGATGACGTCCATGATCTCTGGAACGGACGCCCGGAGATTCTCGAAGTCGTGTTCGCCTATGTCATTTGGCTCGTATTCGGCATGGACCAGCAACGTCTGGGGATCCAACAGGGCTTTTGTGAGGAAACCGAGTGGGTTGGCAGAGAGTGCCTCGTCGTACATTCGGTGACCAGGCTCCCAGTTTTTGAATGCAAGATGGTGGTGTGTCCGGTCAAACGAACCGTATGGACCACCGATCGACTCGAGGAGATCACCGCGCCAGAGTGCCCGACCGAGGTTGATCGGTCTTGCAGCGTAAATCGATCCGGTTGAGGATCCCAGTTCGAGAAGGCGAATCTCCAACCGGACACCCCGTTCGGGGCCCTCCCCCTGCCCAGGGTCTGGGGCTGGATCAAGGAAATACAGATCGCTGATTGCAACGCACAACTTTTCAAATCCGAACACGTAAAGCATTCGCCTTCGCCTCCACAGTTCAGTTGTGCTCATCCTAGCGACCGTGCATCAAAACAGATGAATGAGGTTTCGGGGAGAACTTAGCGAGACGGACAACTCGTCCTTCGCCCGAAGTCAACCGCCGGTTCGTGCCAAGCCGGTCAGACCGCCAGTTCACGGGGGTGAACTGGGAACGCGGAGTCTGTAGGTTCGCACTAGCGTAGAGCCGATGAGGGACTGACGGCGGTGGTCATTGAGGTGCGTCAGACGTCTGTCGGTTCGGATCAGTATCAATGCGCGAGGTAATCATTGGCCTTGACGTAGGTACCACCAGTACCAAGGCGGTCGCGTTTGCCTTGGACTCGTCGCGGCGGTCGGTGGTAATTCGCAAGTATCCATTGCTCCACCCGGGTCCGCTGCAATATACCCAGGACCCGATGGTCATTCTCGAAGCAGCTGCCTCGGCGTTGGCTGAATGTGTTCAAACCACCGAGGGCGCCAAGGTGCTCGCCGTGTCGGTGAGTGCCGCGATGCATGGGCTGATGGCGCTTGACGGCAATTGGCAGCCGCTTACTCCGCTTGTCACGTGGGCTGACGGGCGGGCCGGAGACGAAATAGTTGCCCTCGAGCGGATCGGGATGACGCTCGACCTTCAAGCATCGACCGGTGCCGCACTTCATCCGATGACTCCCTTTGCGAAGCTCTTGTGGTTCGCGCGCCACGACCGGGACGTGTCGAGCAAAGCACGCCTCTGGGTCGGGCTCAAGGACTATCTGTTGTATTGGCTCAGTGGCAGTTTCGTTACCGAGCTGTCGTCTGCATCCGGCACCGGATTGCTCGACCTTGTGACCAGATCATGGAGTTCTCTCGCTCTTGACCTTTGTGGGCTGCAACCAAGCCAGCTTCCCGAGATCCTCTCGACGACTTCGACCTTGCGACTTGCAGCGGAGGTGGCTTACGCTCTTGGGCTCCCCGTTGGAACACCGGTGTGCGTAGGGGCCGGTGACGGTCCGCTTGCCAATCTCGGCTCAGGGGCAACCGAGCCCGGAGTTGCTGGGCTATCGCTCGGAACGAGCGGGGCATTGCGCGTGGCCGTGGATGGCCCAAGTCCAGACCGGCACGGATCCCTGTTTTGTTACGCGCTGGCAGATCCGCTTTGGGTGGTGGGAGGAGCCACATCGAATGGCGCCGATGTCCTGCGCTGGGTGGGGAGCACCAGCGGCCTGGACTCTCTGGTCGCCGAAGACTCCGATGCAGTCGCGCTCGAACTCGCGGCAGGCGTGAACGCGGGGAGCGACGGTCTTGTGATGCTTCCGTTCCTCCTCCCCGAGCGCTCGCCCCTCTGGGATCCCTATCTTGCCGGCGCGTTTGTAGGTCTGCGTCAAGACCACACCTTGGCACATCAGGTGCGAGCTGGTATCGAAGGAGTCTGCATGCAGATGAGCCTCATACTCGACCGTCTCAGTTCGCGATATCCCATTCGTTGCATTCGAGCGACCGGTGGCGCTTTCCGCTCCCAGCTGTGGGCGGAGCTCATGGCAGCAGCGCTCGATCGGCCGCTGTACATCGTGAGCGAGGCAGAAGGAAGCGCACTTGGCGCCGCCGTACTGGGGCTCGTTGCAATCGGTGAAGTCTCTAGTTATGACGATGCCTTCACAGCTCTTCATTGCAACGGGGTTGATTCCGCCTCACCGGTGAGTTGTGCACCGGAGTTGGTGGATGCATTTCGCGACATTAGGTCGAGAGTCCCCGATCTTCTCGGTTCCCTCGCGCGGGCAACCTCGCATGCAAGAACGATCATGACCGACAGTTCAAGGGGCGGTCGTTGCTGAGCTCGAGTCGGAGCATCCGAGCGCCAAAAGGCCGAACCCGACTTCAGTGATCTGTGACGTCGTGCTGTGCGGTAGTGCCGTCAGGTGGTGTCGTGGGTAACGTTCACATCATCGACCTTTCGCGCCGCGGCGACGCTTTGTCAATCACCCGCGCTCGCGCTCGCGCTCCGCTCGAGCATTCCCTGACGAGGGGCGAGGTAGAGATAGGGCCACTCTCGTCGGGCGGACCGTTCGATGAAATAGCGCACGCCGAACGCGATCCGGATCATGATCGCCTCGCCGTCCGAGGTATTCACGTGCCGGTGCGGAGTCTGCGGGCCCGGCACCTGGAAGCCGGTTCCCGTCTTCCAGGGAACCTGCTCGTCTCCAATCGTCGTATAGCCGCTTCCCTGGATGACATAGAGGTGCGCCTCGGCGTGCGCGTGCATTCCTCCGTATTCGTGCGGCGGATCGATGAGCAAGCCCGAGACCTCGACCTCTTGGGGCTTAAAATCGTTGTACTCCTTGCCAATTCGCATGAAGTTGTAGGTCTTCGATTTGTGCATCCCAGCCGGAATTGCGTTGATCATGTCATAGGTGTCGCCGAGCACGAGCGGATGTTCGGGGTCGAAATCGGGCATTGAATCGGGCATCACAGGCACGCCGTCATTCTCTCCTTGCTCGACGATCGCATCCTCGATAAACAGAGCGACGCGGCCCGTCGCGTCAGGGTTCATTCCGTCGAGGGAGATAGGAACCTCCGGTACGTTCATGGTGACGTCCTTGTCTTCTATCTGGATGGTCCTGTGCATTCCGCAAAGATGCTCGAGATGCACGGCGAGCGCGGAGACGTAACGCGCCGGCGACTGACTGGTGTTGAAATGCTGGTGCACCGAACCGAAAGGCACCAACAGGCAGCTGTGCCTGCGCCAGTCATAGCGCACACCATCGATGACGCTGAAGCCCTCGCCCTCGACGATGAAGATCGCCTCCTCGCCGTGCTTGTGAGCTCCCGTATGACTGCCGGGCGGGATTTCGGCGATCATCGTCGTCGTCCCGTAGGTACGAAAGCCCGTCTCTGGCGAGATAACGAGCGCGGCGCGGTGGTCCTGGCGCGTCTCGACCCAGTCGAGGTCCTCTTCGTGCATGTTCCGCCGGGCGACCGCGCGCTCGGCCTCCGCCTGGTTCCACTTGTCGAGCCAGTCGTCGTAGAAGTTTGTCATCTCTCTCTTTCGCCGTAGGACTCTTGTGACCGGCTTGAGATCGGAGATTCCGGCTTCCGTTGGCGGCGAAGGACAACGTCCGCGTCGCGCTTGACCGCTCTTGGTGCTCAGATCCGCCAGGAGTCGAAGCGGTGCTCAAGTCGGCCGATGATCTCGCTCAGGATCACGCCCAAGAGCGCGAGGAGCACGATTCCGAACATGACTGTTGACGTCTGCAGGAACGAGCCGGCAAGCGAGATCATAAATCCGAGGCCCTTGTTCCCGGCGATGAACTCGCTCGCGACCGCGCCGATGAGACAGCGCGAGGCTCCCTGGCGGAGCCCCGTCATGATGTAGGGAAGACTTCCGGGGATAATCACGGTACGGAAGGTGCGCATCCGTGAGGCGCCGAAGCTCTTCGCGACGCGAAGCCATTTGCCCTCGGTATTCTTTACGCCAGTGAGTGTGTTGATCGCGACATAGAAGATTCCGATGAACAGCACCAGCATCAGGCGGAACTTGAAGCCGATCCCGAACCACAGGATGAGAATCGGGACGAACGCGAGGTCTGGCGCGACATTGGTCGCGTTCAGCAGCGGGTCAGTGACGTAGCGCACATAGCGGAACACCCCACTCACAAGCCCGATCACAATGCCGATCAACGAGGCAAGGAGGAAGCCGACCAGCCATACCGAGAGGGTCGTCTCGAGGTTTCCCCAAATGGTGCCGGTCGAGAACTGCTGGTAGGCGGCGTAAGCGATGTCGCTGGGCCGGCTGATGAGGGTCGGGTTGATGAGGTTGGTGCGGTTGGCTACCTCCCACAGCGCGAGGACTCCGACCACGCCCGAGACGCCGTAGACGAGCCGGGCCTTTGGGAGCCAGCGTGAGCGCTGGCGCATCGAGCGCTCCCCGGCGATGACGGGCTCGGAGGCAGTTGTCATGAGCGGACGTCCGCCGCTGTGGCAGGGGCCAACTCGGATTCGATCTCGCTTCGGAGGTCGTCCCAGAGTCGTTGCTCGATCGCGGCGAACTCCTGCGTCCGCTTGATGTCGAGCGACCGGGGTCGCTCGATCGGGATGACGACGTCGTCGATGATATGTCCGGGGCGCCCGCTCATCACAAGCACCCGGTCGCTCAGATAGATCGCCTCGTCAAGCTGGTGGGTGATGAACAACACGGTCTTTTGCGTCTGGTCCCAGATTCTCAGAAGCTCGGACTGCATGAGCTCTCGGGTCTGGGCATCGAGGGAGGCAAAGGGCTCGTCCATGAGGAGCACGTCGGGATCGACCGCGAGCGCTCGCGCGACGTTGGCGCGCTGTTGCATGCCGATCGAGAGTTCGCCGGGATAGCAGTGCTCGAACCCTTTGAGACCGACCATCTCGAGGAGCGGCATCGCCCGTTGCTGAGCCTCCTTGCGTGAAATCCCCTGGCACTCGAGTCCGTAGGCGCAGTTCTGCACTGTCGTGAACCAGGGGAGCAGTGAGGCCTCCTGGAAGACCATCGCTCGGTCTGGGCCTGGCGCGGTGACTGGCCTGCCATCCATCTGCACCGAACCCGAACTCGGCTGGATGAGCCCGTCAACGACTGCCAACAGCGTGCTCTTTCCGCAGCCGCTCGGTCCGACGATGCTCACGAATGAGGACTTCTCGATGGTCATGGAGACCCGGTCGATCGCCCGGAAGCGCTCGTGCGTTCTTGGTCGCTCGTAGATCATGGTTACATCGGAGATCGTTAACGTCTGCACTTGCAAGTTCCTTTCTCTGTGGTGGACGCTCGGCCTACGTGTTGTCCGCGCCGAACGCCGAGTGTGAACCAACATGCCGCCAGTGGAGGACCCTCTTTTCAACTGTGGAGACGACGCGGAACGCGCCGAGGGCGACCACCGTGATAAAGAGGGCATCGAATAACAAAAGCCCGGTCTGGCGATCGTTGCCATATTGCAAGAGGCGATACGCGAGGCCGGAGTTGGCAGCGAAGTACTCTCCGACGACGACTCCTGAGACGCCGCGGCCGACGCCGATTCGGGCGGCCGCGAATGCGAACGGTGCGATGCTCGGGAAGACGATGGTCCGGAGCAGCCGGAACTTCGGGCATCCGAAGCTTCGTCCCACCCGAAGGTACTGCGGGTTGATGCTCGATGTCGCGGTGTACATGTTGACGGCGATCACCGGGAAGGTGATCAGGAAGATCAGCGCGATCTTGGACGAGAAGCCGAGACCGAACCAGATGAGCACGAGCGGGACCAGCGCGATGCCGGGGATCGAGTTCAGCGCGTCCACCCACGGGCGAAAGATGAACCGCAGGCGCCAGAACCATCCGAGCGCGAATCCAGCAGCGAGCCCGCTCGCGAGCGCCATCCCGTAGCCGACCACGAACTCGATGACGCTCACCCGGAAGTCGCTCCAGAACTGGGCGGTCTGGACGAGGTGGTAGCCAGAGCTGATCACCGCCGAGGGCGACGCGAAAAAGAGCTGGTTGATGAGTCCAAAGGTTGATGCAAGTTGCCACGCCACAAGGAACACGACAAGAGCCGCGGTGGGCACGAGAACACGCTCACGGTCTTTTATCCGTCGCAGCACCCGACTGAGAGCCCGGGCTTCCAGTGTTTCCGGATCCCAGACCTCGCCTTCAACCACACCCGTTACCATCATCCCCCCTGAATGTGACTCCCGACTCTCAGCGGAGTCATCGAGCCTGATTCCCAACCGCGACCGGCAACCTTAGTGTCTTTGTCAAACGAGTCTGACCCGGCTGGATGATAACCCCCCCGGGTCACTCAACCAAGTCCAACTGCTCCCGGTCCATCTATTGTTTACTATTGCTGAACTCTTTGGGATAAGAGACTCCAAACCCCACGAGCTGTGGATCAATCTTTACGAAAGACAGCTCCGCAAACTGCAAGTTATCGGACCTCGAGCGGCAGTTGTCGAGTCGCCAGAGGTGGTGATTCATTGTTGTCTGGGACGCGACGTCCGCGCTGTCCAACCTTTCGATCGGGTTCTCGTACGTGGCTACGGCGCGCATAACACATCTCGCGGCGAGTCCCGAGATGATCTGCGACAAGAGCCTTGGTGATTCCATAAACTTCCCCCGGAAATACGGGAATCAAGATAGCTGTTTGCGATGCCCGTATAGACGTGGCGAACATATCACACCGCGATGTGGAAATGAACCGCTCGAATCGGACAACCTGTATACCGCGCCGACGTTGTCGTTCCATTGTCTGGGATGCCCGCAAGCGATAGGAGAGCCTGTGTCGTCATCCCGGTTCCAGCGAGCCCCCGTTTGTGCAATTCGATCACCGGCCACGTGTGTTGGGAGCTGATCTCTCGCGACCTGCAAAGAGACGATCAGTTATAACTCGCTCCAACGTTGTCGCGCCATTGAACTGTGTCATTGAGCTGGGGTTGTTGTCGACAATCGACGTGTCCGCTGCGGCCAGAATGAAGGGACTTGAAATCCTCGTTCGATAGGCCTTGTTAGATCATCTTGATGTCGGCGCTGTTTCTCCTTTCTCCTGTTGTTGCACAGCAACCTGGGAGCCGGTGAAGTTGGCGACGGTTGATTTTCGAGTATCGCATGAACTGGCTTGGGTATCTTGAGATATCAATGTCGTGCTGTTTGGTGTGTCTTTCGCGGATGTTGAATTCAGTGGGCTCTGGAGTGCTAACTGTTCTTAACGAGAGACCGGGATGAGCTTGACCGAATGATCTCGATGCTCGATGCGGACAATCTGCGTCGTTGGGTTGGTTATTTCCAATTGGTACCGAGTTCATCACATCGTCTTGGAATGAGAGAGGTTTTAACGCCTGTGCGCGATTGGTATTCCCAGCAACAAGTTGATGCGCGAAACGTTGAGATTGACGAGGATTGAGAAATTCAATGCCGGGGGTGATCGCGGTCAAAGATGTAGACGCGTTCCGTGAACTCCTCAAGTGCGTGAGCGCAGCGTGCCAAAGCCTCTTGGGCAGCCTGCTTCCCGCTCGCATTTAGCGAATCGCGATCTTGTACCTTGTCGAACCAACGTTGCAACTTGACGAAATCCTCTTCGTTCTCTTCCAACTCACCAAAGGTAAAATGCTCGACGGCGATTTCTTTCTCTACTTCGGAGAGGAAGTGCACGCATTTGTCAAGGATCTCATCGTATTCATCGTTGCGCGCTTCATTAAACAGCTCGAGTATCTCGGTACCACCAGAGATCGGCTCAGCGGAAAAGAGAATGGCAGTTCCACCCATCTCGTCAACAATCTGGTTCCGGAGACCTCTGAGCGCGCGATCGTTCGCGGTGCTCGATGGGAGTGCTGCAACGGCACCTTGGAGATAAATTGCTCCAAGATTCTTTAGTCGACGCCAGACAGTCGCGCGTAGCCTACTTGGCTCACTTGGTACGCGATATACAAGGAGCCGCCAGTTCAAATCGGCCGCAGTCTCGCTGCCAGAAGCCGAGGAATCCTCTGATTTCATTGCCGTATGACCCTTCGGAGAGCTAGAAAATACCGGAACATCTCTTAGCTACGATGCGAGACTCTATTGCGCATCGTGTCTGTTTCGGTCGAGCCGACCTCTCTCGCAGAGGACGGCTCGCTCTTTGGTTCATAAGTGCAGTCCTCGCGGGTTGAGAAAGATGCGATTTAGCTGAAAATGCGTGCAAACAGCTGCAGATTCTATAAACTAACAGCTGTTAGTATTCAATGGGGCTACCGCCGGAGAAAACGTGTCGCTCCAAGTCTTGCCCAAGAACGTGCCCAAGAACGTATTGTCACCGAAGATGGATTGTACGTCATGCGACTGAGCATGGCATTTTAGAGGAGGAAATCGATTGTTTAGATCCCTGTCGGGTATGGAGGTGCGCGGATGACGACCAGTGTCGTACTGTTTATCTCCGCATTCTTTGCCTGTTGTGTCGAGGCGGTAGAGGCCACGACGGTGGTTCTCGCTGTTGGTCTGACGCGCAGCTGGAAGTCGACAAGACGCGGAGTATTCGTAGCCGTGGCAGTACTTGTGGCCATAGTTGCAGCACTTGGACCAACAATCTCGCACCTGCCGCTCAGCCCTCTCCGTCTTGTCGTCGGTGGACTGTTGCTCGTCTTTGGTCTTGGCTGGTTGCGAAAGGCGATTTTGCGTGCCTCGGGTTATAAGGCTCTGCATGACGAGGCGGCGGCATATGCGACGTTGACCGCTGAGGCACAGAGACTGAACGGCGCCCCAGGGGTCGGTTCCGGTGTCGATGCTCTTCAGGCGTCTGGAGCCGGATGGATGGGGGGCGACGCGTACTCTTTTACGCTCGCTTTCAAATCAGTCCTTCTTGAGGGGATGGAAGTTGCGTTCATTGTGGTGACATTCGGTGCCAATGCCCACAATCTCGGCCTTGCCTCTATCGCGGCTATTGCTGCCATAGCGCTTATCGTTGCTGTGGCATGTGTCGTCCGTGGTCCGCTCTCGAAGGTGCCTGAGAATACGATCAAGTTCTCCGTCGGAGTACTTCTCGCGAGTTTCGGAACGTTCTGGGGCGCGGAGGGAGCTGGTGCGACGTGGCCTCACTCGGACGCCTCATTACTGGTGCTCATTCCCGCCATTGCCCTGATGGCGTTGGCGACGGTGGGAGTCTTGCGAAACTATCGACGATCTGACGAGAAGAGTTCTCTCACCCCGGTCGTTACGTCATGAGTGGTTTTCGACGCGCCAAAGCCATGGCACGAGGTTTCGGGATGTTTTGGTGGGACTTCATTGTTGGAGAAGACATCACCATTGCGATTGGTGTTTGCCTGGGCCTTGGTGCAGTTGCCATCTTTCACGCACATCGGCTGAGTACGTGGTGGGCTCTCCCTATTTTGTGGCTGCTGGCTCTTTTCATATCTTTGGCGAAAGCGTTGCGCAAGGCCCGGTAATTCGCAGCAGAGCGGCTTGGGTGTACTTGGCTCAACCAGATGAGATGCGTAAATACTCTGACGATGGATCTGCAGACAGAGTATTCGTGCTACGCGAATCGATGATTCGCCATTGTGTATCAGGTGAGATGGAAGAGCCAATCAGGGGGGCAAAAGATCGCTTCGCGTCCAGATCATGCACGGGTTAACGTCGTCTGTTGTCAAATTTTCAGAGAGACTCTCCACGCCCGTACAACGCAATTGGTTGCGCGAGATGAGAGGGCGTAACTTGTTGCGAAGAGAAAGAAAATGTCGTGCTCGTGTGAGATTCGAATGGATTGATCTACGCAGAGCCTACGGCGAGGTTGGCCAGAGGTCTCGATTGATCTGGTTACCTTGAACCAAGGGCAGTGGATCTCATCCATTTCAGGTTCTCTTTTGCCGCGATAGGGTTGGCGCACCATTGATATCCGGGGACTAATTGCATTTGGGAGATTATTTCATGGCGAATTTTTATGACGACTGGCTGGGGATGTGGAACCGGGCCGAGTCCGAGCGTGCCTCCTCTCGTCGGAACATGCATGAAGAGGATCTTGACTGGGTTGAGACCTCCCAGGACTTTCGTGCCGCGTTGGTGATTTCACCGGAGACAGGATTTCGTACCTATGGGACGACGACGATGGTCGCCGAGATCCCCCCCGGCGCGCATACCGGAGCGCATAAACACGGTGAGGAGGCAATATTCATCGTCGAAGGCGAGGGCTTTAGCGTCATTGACAATGTTCGCTATGACTGGCGTCGGCATAGCTCGCTTTTGGTTCCGTTCGGCTCGGTTCACCAGCACTTCAATACGGGCGATACCCCTGCCCGCTATGTTTCAGCACTTGCAGTTCATCTCGAGCATCTGTGTGGCATGCATCGGACGATCCAGGTTGAAGAGAAAGGAGCGACGGTCACCGTGCCCAAAGTCAGTGTCTCTCCTGATGGGATGAATCCCGAGGGGACCGGTCGTGTAGCGCTGTTCATTGAAGACGCGTCGATCAAAGGTGGTGGTGAATCAGATGGCGTGGCCGTGATCCCGGACACCATGCCAGAGTTTGACCCTGAACATCCGCTGGTGCTTGGTGACACCTTTGACATGTTGAACGCCATACCAGCAGGGATACATAAATCAAAAACGATCAATTTCATGCGGATTGGCAAGGAATTGAATGATTTCAAACCCCAAGAGGTCGAGATCAGCGGACTCTTGATCGACCCTCCGCACGAATTCGGTGGAATGCACGCCCATATGGAGGCACATCTTTATGTCATCGAAGGATCGGGATACACGACGATCAACCGAGAAGATGTCCCGTGGAAGAAAGGAACCGGATTCCAGGTTCCCGGACCCCAGACTCCACATCGCCACGTCAACACTTCGGATTCCGAGGCGGTAATGATCCGCATCGCCTTCGGGGTCCGCTATTTCATTGAGCGATCTGCTCGACGGGAATATCCCTATCTCTATCTCTCGCCGCGACAGGGAGTGCTTCAGCAAAGTGCAATCGCAAGAGATCCGGATCGAGCAAACTAAAATCGAGCGAACGAAAATCGAGCCAACGAATTAGGTAACTCGGACTCCGTTTGGTTTATCAGGTACACCTGAGGCGCGGTGTTTCGAATCTGGGATTACAAAGACCAACGCTGTCTGATTTCGGAGCGAGTACTCTGAGTGGTTCATAGGGAACCCAGATGTACCCGAGACGTTGCCTTCGATTTGAGGTTCGAACCACCTGAAGGGAATCTCTGACCTGTTCCCCCGACAGCGTGGAGGTAAATATTGATGTATGGATCTGATTCCAGGTGAATCGAAGCGATGCATGAGTTTTCTGAGCTGTCGTGATCGATCTCTTGGTGAGTGGAACGTTCGATTGAGCTTGTTGTTGATCGGCTCAATTACGCGGTTGCATTTTGATATCAGGTCGCGACGCGATTTGAACGCATCCCGGATATAGATCCTCTGTTTTGGCACGACTCAACGATTCGTTTGGAGGTCGTTCGTGATCGCCGAGGCTGTACCTAGAAATCCTCCGCGACTACGGCGCGGGGCAATTGTTTGAGTAGTTGAATTTCGGCGTTCTGGTCTGTAGGTCCGCATGAGCAATTTTGCGGGGATAAGAAACGAACGAATCAACAACTGGAGGCAGAGCAAGTAGCGGCTGGAAGAAAGCGAGAGTCTGGTGAGTTTGAACTCTACGGTGAAGCAAAGGTTATCGAATCAGTACAAGGCATTGTTTCTCACGCAAAGTGCCGGAGTTGAGATCCCCCCGGGACCCCTTCAAAAGCATCGCGACATTCGTAGCGGATCGCTGCGGGCTGCCATATTTGGTCTCAACGACGGTCTGGTCTCCAATATCTCTCTCGTGCTCGGCACCGTAGGCGCTCACTCCTCGGGCGGCGTCATTCGACTTGCCGGGCTTGCCGGACTCTTCGGTGGGTCGTTCTCGATGGCCGCTGGCGAATACATCTCGATGAGCGGCCAAGTTGAGGTTTTCGAGCGCGAACTCTCGCTCGAACGTGAGGAGCTCGATATCCATCCGGATCTGGAGCTCCAAGAGCTTGTCGAGATCTATCTCAAACGGGGAATCTCGGCGAATACAGCGCACAAGCTCGGTGCGGAGATAATGTCCGATCCTGGCTTGGCGCTTGCCGCTCACGCACGAGAAGAACTTGGCATCGATCCGGATTCTCTCGGCTCGCCGATCCGGGCCGCACTCGCCTCGTTCTTTACGTTTGCCTTCGGTGCGTTTATCCCATTGATTCCATTCCTCTCGGGCTCGGGATCTTTTCGGATGGTGATGATCTCTATCTCATTGACCGTCGCCACTGCATTGGGAATTGGAGCTGGGCTCTCAATATTCACGCTTCGCACTCGGTTTTTCTCTGCGGTGCGTTCGCTTTTGATCTGTGCGGTTGCGGGTGGCGTGACCTACGCAATCGGGTCTCTAATTGGCGCCGCAGCATCGCAGCATTGAAATTTTAAGCAACGTTGATTTTTGCGGAGTCGCTCGGGTTTGGTCTCCACGAAATTCGCCACCTCGCCTTTGGTCAGAACCGAGCAGGATTGTTTCCCGAGTTCGGATGCAATGCGAGCTGATTCTCAATAGGGCTGACATCGTGCACCTCTCGACAGAGACTTCGGTTCGCGCGAGTCACGTTCCAAGGAGGGGTCGATTCGGGCATTTGAATATTTTCACCACCGCGAGCTCCGACGCCTCCTGTATCGCCTTCCCACGGCGGATCACGAGTGCCATCGTCAATCTGTGCTCTCGCGATCGGGGACGCGTTTGTTCAGGTGCTGCGACCGCCTTGCATCATCATGCGCGCATCCGAAATTGTTTGACACCGACAAAAAAACGTGTATTTCGCTGGCAAGAGAGGAGATTCCAGTCGGATAGATGAACGAACTGCCATCTGGAAGACCAAATTATCCGTGACCAGCTTGAACGGCATGCTGCGCGTCGCGCTCGTTCACCTTGGCCATCTCGAGGCTTCGACGAAGTTCTCGCAATGCAGACTGTTCGAGCTGGGCGACCCTGGTCTTCGAGACGCCGATGATGTTTCCGATCTCTTCTTGGGTGCTCTCATCGAAAAATCTGCGAGCGATAATCGTCCGCTTATTCTTTGGCAGGTTCTCGACCGCGTGGCGGAGCTTTTCGTCAGTGTTCCGTTCGACGATTGCTGCCTCTTGGTTGAAATCCGGATCGATCAAGTCAATGCGGGTTTTGGTGAGATTTTGTCCGATGGGCTCATCGAGCGAGACAAGCCGGGTTTTTGACAATGCAATGTTCAGATCGTGCACTCGCGCCGGATCGGTGAGGCCGAGTTGGCAAAGGATCTCCTCGTGTGTCGGTTCACTGCGGTGGGCCGCGTAAAATTCCTCCTTGGCCGCGAAATAATCGGTCATCTCCCGGCGGATGGTTCGAGGTAGATAATCTTGTCGGCGCAGCTCATCGAATATTGCTCCGCGAATGCGCGTTGTCGCGTAGACGTGGAAGGCCGCACCACTGTGAAGCTCGCCATGGGGTTGCGGTCTGTGGTGCTCCACTGCTGAGATCAGACCGAAGACCCCCATCTCGCGGAGCTCCTCAGCTCTCAGAAGATGGACAAGGCGTGACGGGAGTTGCCAGACGACACGGTTGACCAGCGGGAGGTGGAGCTCGACCAGCGCGTTGCGGGTTACCTGGTCGCGGTCTGTGAAATAGCGCTGCCAGAGATGCTCGATCTCGCTTGGTGCGAGTCGGGCAATATCGGACAGCGGTTCAGAGTCTGATCCGGCTGTCCGATCGTGTCGTTGTTGGTGGTTCGCAGTCTGCATCGTCTCATCTCGCTCTCGCATCCAGTACGGGATGCGAGAGCGAGATGAGCCCAGAGCTATCTGAATCGCGTCCGCTAGCGCGACTGCACTATTCCCGATGGAACCAAAGCCCTTTGCCAGTCGGTACGTTCACGGTCGAGACTTGGCTAGGAGCGCGTGAGCTGGAGCTGTGTGGATGAGTTGGTGCTTAAGCGATGCCCACGTAGGCGCCGCAGAACCCGAAGCAGCTCCACAGACCTCTGCAATGATCTCTCCTAAGCCCGTGGAACCGTTGTACGCAGTTGGATTGAGTGAGGCGCCCATCATTAACTGCGGGTTGCCCCCGTACCCTGCACACGAGGTCGGGTTCAAATCTGCAACGAGGATGTTTCTGCGGTTCCCCCAGCAGCCAGCGCTAGAGGCACTCGTGCAATCGATGTTGGCGCCGATGCCCTCGGAGTACATCCACATGTAGTCGGCTCCCAGGACGTTGATCCCACCAGCCCAGACGCTTGCCCATCCCGTCACCTTTGCGCCACCGGGGAGCGACCACCCGTTCATGACGGGGTCGGTTGACGATTGCACCCCTCTCGTGGCGAAGGAATTGAGCTGTTCACTGAGCGCAACAACCGGAGGAAGGCCGCGTGGCACACGTTCGAGGTTGACGATTGCGAAGATCTGTTCAGCGGGTGTGAGTTTGGTAAATGTAACTGGGTTGATCTTCACCGACGCGACTCCCTCAAGGTGTCGTGCACGGTCTATGGCTGCGATCTCCGAACTGATGCATGAATCAGAGGACGACGACTGAGAACAGGTGGCGAGAAAGTCGGGTTGGGGTGCGACGTTTTGAAATGCGAAGTTTCCGGCACTTTTTGGTGCGAGACCTTTGGGAACGGACCGGTGGGCTGATACAGCCGGCGTGACGGTTCGATGGATAACGTCTGCCGGTGCCTTGGTCGCCACGGAGATACCGGCGAACAGACTCGAGATCGCGATGATTCCTGCGACAAATCGGGCGAGATGGTGATGGGATCTGAAGGAGTTCTGGTTCGTTTCGAGTTGCTCTGAGTGGTTGCGCTGTGTCATGTCCTTTCATGACCACGCCGAGAGGGGACGCGCGCAGATTTACCTGTGTCTCGTCAGGTGGGTAGATGTGTTGCTGTGGCGCAGTAATCGGTACTAGGTACTGGTCTATATGCCGCCCCGACCAGTACAGATGCCCCGTGGGGGCGCGAACGCGTGAACGCAGCAAAGGACCGCATACCGGGGGCGCGTGTGGCTCGTAATCGGTTGCGAAGCGGAAGGAGCGAGCGGTATCGGTCGGTTTGAGGCCAATGATTGTCTGTTACTGATTGGGGTGTGTCGGTAGTGCGATCCGTGTCCTTGGCAGGGCAATCCCGCCAAGCCTGGTGTTCAGGCGGAGATATCCTCGCGTTGTTCAGTGTCTTCGGAGATCTCTTCGAGCGTGCGCTGGGAGGGTTCTGGGAGCAATCGTGTAAGGAGGAATCCGAGGATCGCTGCCCCGCCTGCGACGATCAGCATGCCGCGTAGTCCGATGTGGTTTTCTAGCTGGGGGACCGCAAAGACTCCGACGAACGCGCCCAGTTTTCCAACTCCCGCTGCGACGCCATGACCGGTAGTGCGCATCGAATCAGGGAAGACCTCCGATGGAAGGACGAAAGTCGTCATGTTTGGCCCGAACTCCGTGAAGAAGTAGCTCACGCCAAAGAGGGCAAGAAATGGCGCTGTGGTGCTTGTCAGCGAGGGGAAGAGCCCCAGCACGAGAAAACACAGCGCCATGACCGCAAATCCAATGAACTGGAGTTTTCGATGTCCGATCCTGTCCATTCGCGCAACTGCAAGGATGTAACCAGGGAGCGCGAAGACGATGAAGATCCCGAGCGTCCAGCCAAGTTTTGTCTCGAGCGTTGCGTTTGGGGCGACATCGAGAAGGATATTTGGCAAAGAGAGCGTGTTGCCGTAGTACGCGTAGTCAAAGAGGAACCAACTCCCCGCCGTCGCGAACATCAGCGTTACGAGTCGTCGGTTGGTAAGGAACTGCCGAATACTCAGTCGTTGGCGATGCTCTGAAACTGCGGCATGTGCGTCGATGACGCCGTCGGAGAAGATCTTCAGCTGGACTGCTGCCTGGTCGGATCTTCCCTGTACCCGCGATTGGAACCGCGGTGATTCTGGCATCCTTGCGCGCAGGTAGATCACCGCTGCGGCCGGGATCGCGCCGATACCGAGAAGGATGCGCCACGTCACACTGTTCGACATTCCTGACACGACGAGAAGGAGCGCGGCGAGGGGGCCGACGATCAATCCAAGTGCCTGCATCGAAAAAACGAGCCCGACGAGCCTTCCCCGGTCCTTGCGGTTCGCGTACTCACTCATTAAGACCGCTGAGACCGGATAGTCGCCACCAATTCCAAGGCCGAGCACGAAACGAGCTCCGACGAGAAAGAGGAAGTTTGGCGAGAGCGCGGAGGCGATTGCGCCAACGATCATGATTGCGGCGACGGTGGTGTACACCACCTTGCGTCCGAGGATGTCGGCGATTCGGCCAAACACAAGAGCTCCGATGAAGGCCGCAAAGATCGCAGATCCGGTGACCCAACTTACCTGCGTAGTCGAGAGGCTCCATTGTGACTTGACGAGCGTCGCGACGGTTGCAATGACGAAGAGGTCGTAGGCATCGGTGAAAAAACCCATCCCGGAGATGATCACCGCGCGACGATGGAAGCGACTCGTCGGGGCGTCATTGAGGAGTTGGCTCACCGTCATGGTGCCGATTGCATCGTCCGAAGAGCCAGATGATGTGCCTGTAGATGAATCGGTACGCGAGGTCATATTGATCTCGTTCATGATCAGGTTTTCCTTCCTGAATTGGTGTCTCTCGATAATTTCGCAGGCGGAGATGACTACTCCGGGAACGAAAGGTTACGCACGGGTGAACGAGACACGAAATGTTGGAGCGGTGTCACCGATCCCTCATGTTGCGGTTACCCCGGTGCTACCTCCCGGGGTGCCGATCAGCGCCAGTTCTCGTCGGCGGGGTTGGATTCAACGCTGTGGCGCGAGTTTCGAGGAGGAGGGAAATCGGTTCCCCCGCGGTCACCCAAGGCCCAGGCGGTCAGCTCTTCGCGTGACTCAGGGTCGAGGATATCGATGACTGCGGCTATCGGCCGGTGTGTTCCGGTACAGGCACGAAGCGCCCGACACTGGGGCGATCGCTCGTCGGGAAGGCCGGCGGTGAGCACAATCAGAGGTTCGAGTCCGAGTCCCTGCATGACCGCAGCCTGACCGATCGTGTGCCAGAGGACCTCCGATCGCTTGAGGCCAGCCCGAGCATGGGTGAACGCTCCCGCGACGTCGAAATAGAGCAAATCGCCTGACCGATTCTCCACCTTGAAGGTGATGCGAAAGCCACCGATGATGTTGACCTGTTCACTTTTCACGCTGAATCCAGCATGCATCAACAACTGTCGGGAGATGTCGGTCGCGGAATGTCCGCGGTCGATCATCTCGACAACATCATCGAGGGATCCGGTCGGTCGTCGAAAGGGAGCTGATGCGTCATGTTCGGACTGCTCGCGAGCGATGCGCACTCTCGCGAGTTCGAGATAGTGAGCATCGAGTTCGTAACCCGCGTAGCGGCGATTGAGTCGTGTTGCCGCGACGGCGGTCGTGCCCGCTCCGAGGAATGGATCGAGGACAAGATCTCCCTCGAAGGTGTAGAGCTCGATCAGCCGTGCGGGAAGTTCGATTGGGAACGGTGCGGGGTGGCCGATGCGCGTTGCACTCTCGGAAGGGATCTCCCAGAGATCGAGCGTGTTCTCCATGAAGTCCTCGCGCGTCATCGTCGAAGATGCAGGGAGACCGCGGTGGGTCCGCTCCTTGAGCGAAAGGGCACGGTCGAAGCGGCCTTTGCTGGCGATGATGACCCGCTCAGTGAGATCGCGCAGCACCGGATTCGTTGACCGTTGAAAGCTCCCCCACGCGCACGACCCCGAAGAGCCGCGCTGTTTCAGCCAGATCACCTCTCCGCGAAGCAGGAGACGCAGGTCGTCCTGCAGGATCGTGGTGACGTCCGCGGCAAGCGACCGGTAGGGGCGACGACCAAGGTTGGCAACATTGACGGCGATCCTCCCTCCGGGTTCGAGAACGCGGACACATTCTTTGAATACCGCACCGAGCATTTCGAGGTATTCCAGATACGTTCCGGGGACCCCATTCTCTCCGAGCGCCTCCTCGTATTGTTTGCCGGCGAAATAGGGTGGCGAGGTAACGACGAGCGCGACAGAGTTGTCATGGATCTCGGACATGTTGCGCGCATCGCCAAGAATGACGCGGTCGACATCGGTGGTCGATGCAACAGTTGAATCGCCCGATATCTCTGGGGGAGTGAATCGTTCGTAAAAAGCAGAGGAATCGTGGTTCTCTCGTCGTGAGACGCCAAAATTCGAGGTCGAGGTGCTGGAACGCTCCATAGGTCGATGGTACGCGACACGGCGGAGGTAATGAGCGATTGAATTGATTGAAATCCCAGCTTCAGCCTGATCAATGCGAAGATCACCGGGATGACACGCGCCAGAGCGCTCTTCAAAGCGTACGAAAGTCATGGTATTAGTGTTGGAGTGCCCTGAATGTGGATGCGAGACCGACGATCGCTCGCGGATACATCTACGGGTTGGTCTCGTTGTCAACGGCAGCGAGAATTCGCGAGGAGGAGCGGTGTCGGCTCGGCATGAACAACTGCGCACCGCGAGCTCTGTCAATCGGACGGATTCCCGATGACTCCGCTTGAGGCATTTGCTGCCCGCATTGTCGAATTGTCACGAGAGACATTGCCAGAAGAGGTGGCGCACGAGACGAGGCGGTGCTTCCTCAATGTTCTCGGGACGGCGCTTGGTGCAGGCCGTTCGCACGAGATCGACGCGCTCTTTCGGACCGGAGCTGTTCTTGGGGGCGCGGAGATCTCGGTACTTGGACGCACCGAAGTACTTGATCGCTACTTTTGCGCGAACGCGCTCGGATTCGCCGCGCATTTCGATGACTTTGATGATACGCATCTTGAGACGGTGATCCATCCTGGAGCTGCCACCATGGGGGCGCTCTATGCGCTCGGCCTGTGCATGGAGGTCCCTCCCGATCGGGCGCTCGCGGGAATGGCTCTTGGGGTGGAGGCCCAGCTCAGAATTGGCCTAGCGATGACACCGTCTCATTACGACATTGGATGGCACATCACGGGAACCTGCGGCGTAGTTGGCGCTGCGGTGGGTGCGGGAATATTGCTTGGACTTGATGCAGGGGAACTTGCGCATGCACTGCAGATTGCCCTCACGATGCCCCTCGGACAGCGCGAGGCATTTGGAACACCGATCAAGCCCTATCACGCCGGTAAGGCAGCTGCGAACGGGCTGTTGAGTGCGACGCTCGCGCAGCAGGGAGTTTCGGACCCGCGCGATTTGTTGACCGATATGCACGGATATTTCGCGTTGCTTTCGGATGCATGGAGTATCGACTGGATTGACCCTGTGGATATGGGACGTCGTTGGGTCATCCTTGACAACACCTACAAGCCGTTTCCCTGTGGGATAGTCGCGCATCCTGCAATCGAGGCGGCGACGAAGCTCTCTTTGGAGTTTGGCGTTCTAGATCCCGCCTCCGTGGAGCAGGTATTGGTGGGTTGTAATCCTCTCGTTGTTGAACTGATGGGTCGTCGGGTCGCGAAGACAGGACTCGAGGCAAGGTTCTGTGCCATCCACGGCGTTGCAGTGGGTCTGCTGACGGGACGCGCGGGGCTTGCCGAATTCTCTGATGTGATGGCAGTAGATCCCATCGTGGTCTCGCTCAGGGATCGCACAGTGCTGATGCCCGATGATCTGCACACCCGGCAGGCAGCGACGGTGGCGGTACACCTGCGAGACGGTACGAAGAGGATGTTTCACGTCGCCGAAGCTGAGGGGTCGATGGAGCGGCCACTCAGTGATGCGCAACTGCGCGAGAAGTTCGTCGCCTTGGTCTCTGCCCGTTTTCCTGAAAGAGCCGAGCAACTCTGGCAGCTGGCGATGCAGCTTGGCGAAGGTGTGTCGTTTGCCGATGTCGATGAATTGGTGCGCGTCCAATGAACGACTTGAGTGCATCTATCGCGTCGGTCTGTGCCGGTGCGTCGATCTCTTCCCTTGGTGATGCGACAATCGAACATGCAGTGTGCGCGCTAGACAGGGTGTTGTCGCTTGCCGTGACGCGACATGACGATCCACTCGTCATGCGTATCGACGCCGCTCTCGGTGGCCAAAGCGGTGCAAGGATGATTGAAGGAATTGGGCCCTCGCGGAAATTTGTTCCGGGAGTCGCGGTCATGACAATTGCTGCCGCTGCAGCGCTTGAACTCTCCGCCTTCGCGTATTCCGAACGGGTTCTGAGCGTTATTGTTCCACCGGCGTTTGTCGCGGCGCAGTTGAGTGACTGCGACGGGGAGGGTTTGGTTCTTGCGGTTGCGTTCGGCTGCGAGGTTGCGTATCGCGTCCGTCTTGCACTTGGTGAGTCTCATGAGCGGCGCGGGTGGGATCCAGTTGGCACTGCTGGTCGGCTCGGGGCGACCTGTGCCGTCGCGATTGCACTCGGCCTCAACGGAATGCAAATCCACGATGCACTCGGCTTTGCCTGCACCATGGCAGCAGGAATTCGCGTCGCCGGCGATGAACTTCGCGCATTCGGAGCGGGGAAAGCCGCTGCGGATGCACTCGAGGCGGCGACGCTCGCGCGCGAGGGTCTGATTGGGCCGCCGGAGCCGATAGCGGGACGCCGGGGCTTCTTTGCGCTCACCGCGCCCGCCGGCGATCCCAATCGGATTCTCGAGGGGTTGGGTGAACGGTGGCATGACTTCGAGAGGCTTGCCCCTCTTTCGTTCGGTGAAGACTTGGCAGACATCGTTGATGAGCCAAACTGCCAGTCGCTCGTCGAGGCGTTCCACGTGCGCATCGAGCGCGAGATCTCGGGGTAATGCTCATCTATGAACCGTGAACGCACGAACAGAACAGTTTTGTTGACCGGTAGTTCCCGTTCGCCCCTCACCCGTCTCGTGCTCGCGTGTATTGCTCTTTTCGCAGGTTCCGTTTTTGTGCCCGTCTTTGCTGGAGCGGTCTCACATAACGTCGATACTCTGGCCATAACGACCACCTCGCTCCCGACGGCCACCGTCGGGCTTGCCTACCATGCAACGCTCGACGCGACCGGTGGGACGGCTCCCTATACCTGGTCGATTCTCACCGGTGCCGTTCCGCTCGGGCTGGTGCTTGACTCTTCGGGCACGATTGGCGGTATTCCCGGCGCCGTGGGAGCGGGAGACATCGCGCTGCGCGCGACCGATGCAACGGGATTCCAGGTAACGGCGACGGTCTCGCTCAACGTTGTCGCTGCACCTGTCCCGCCTCAGCAGGTGGTGACCGTCTCTGCGTTGGGGCGCACCACCATCGCCTGGAATGCCACGCAGGCCGCGCTGAGCGGGCAGGTTGGATCGCCAGGTGTCGTCGCGGTGGCATCGTCGCCTACAGGGTCAGGATCGTGGTGCGTCACCCGTGCCGGAGAGGTTTTCTCTATCGGTGCGGTTGCGGGATTCGGGGAGATTCCATCGCGCCTTGCGCAGAACGGGGTGGTCGGTATTGCCTCGAACTCGTACGGCACCGGATACTGGATCGTTACCCGTCGGGGGCGCGTCTTTGGGTTCGGCGCGGCCAAAACATTTGGGTCGCTGCATCGTGGCGCACGTGCGAGCGCGGTAGTGGCGATTACCCGCTCGAATGGCAATGGGTACTACCTTCTCCAGCGCTCGGGTCGCGTTACCGGCTTTGGCAGTGACGTCTTGGATGGTTTCTTGCATGTGCATCGCCAAAGGGCACGCGTCACCGCGATTGCCGCGACACTGGGCGGGAGGGGGTACTGGGTCGTCGCGTCCGACGGTCGTGTCTTTTCCTTCGGAACGGCGCGTGCCGATCACCCTGCCGGGCCGACTCCCGCGGGATCGATCGTCGGAATCGCGACCGCTCCGACAGGCATTGGGTACTACCTTGTCGCGAGCGGAGGAACGATCTTCTCCTTTGGTTCTGCGCTCGCGCTTCCCCCGGTGGCTGTGAATCCGTCCGACCCCGTGGTGGCAATCAGCGCGATGAACTGAGCGGATCAGCTCGGAACGCGCTCGCGCAGTTCATCGAGCACCTCGTCTGGAACTGAAAGGTCGCCGGTGCCGGTGCCGATCAAGATATCGGGTTTGTAGTCACCGTGATAGTCCGAGCCTCCAGTTGGAACGAGACGATGTCTTCGAGCCATCTCCACAAGGTTTGTTCGGAGTTCGGGGCTGTATCGGCCGTAGTAACACTCGAGTCCAATGAGTCCAGCAGCGGCCCAACGCTCGATCTGCGAGTCGAGCTCCTTCGGGAGAAGGTCGAGCGAGTAGGGATGGGCGACCGAGCAGAGACCGCCGGATCTTGCGGTCGTGTCAATCACCGCTTCGATCGTGACCCGGGATTTCTTCACGTACCCCGGACGCCCCGTTCCCAGATAACGCTCGAAGGCATCGTTGATGTCGCGTACGACGCCGTGATCTTTTAAGACTGCGGCCATATGCGGTCGGCCCACCCCTTTGCCGCCCGCCTTTTGGATGACCTGCTCCTCGGTGATCGGAAGGCCGAGCTCCTGAAGTCGCGCGATCATCAGATGGTTGCGATGCGCGCGGTCACGTCGCAGCAGGGCCAGCTCCGCTTGGATTGGACCGGTATCCGTGTCGACGAAATAGCACAGCACGTGAAGCACGCGACCCTCGAAATCGCAAGAGACCTCACATCCGTTCACGAGTTCGATGCCAAGTTCGTCCGCCCTGGCGCGCGCCTCGTTGAGGCCGTCGAGAGAGTCATGGTCGGTCAGGGCTATTGCTCCCAGACCCGCCTGCTGCGCGAGCTCGACCACCCGAAGCGGAGAGTCGGAGCCATCGGAGTAGGTTGAGTGGCAGTGCAGGTCAATCATGCCAAGAGTCTACAAATGGGACTTTTCGGGGCGCCATTGGGCGAGAGGTTCAAGAAGAAAACCGAATGATGCGACGGCAAACGATGGCAGAATGGATTCAGTGAGAGAGGCATGCGGGGTTTTCGGGATCTATGCCCCAGGAGTTGAGGCCGCACACCTCGTCTTCGATGGGTTGTTCGCGCTGCAGCACCGCGGGCAGGAGTCTGCAGGCATGGCGGTCTCTGACGGTCAGGAGATTGTCGTCTCCAAGGAGATGGGTCTCGTCACCTCAGCGTTCGATGCGCGAAAGCTCGCCTCGTTGACGGGATCGCTCGCGCTTGGACATGTGCGTTATTCGACCGGTGGCGCGAGTACCTGGCAGAACGCGCAACCCGTCTATCGCTCGGTTGGGGAGACAGGTTTTGCCCTCGGGCACAATGGCAACCTTACGAACGTCGCCCAACTCGAGGAAGAGCAGAACATGCTTCCGGGTGTCTCGAGTTCAGACAGTGACTTGGTTGCGGAGCTACTTGCACTCGCTCTCGCAGATCTTGAAGATCCGAACAGACCCGATGCGCTTGAACAGGCGTTGCTTCTCGTGCTCCCGCGTCTTTGGGGTGCTTACTCGTTCGGACTGATTGACACGAAACATCTCATCGCCGTACGCGACCCGAATGGCTTCCGACCACTTTGCCTCGGTCGTCTCGAACCGACGGATACGACCCCCGGTGGCTGGGTGATCGCGTCGGAGAGTCCCGCGCTCGACATCGTTGGCGCGAAATTCGTGCGCGAGATCGGACCGGGCGAGATGTTGGTCATCGATGACGACGGTCCGCGTTCGGTCTTTCCGTTCGCCAAAGAACGCATCGAATCGCGCCTTTGTGTCTTTGAGTTTGTCTACTTTGCCCGGCCAGACTCCAAACTGTTTGGCAAAGAGGTACACGCAGCACGCCACAGGATGGGTCAACAGCTCGCCCAGGAGTCTTTTGTCGAAGCAGACATCGTGCTCGGAGTTCCTGATTCGGGTGTGCCGGCTGCGGAGGGCTTCGCGGCCGCGAGTGGTATCCCGTTCGGACAGGGGCTCGTCAAGAATCGCTATATCGGCCGGACATTCATATCTCCGACGCCCGAGGCGCGCATCGATGCTGTGCGCCGAAAGCTCAATCCGCTTCGCGAGAGCGTCGAGGGTCGACGTCTGGTCGTCGTCGATGATTCTGTCGTGCGCGGTACCACCACCGGCCAGATCGTCCGAATGCTGAAAGAGGCGGGTGCACTCGAGGTGCATCTCCGCATCTCCTCACCGCCATTCGCATGGCCCTGCTTCTATGGAATCGACACCCCCTCGCGCGGCGAGCTGCTCGCGTCGACCATGTCACCAGATGAGATGGCCGTCTTTCTGGAGGCGGACTCTGTTGCCTTTTTGAGTCTTGAGGGGATGTACAAAGCGATCGACGCCGACGGAGCCGGGTTCTGTTCGGCCTGCCTGACGGGGGAGTATCCGACGCCGGTTCCCGTTGCAATCGGTGAACCTAGGGTCGCGCTGACAACCTGACCGGTTGCAATCCGAGGCCGGCTACAGCTGAATCTCTGAATGAAATAAGGTGGGACTATGAGCGCAAACGTCGATAGCAACGCCGCGATCTGGCAGTCAGATGCCGGTGTCCAGAAATTCATCTCCAAACAGGAGGAGCGCGAGGCAAAGCGCCGAGCACAGTGGATGCTGATGGGCGAGCTCCTTCCCTTTGGTGAGGACGAGGCCTTTACCGTGCTCGATATCGGCGCTGGAACCGGTCCCGCGGCACGCGCCGTGCTTGACCAGTTTCCGCGCGCAAACGCGATCCTCGCGGATTTTTCTTCGCAGATGATGGATGAGGGCGCCAAGACCATGGCGCGCTACGAGGATCGATATCGCTATGTCACCTTTGACATGACCACCGGTGATTGGCCAGAGACCATTCCCTCGGATCTTGGCGTTGTGGTGACCTCGCAGTGCGTGCATCACATCAACGATCTGCGGAAGCAGCAGCTGTTCATGGAGATCTACGATCATCTGAAGCCCGGGGGCTGGTACGTCAACTTCGATCCCATCAATACTGAAGATGTCCTGGTCGAGGCCGCATGGCAGCGTGCCAACGAGCGACAAGATCCAGAGGCAGCCGAGAAGGAACGGAACCGGACACCCGATGAGCAGCTGCGCTACGAGAATCATGTCCGCTACATGATTCCCCTTGCGCCCCAGATCGACCTGCTCGCGCAGGCTGGGTTTGAGGCAATCGACCTCTATTGGAAACATCTTGACTACGTCGTTTATGGAGGATCGAAGCCTCGATAGGTGGGTTGGCGCAACTGGTCGCGGTCGGTAGATTCCGATGCGCGAGATCGTCGATCCGAGGATTTGGCGGAACTGGGGAGATCGCAAGTTGTCCGACCAGCGATTGCGGCGGAGAGATGCACAAGAACGACCGTCAGAGACCTTCGCTCTGAACGACCCAGTTGATGGAGCTATCCCATCATCTTTGGCTCTTCGAGTCGTATTGTTAGGGCGTGATGGCCAATCGTCTCATCTCACTCGCAGCAGGTACACTGCGCACAGTTGAGCCCGGCGAGATGATTGTTGCAGCAGCGCGTGCAGGTTTTGATGCAGTTGGGTTCGGATTTGAACATCGTCAGCTTACGCCGCGAGAGCTTGTCGGGCTTTCGCGGCGACTTGAGGATGAATCGATCTCCGTCATCGATATTGAGGTCGTGCGTATTGCTCCGAACGACGATAATGAGGCGGCACGACGATTGATCGATTACGGTGCTGCGCTAGGCGCCAGACACCTCCTCGTCGTCAGCAACGATGATGACGAGGAGCGTACGGCCGACCGGTTTGCCGAGATCTGCGCAATGGCATCGGAGGTAGGCATCCGGCCTGTCCTCGAGTTCATGGCCTTCACCTCCGTCACCTCACTCGCCTCTGCAGTGCGAATCGTCGAGAGGTCGGGTGCCGCAGAGGGTGGCGTTCTGATCGATTCTCTGCATCTCGCGCGTTGTGGGGATAGCGCCAAGGATATCGCGTCGTTCCGACAGGATCTCTTCCCGTACGCGCAGATATGTGACGCGCCGGCACGCGCTCCGTCGACCCGCGAGCTTCTCGCCGATGAGGCGCGTCACAATCGGCTCGAACCTGGTGATGGCGATCTTGCTCTTGCAGAGTTGCTGTTCGCCCTTTCGTCGGCAACCCCGCTCAGCATCGAGGTTCTTTCCGACTCGCTTGATGATCTTCCACCTCTAGCTCGCGCCTTGTCGGCGATGGCGGCCGCGCGCGCTCTGCTCGAATCGATTGGAGAGATTACGGTCTTTGCTCGTTAGCATGAAACGGTGCACGCGCTTGTGAACCGAGGCGAATGAAGTGAGCTGCATCTAGCATCGAGCAGGGCGAGAAAAAGAGGGTGGAATGTCAGCATCGGTGATTCTTTCGGGGGCACGGACTCCAATCGGGAGGCTTTCGGGGGCGCTTTCACCGTTTCGCGCCTTCGAATTGGGGGCGATCGCTATCAAAGAGGCGATTCTTCGCGCGGGGATTTCCCCATCTGATGTCGACAGCGTGATTCTTGGACATGTACTTCAGGCTGGTCAGGGCCAGGGCAGTGCCCGGCAGGCAGCGGTGGCAGCGGGAATTCCAATGAGCATTCCTTCGCTGGTCATCAACAAGGTGTGTCTCTCCGGGTTGCAATCGATCTATCTTGCAGATCTCATGATCCGAGCCGGTGAAGCGGACATCGTCGTGGCTGGCGGTATGGAATCGATGACAAACGCGCCCTACCTTCTCCATGGCGCGCGCAATGGCCTGCGCTTTGGCAACGCCCACATCCTCGATGCCATTACCAGTGATGGCTTGACGTGCGCGTTCGAGGAGCTCGCGATGGGAGCAGCAACCGAAGCATACGCGAACAGGCTCGGAATATCGCGAAGAGAGATGGATGCATTCGCGATGATGAGTCATCGGCGTGCTGCCGAGGCAACGGCTTCCGGCCGGTTCTCTGCTGAGATCGCTCCGGTCACCGTCGACCCGCGCAGGGGCGATCCGATTGTGGTCAAGCTGGACGAGGGGATCCGCTCGGACTCAACGAGTGAGTCCCTTGGCGCGCTTGCACCCGCGTTCACCGAAGGTGGCTGTATCACCGCCGGGAACGCAAGTCAGATCTCCGACGGTGCGGCGGCGGTCATTATCGCGTCGAAGGAGGTTGCAGAACGTCTTGGTGTCACGCCGCTTGGCGAACTCGTTGGTTACGGTCAGGTCGCTGGACCGGATCCATCACTCCTGACGCAACCCTCGCGCGCCATCCGCGCTGCGCTGGATCGCGCCGGACGCACACTCGCCGAAATCGAACTCTTCGAGATCAACGAGGCGTTCGCGGCGGTGACAATCGCATCCATGCGTGATCTTGAAATCGAGGCATCGTTGGTTAATGTGAATGGTGGGGCAATCGCACTTGGTCATCCGGTTGGAATGTCAGGCACGAGGCTGGTCATTACCTTATGCATTGAACTCGCCCGCCGCGGAGGAGGACTCGGGGCTGTCGCACTCTGTGGAGGCGGGGGCCAGGGAGACGCAGCGCTTTTGTCTGTATCCACTTAATGGGTTTTACCGGCGCGCGAAAGAGTCCACGGTTTGACGCAGGTGCGCGCGATCGCGCACTCTCGCTATGAGTGCCGTATCCAGGGAAGAAACCGTGCCTCGACGATCCGGACAATGCCGACCTGAAAGAGACCGATCATTGCTGCGAGGAAGACGACGCCAATGAGACGACCGGTCTGGAGCGATTCGCCGAAGTTGATGAGCAGGTAACCGAGTCCCGAGTAACTGACCTCAAACTCGCCGATGATCATGCCGACGATCGCGAGGCCCATGGAGATCCGCAGACCAGCAAGGAGATATGGAGTGCTTGCCGGAATCAGAACCTTTCTGATCGTGGCGATCCGGCCATAACCGAATACCTTGCTCAGATCGCGGTAGCGACTTGCTGAATTCATGATGCCGGCACGGGTGTTGATCACCATCGGCCAAACGGTGATCAAGACGATAAAAATGACACGGGTCTCGGACCCGAGGCCGAACCATATAACCAGTGACGGGATGAGAATGACTCCCGGCACCGAGTTGAAAACATTGACGTAAGGCAGCATGACCCGGTCAACCCTTGTGAACGCGCCCAAGGTTGTTCCAATCAGGAGCCCGGCTCCCACTCCGAGCGCGAGGCCTATGTACATTTCGCGCAAGGAGACGACGATCGCCGGCCCGAGAATGCCGTGAACGGCGATCTGGTAAAGACCTTCGGCGGAGGCCAGAGGACTCGGGAGAATGATCGCACTGAGAAATAAACTGACGATCCACCAGATACCCATGACACCCGCGATGCTGAGGATCCCCACTACGCCTGGGTTTCGCAGAATCCGCATCAAAAGCCGTTCGTTCTGGTGACCCGACGCATCAGGGTCCGATTCCACGGGAATCAGATGCGGGTGATGCATTGAAAACGTACCGGTCTGTGGACCGATGTTCTTCGCCGAACTCCTCATCTTGTTCACGTTGTGGGTGCGGTCGGAGACGCGTCGTAGGTGCGGCCTGAGAGTGAGGTGCGGATGTGACGGTGCAGCGTGACGGCTGCTGGCTCGCTCCGTACGTCGTAGGTCCATCGCTGCGGCGGAAGATCCACCGGGAGCGTCTCGACGAGGCGTCCAGGGTTGGACCGCAAAAGCACGACCTCTGTCGAGAGATATATCGCCTCGTCGATGTCGTGGGTGACAAATATGATCGTTGTGCCCATATCCTCCCAGAGCTGGGCTAGCTGCTCCTGGAGTCCCTCTCGAGTGAAGTTGTCAAGGGCGCCAAACGGCTCGTCCATGAGCAGGACGTCCGGTTCGACCGCGAGTGCGCGTGCGAGTCCAACGCGCTGCTGCATGCCTCCGGAGAGGGTAAACGGGGGCGATGAGGCGAACGAGTCGAGACCGACTTTCTCCAGCGCGACCATGCTCCGCTCTTTGCGTTCACTCTTTGAGATCGCCGAGATTGGCTCCAGACCGAACTCAACGTTGCGCAACACCGAGCGCCACGGAAGCAGGTTGACGTCCTGAAAAACAAATGACATCTTCCGTGGTGTTCCGTCTGCAAGCGGTAGCGTCTCCACCGATCCTTTCGTTGTATTCGTCAATCCTCCGATGATGCGGAGAAGCGTTGTCTTTCCGCAACCGCTTGGACCGACGAGACTGACGAACTCTCCTGCGTGGATATCAATAGAGACATTCTGCAATGCGGTCACGGTCACCTCGTTGCTATGGAAGACCTTTGTCACATCTTGAACTGCCACGACAATCTCTCTGGTGTCCATCGGGCTCTAGCTCCCTTTCCCTGCTTTATTCCCGGCTTCAATGGTTGTCGACCTTGCATCGATCATGAGTAGTTGACCCAGCTGCAGATGCGATTGCGAAGAAATTCGATCACCCGGTACAAAACAAGAGCGATGATCGTGGTTACGACGATCACACCAAAAAGGTCATTTGTTTTGAACTGGTCGCCATAGAGCTGCGCAAGTCCTCCGATACCACTGTTACCGATCTCCTGACCGCTGATGATCGTTGCCACGAGCGCATGGGCAAGTGAGACACGAATGCCGGCAAAGATGAATGGCATTGAGCCCGGAATTACGACGCTTGTGAGATACATTCGCGGTGGTACGGAGAACGCGGGGATGAGATCCTCGTAACGTTCGCGAGCCTTTCGCGCACCAACCGCAGTGTTGATCGCCATACCCCACATGGATACGACCGTGATGAACAGCACGCGCGACGCGTGTCCGAAACCGAACCAGATGATCATCAGCGGCAACAGCGCAATCGTGGGAGAGCTGTTGCCGAGCGCCACCAATGGATCGAGGATATTTCGCGCCACCCGGCTGTTTCCGATCGCGAGTCCAAGTGACGTTCCAATAACGAGTGCCCCGAGAAGGCCGAAACCGAAGTCGATCATTGTCACACCAAGGGCGGAGGCAAGTGATCCATATGGTCCGTGGAGGAATGTCGTTGGAATCGAGCGCAGAATCTCGCCTGGCGTGGAGACCGTGATCGGATTGAGGTAGCGGCCGGAAAACTGCCATCCGCCGATCAGGACAGCGGCGATGCCGATCGAGACAACCATGCTCGGTAGATGGTTACGCGCCCACACCCGCGTGGTGCGTCTCCTGTCGCGCAGATCAGGAGACGCACCCTGGATCGTTGACATTCCGTCGGGTTGCAATTGCACCATTTCCCTATTGAGCTGTTAACTCGGTATCACCAGTTCCACGCGTCATCCAAGATCCGCTCGGGATCGAGTATGCCGTGATGGAAAAGGCTTTGCTTGACTGTGCCGGTCAGACGGCCACCGCTCACCCGTGTTACTTGAAGAGGTTCGGATGTGCGTCGAACGCGGCGACGGCGGCATTCCACGGGCCAAAGACCGCATATTCACCCAAGGGAGCACCTGCGGCAAGTTTGGTGATTGCGCCCCGACCTGCGTCGGTATTGAGGTTTGCGCTCACGCTCTTCGGGGTGAACGCGAGGTGTGACGCGGGCCACGGATTCTCCTTGCGATACGCGACGTAGTCAAGAGCCTCCAGAGTCCTTGAAAAGGTACCTTTGGTGTAGGCGGTTGCATTGGCGAGCCACTGTGTCTCGTTCGTATGGAAGATCTTTGCCGCATAGAGCCATGCAAGATCGATCGCTTCGGCCTGGGCGAAGTGGGCGTTCAGCCAGACTCGAGTCGAGGCTTCGTAGCTGTCGCCCTCTGCGGGGTCGAGGACGCGGGCAGAGTAAAGCGGCTGGTATCCCACACCCTGTTCCTTGAGCGCGACCGTCGAGTCACTCGATGCCCAGAACCCGGCGATCCTTCCGGCGATGAACGAGGTCAGCGAGTTGCTCTCGGTCCCGGTGTATTCATATGTCACCTTGCCCGTCAGGTTGTACCTCTTCGCGAGCAGTTGCATGAGCACGTAGTCACCGTCGGTTGGTTCGGTCACCGCGATGACCTGGCCGGTGAGCGAGGAGAGCGTCTTGAACTTCGGCTGAGCGATGAATTCGTAGTTTTGACCCGGCTGGCTCGGCCCGAATATGGTCAGTCCACCGTTGATCTCTCCGTCAAACGGTCCGCCGGTTGCTGCGAGGTGTCCACCGATGACCCCCGAGATCACCGATGTTGCAGAGCCAAGGGTGAGCGAGGTCGTAGCGCCCCAACCAAGGAGGATCTGTTCGGCAGTGTAGGCGACGGTGTCACCTATATGAGGTGCTCCAGCTCCCTTGCCGAGGGGGATGGTCATTCCCACCACATTCGGCACCCCTTTTTTATTGAACTTCAGTCTGGCCGGACCCTTGGACCTTGCCGTCTCGGTGTGGTGTGTAGATGAGGCCGACACAGCGCCGCTGAAGATCACGCTAGAACCCATCAGCAGACCGAAGATTGCGACACCGGCTTTGATTCGAGCCAATGGTCGATCAACCCGACTACCGGCTCGGCTTCTCAATGTGGTTGACGCTTGCATCACTACCCCCCAATTTCGCTAGCGACTGGACACTCGTTCAGTCGGTTGGTTCCAAACGACTCCAAAAGATGGAGCGGTGTTGCGCTAATCTCGGAAAGCTTGACGATATGGTGACCGTCAGAACTGGACAGTGGCGGTTGCATCAGAAATTCGCTGACGCACCTTGATGTGGTGTATCCGAAGGGAACCTCATGCAACAGGGCATCAGGTTCCTATGAGAGTCGGATGAAAATAAACACATTCGCGCGACCTCTCCTGCGCTGAATCCATTGAAGTGATACAAGCCGATCGGGTGACAGCTGTGACGTGGCCAGAGCGGCATCTGCCCGTGGACAACATCGTTTTAACCGTTTTGGTCATCGCCCCCCCAAAGCTGCCGCTCCAGTGTGAATCTCGCCCGATAAAACCAGCGCTATCGTACTCGCTCCCGAATGTGCCAACAAGAATGCATCCTTTGCGTCGATTGTGCCAAATCGTCGTCACCGGGAAAGAACCGGTATCTCGACAGAACAAAGTGGTTTTTCGCTCGGCGATGGCGCTTGACCCCCGGTACCCCCACCTCTGCCCACCGAAGCGCGTCTTCATCCGTGGAATACATTTATCCTCGCTCTCACATCAATCACGTCGCCCCTTTTGGAGTTGGAGCCTTGATTTTTTAGGCGAGCGAATGAGGATGCATTCAATTTCAGTTCTCGGAAGTGGAACCAACCGTTGTGTTGTGCGACGCGAACCGGGCCAGCCCTCCTCACGGAGTTCCCCTTCGAGAGCAAGTTGCACGTCGAACTATCGGCTCAATCTTCTCTGTCAAGAGGCCCAGGAACGCGAACCGCAATGACCGCCGGGATCCCGTCTCGGGTAAAATCGAGACCCCGGCGCAACGCGGGTGCGAGGTCGTCGAGCTCGGTGACGTATTCCCCGTAGGAGTTTGCAGCTTCAGCGATCTTTTCAAACCGTGGTGGCGGGGAGAACGTCCCGCCCTCGTAGTTGTTGTCGCGTACGGCGTAGCCGTTTGGGTAGTGATCTTCAAGGCCGGTTGTCCCGGTGCTGTAGGTGCCGTTTACAAAGACCACCGCGAGGTATGGCGCGCCGTAGTGTTTTGCAGCCCAGAGAGCCGGAAGTGGACTTCCAAACATGAAGTAGCCATCGCCGGTGGCATGGACCACGTCGGCGTCGGGACGGGCCAGCTTGGCTCCAAATGCCGCCCCACTGCCCCAGCCACCGGCGGAACTTCCGCTTCTGAAATAGGTTCCGAACTGTTCCCGGTTCGCGTAGTCCCGGATGTATCCCTGGTTGCTTACGCCATCATTCAATATCACGGTGTTCGGTTCCATGAGCTTGCCGAGTTCGTACCCGACGGCACGACCGTTGAGCTTGCCTTTCGCGATGTCATCGGTCGCAAGTTTGAGATCGCGTGTGGTCTGTTCCTGTTTCTTGGTGATCAGCCGTTCGCGTCGTTGGCTGACTCTCTCTTGGATCGAAGGTGTCATTCGATGTTCAATGGCTTGGCGAATAGCCCGAGCTGTGCCTGTTGTCGAAGCAGGTATCCAGATATCGGCGCGAAATTCCATCGTCTTGTAACGAGAGAGCACAGGGTCCTCGGAGACCCAGACGATCCTCGCATCCGATGAGGGCGCGTTCGGGCCGGGTATCCAAGGGACCGTGTCCTCAAAGACAATGATGACATCCGCATCTTTCGCCTTTGGCCCCGTCCCCGAGGCCCAGTGGCCAAACGGGAAATTCATTCGGTCCGCCTGACCTGACTGTGTGACCGGAATCGCGAGTGTCTCGGAAAGTTCGATCAGTGACTCCACGGCGTCGGACTCGCGCCCCGCGCCGGTTGTGAAGATGACCGGTGACTCAGCCTCGACGAGCCAGCTTGCGATATCGGTCACATCAGCGGGGTCTGGCCAGGAACGGCTCGCAATGCCGAGTTGATCGCGGGTGGGGAATGCGGCGGTCCCTGGAAGAGGCAACATCGCCGTCTCCTGGGGCAACGTCATATACACCGGACCCTGCGGAGCGCTCATGGCAACTTGCAGAAGACGACTTACAATGAGGCCCGGGTTGTCCTGATGTTCGAGGCGATGGTCGATCTTTGTGTATTGACGGACAATCTCCCCTTGGTCTCTGGGCTCTTGTTTCCAGTGAATGTGGTTGAGACGCGCTCCGGGCATTGATCCTGGGAACGCGCGCGGACCCGCGCCACCCGTCATAAGGACGGGATAACCACCGCGCCATGCGGCGTGGATTCCGGCGCCCATGTTCATCGATCCGGCATCAACGTGGACTGCAGTTGCCGCAGGCTGATTCCTGATCATTGCGTTGCCAATGGCCGCGTTGAGCGCGACGTGCTCATGTGTGAGAGAGACGAGGTGGGGGGCAGGCCAGCCGTGGTGCTTTGCGCGTGCGATGGCCTCTTGAAAAAACACCAACTCGGAACCCGATACAAAGAAGAGGTTGTCGACACCCCCCAATTTCATGGATGCGACGATGGCATCCGACCACTCTTCAGCACCTACTTCGGTCCACCACTTCTCCATGCTGCCAGTCCCCCTAGATAGACGTTGATGCATCTCTACTGCGCATCCCATGTGGTTACGCGCGTAATCTACAGCAGGAAGCGACCTGACCCTCGATTCATGTCTCATCACCCATTGCGCATGTTTAGTCTGAATCCATGGTGAGGACTGCTGTCAAATCGCGCATTCGAAGCTGTTGAAGTTCTCAATCATCGGACCGCTTGCGTTTGGTGGTAAATCATTTCTGAGTCTTCCTTGATCAATACGGCAGATTCGGAGCGTAAATCGAGTGCAAAGATCTCAAGTAGCCCACTTCGACTTCTTGATGAGGCCGCGCAGGTTCGTGGAGTCCTTCCAAATGATCATTCGGATCCCGGGTGAAGTTTTTGCCGATCATTCGCGACATCCCGGGACGACGAGATGATGTTTTGGCTCTGTCCAACTATTTCCGGTCGCGCTCTACCCGGACGTCTACCACTGCCACGCGACCGTCTCGGACCTCTTTGACTGCCCACGACATCGCATCGTCAAGTTCGCTCGGGTCTTCAATCGGGCCCATCGCAGATGCTCCATATCCGCGGGCAACAACCGCAAAGTCGACATTTGGATTCTCATATCGAGTGCCGATCCAGGCGTTGTCAGGTTCGCGGCCCCGGATGCCTGCGACCATGTATTGATGGAGCTCGTCGTTGTAGAACGACGAGTTGTTGTTCACGACAACGAGGAGCGGCAGGTGGTAGTGCACGGCCGTCCAGATGGCGTTGGCTGCCATGACGAGGTCGCCGTCACCAATGATCGCGATCGCGACCTTTCCATTTTCTTGTGCGGCGAGGGCAACGCCGACCATCGCGCCGGGCCCATAGCCGACTCCAGCTCCTCCACTGTGGCCCATGTACTCGCCCGCACCCGTGAACTCCCAGACTCCAAGTGGCCAGCTGCGCGTATTGCGAAGTGCGAGGATCCAGGGGAGATCCTTTACTGCACTCCAAACAGCCTGAACCATCCTTCCGGCAGAGATTGGAACATTCTCACGATTGGCTTCGAGTTTCTCGCGAGCAGAAGCGAATATCTGGTCATGACGGTTGCCGATGAGCTCGCGACGTCGCGCCCGGTCAGCGGCATACGGATCCTCGCCGGCGGATACGAGGCGCTCGATGACACCCAGCACCTGGGTGAGACCAACGACCGGATCCGCTACGAGTTCGACCTCGCGTTCGATTGCGGCGTTGTTCATGTAGCACCATGACGACGGCATAAGGCCGTTCTGTGAGATGTCAATCAACTTCGCGTTCCTCCGCCCAGCAGCGGCACCCCGGCTCTCGGCATAGGAACCCATCGCGATTCCGGGGTCAACGACGTCGACCGCAAGGATGACGTCTGCCTCTTCGATCGCCGTCGGATCACCAGTGAGGTTGAGGTCGTGGTTGCTGGGGAAAGAAACAAAGCTCTGGTCTTCACGATAGGCTGCACCGAGTAGCTCACAAAGGCGAACGAGCGGTTCGGTAACGTCACGATAGAGTCCGGCTCGACCCGCCGTAACAAGGGGGAACTCGGCCGCAAGAAGCAGTCGAGCAGCTCGCTCGACCTCGAACTCGGCAGCCGCGAGCTTCGGGATGGGACGGACGTCAGGGGCACCAGGGGCATTGCCGGCAATAAGACGTTCTTGAACCTCTGCGTCAACGGTTACGTAAGCAGGTGCCATTGGAGCAGATCGCGAGAAACGATGGGCCTGGGCGATCGCCTCTAGAGTTCCAGATTCATCGATCGGGTTCGCCGTCCATTTTGTGAAGTCACTCACCAAGTCGGACTGGGTACTGGCCGAGTGAGTCCAGTCGAGTGACCGACGTTCGCGAGGTAACTCTGGGCCACTCCCACCAAGGACGAGCAGTGGTACGCCGTCGGCCCACGCGTCGAATACCGCCATACTCGCATGCATGAGCCCGACGAGATCATGAATCGCGGCAGCAGCGGGATTCCCACTCGCTTTCGCATAACCGTGCGCGACCGCGACCGCAATTTCCTCGTGCAGACAGAGGATGACCTTCGGGTCGACATTGCCTCCGTAGTTCACGACCGAATCGTGGAGCCCCCGGAAGCTCGAGCCCGGATTGAGCGGAAGGTAGCGATAGCCAAGGTCGTGCAACAGGTCGGCGATTCGATCTGAGACGTAAACGGGAATGCGTTCGGTAACTGGATTGGCGGGTACCTCAATAGCGGATAAATCTGACGTTTGACGGTCTTCCACGGCCCCCCCTACATTGGAAAGTTGCTACCCGCGCCAGTTACCTGAGCGCAAGCGGCACCGTACCACAGGATTTCTTGACCGAGCCAAGTGGTGATGCAGAGCCTTAAGTGCTCGGTGAGTCTCTCGCGATAACTGACATCCACTCGTCACCGACGACTTTGAAGATCGCTATCAGCCGAAGTTTCTGCCGACCATTCCGGGCCCACTTCTGGAGCGCATGTGGCGCATTCCGATCTTGATTGCAAATCGCGCTGTGTGAAGAACTTCCATATCGCAACGAGGCTGAATTGCCGCCCTGGTATTGCCCGGGACGGTGTTGGGCGATGGCCTTTCTACGCAGCCCTTTCAACTTGAATGGACAAAGATGTCGCGTTCTGTCGGGTTCTTCGCGGTACGCCCGCACCGAAGAGCCAAGATTGACGGTGGAATCTGGTCGCGCTGAATTTGATCTTTGGCCAACAGGTGCCGTTTCGTTCCCTCCTTGGGAGGCTCTCGAAGGACCGCGGCGTCGTTGTGAGCTTCGAACCGTCGTCGAACGTGCTCATTCGACGCGCTGTGGCGTGTTGCATCGAGCACGGCCTCGGCGACGATGACAATCCCGGTGATGAGTGCGTCCCTTGCAACCTTGTCCGATCGCTCTGACGAGGGCGCGTACCGCGTCAAACACCCGTACTGGCCGTTCTAATTTGCAGAGGCGAGTGCCCCATGAGGTGAGGTTGGCGAAGTCAGAGCCCTCGTTGTCGAGGCTAAGCCCGTGAGGCCCTCTCCGGTCGATGCGCGTATGCGGCGATCGAATCGCGTCACGGTCAGAGTCCTTTTATTGCCTGGGGCACCATCACGCGCCAAATGAGCATGGCGGAGATCGATGGGCTACGCCTGCCTGAGGAGAAGGGGTCCGCGTGGTCTTCGTCACGAAAGAACTCGTCGCGATGGTCGGCCCGAAACGCGTAGACCGTTCCCTCGCCGACGAGACTGCGAGAAAGGACCTAGACATCGAGCATCTGGCGATTTGTTTCAACTGGTCCTAGCAGGCATCAAGTCCGGTCTCTCATTAGCAAAATCGCGCGTATCACCCCGAGAAAAACAAGGATGCCCAAGAGGTTTTAGTCGATACCGTCGTAGCGATGCTTCTTCTTGAAAAACCGACCCGCGAGAGCGTTCTGTTCAGGCTCGGTATCTCCTCGGAGGATATCAATCATCTCAACCTGATCCCCACTGCTGACATGACTTCCCGAGTCCGACTCTCGTCCGTTGGTGGATACACTCAGCGGTCGCTCGTGTGTCTCGTTCGCAGCGCTCGTCGGTTCGGGTGGCTGGAATGGAAGTTCGGCCGGCTGAGCGTCCACGGCCGCCACGGCGCTCAGCCTCTCCTCGAGTACTTGGAGGCGATCAAAAAACTCGGTGAGATCGGGTGCGGTGGCTGAAGGTTCGACGACTCGCTGATCAAGCAGCGCTCGCCCTCGGTCGACCTCGGTTTCGTCCTCGGTCTCGAGAGGTTGCGCTGCAGAGCCGTGAGGCAACAAAGACGGCGCGGGCTGAAGTTGTTGCTCGGATTGCGGTGGTACGGGAGATAACCGTCGCTCGATTGCCTGAAGGTGCCGGCCAATTTCGTCTGCTGCCTCGGGGATCGAAATAGGGCTCGTGTCATCAAGATTTCCAGGCCAATCGAACGTAGCCTCCACGTGTACACGAAGCTCTTTCAAACTCAGTCCTTTGTCTACCACGGCATCTCCCTACGAGCCATCCTGGCCACGTTATCGGTGATTATGTAAACCGCTGGCGCGTGAAACGTTCTTCACCTTCCAGACGCGCCATAGGCTATAACGGCACCTTTCGGCGAGAGTTTTAGCTCGGCTTCGGCATTTTTTTCGACTGGATTTGTTCAATATTTGTTCAATCTCGACTCATGCTCGGCGCCCCGATTCAGGCCTGGCCCAAGACAGCTATCTCATGCGAAGGCTGAGTACAAGGAGAATCCTCTTTAAACCGGGTTGCTTTCGTTGTCTCGGGGTTTCAAATGAGGCCACGATTGATAACGCTATCGACACGGGGTTACCCTCTTGCGATCGGGGCCGCGACGACGTAGACGCCTGACGGGAACCGTTCGCGTCTTGGACCTTTACCGACAATGTCCGCTAGGTCGGCCTGATGCCTTCGAACTACCCTTCAGCGACGCGTTCGACAACGCGACGAGGGAGTCAAACTGGCCAAGCATGCACATAGAGCTGCTCGACCGCAAGCGCATGGATACCCGCGCCGAACTGTCCAACGCGATCTTTAGACAGATCGAACTCTTCTACAACTGTCGTCGGCGTCACTCGGCGCTCGGCTGCGCCTCGCCGATCGGATTCGAACGTCCCCTTGTCTAGCAACAGGCTGTCTGATACAACGGCGGAATCGGAAACACAACGAGGAACAGGTCACAAAATTGTCGCAGCATCTGACGGGCGATCTCGCTCGGACTGGGACTTTGTCGGTCAAGCCGGGACGCGAGTGATTTCTGCCCTGGGTGAGACTTGGTGCCACAGTCAATCTCCTGTGTTGGACGTTCCCATTTCACAGGCTCGTTGCGCTCATCTCTTGTAATTGCCATCTCAGATTTGGTTGTTTTTCTTCGTTTTGAACTGCAAGATCATGGTGTGCTCGACGAATTCGAACTTCCAGCCTTTACATCAGCGGAGTGGTCCGAAGGTCAGTTGTCCTGGTTCGAGACCATGCACAAGATGCATGCCATCGCGCGGGCAACGCCCGCACTCTGGCCAACAATTATTGCTGTTGGTCAGACCGTGACTTTTGATGTCAGCGTGACGTGAACCGTACGGGTCAGCACTGTTACCACAACGCGGACTCACCCAGGTTGGCGTACGTGGATGATCTGAGGTAGGTGGAGACATACCTGGACAGATGGACGAATCGAGCGCGTTCGTTCAAGAGTCGTCAGCAGATCTCCACTCATTCCCCGATCCCTCCATGATTTCTTGGTAGTCGCGCTCTCTGTACTCGTCTTGGCTCATTGGTTTGTTGCGGAATCGCGTGAGGACCTCTTGTTCCAGACGTCGCTGATTCTGCGTCACTTGGAATGCGAGAGATCGTTGGTCGGCATCGGTGAGCGGCGGCTGTATCATTCCTCTCGGCCATAACCTGTGGAAGAGAACAGAGTTGATCTCCGCGGCATACAGGGTGATTTCAGCGGCGAGATAGATCCATGCGACGAGACCGAGCACAAGACCAAAGACTCCGTAGAGAGCGTTCGCGCCCCTCAGGTCATGGCCAACAACATATCCCCCAGCAGCCTGGAGGATTGTCCAGGCAACGCCCCCGATAACGACACCGGCGAGGAGCGAACGCGTTGCTACTTGTTTTGGCGTGAGCGTTCTGAACACGGCAAAGTAGAGCAGCACATTGAGAATGATCGCGAGTACTTCGCCCAGTGCCCCCAGCCACATGTTGTGTCTTCCAAATGTGCCGAAGCCAGCCAATGCGGTGGAGAGGGTAAGTCCGACGGCGAGCACGACGAGAAAAATCACACTTCTGGCCATCCGCGTGAGGTAGTTGGGTCGGACTGCACTCGGAATATTCCAAATCTGTGCCATGGCGTACAGACCAGCTTGGGCAAGACCAGTGGAGCCATAGACGAGACCACCGATCCCGAAGATGATTCCGAACACCGAACTGCGTTTCATTGCGTGGAGATTATGGCCAAGTTGTTGACCGATGATAGGGAACTGGCCGAGTGCAGAGTTCAAGACCCGGCTACGATCTGCTGGATTGTCAGCGAGCACGATGCCGAGCATCGTTACAAGTAAGAGAAGTAACGGGAATATGGTCATGAACATTGTGTAGGTGATCTGTATCGTGAGATTGCCAGCATTGTCGTCGCCGAATTTTTTTACGACGCCAAAGAGAAATGCCGAGAAAACGTGGCGCTGCTGTAGTCCGTCGATACGCCGGGCCGTACCTTCAATGATGTTCATTACCTATGTGCTCTCCGATCAATATGGTGGAGGTCGTCGGGTATCAATCCAATCGTGGACGGGTCAAGGAATCGAGCGACAATCGAGCAGGCGGCCCCTCGAAAGTTGCCTATCGCTGATTTTGACGAGGGAAGGTCACCTCTTCGAGTAACAAATGCAGGGTTGCCGCCACCGGAATTGCAACGAGGGCACCAATAAGCCCAAGCAGGGTTCCACCGATGAGCGTGGCAATGATGGTCAGTCCTGGTGTGACCTTGACGGTGTGCTTCATCACCCGGGGATTGAGGAGATAGTCCTCAAGGTAGCGGTAGATGATGTAGAAGGCCGAGGTGGCGATCCCCACCGCAATGCCCTTAGAAAACGCAAAAAGGGAGACAATGACGCCGGCGATCGTCGATCCCACCATCGGGATGAGATCAAAGAGCGCAACGATGACCGCCAAGAGGAGGGCATAGCGAATACCAAAGATAAGTAGCCAGATAAAGGTTCCGACCCCAGAGATCAGCGACGTGACAAGGTTTCCCAACATAAAACCACCGACGCGGCTGAAAACCTCGTCGGTGAGCAAACCAACTCGCTCGCGGCGGCTACGCGGGATGAACGAGAGCCAAAGTCTCTTCACTCCAGGAAGTGCGATCAGGAAATAGATCGTCAGCGCGATGACGCTAGTTGTCGCAATGCCAAGCGAGAGGAGCAGCTTTCCAGCCCCGAGTACTCCACCAACGGGAATTTTCAACTTTGGTTTGCCCTTGAAGTAGCTCGTCAGGTGGAGTTTGGCGACAAGTTGACCGCCCCAACCTTTCCCGGAGGCGAGGTTGGCTTTGTAGCGGGGATAGTCCTTCACGAGGCTGTTTACCTCGTGAGAGATTGGCGAGACGGCAGCGAGCACAAATGCCACGACGGCCAAGACAAATCCAATTGTCACGATGACGACTGCTATGCCCCGACGAATGCCGTGGTCGATGCAGAACTCGAGTATGGGATTCAGCCCAATCGCGACAAACAGGGCAAGCCCAATAATGACGAGCACGCTCGTGATGTCGCCAAATCCGCGGGCGAACGCGTAGGCAACCGCGACACCAAGCGCTCCGGTAAAGCCAACAAAGAACGGTGCCCGACGGTCAAACGGTCGACCGAGGACACCGAGCGACTCATCCGACTCAGCGAGCTCCCGTTCGGCGCTTGCTGGCAGGATGAGCACATTCGAAGGAGGCGTCTCCCCGGAGGGAGTCGCCGTTGTCCGATTTGGAGATTCGCTACTCCCGTCATCAGTCGTCATCGATACCTCCGGGCTGTTCTTCTGCACTCCATCAAAAAGGGACGGCAACTCCTCTGAATAGCCAGATCATCCAAACCGTCCCGGGGTCTGGAAGTGGGTGGCCGGTTCTGGTCAGATTGTCTCAGGGATGGGCCCATTTTAGAGCAGTGTCACTCACGGCAAAAGCGAGGACCGGCTTGCCGTCCAAGCTTCCAGTAGGTGGTCGGTCAACAAGCCGTCGAGATAGGCAAGCGCTTCAGCTCCAAATGCTACGTCGGGTTCGATTGCGGCTTCGCTGTCTACGAGTCCCCCAAGGAGTTGTTCGAGCGCGATTACTTCGTGGGTCGCGTCAGCCACCACATGTGCATCAAAAAATCGAGCTGCATCTTCACCGAGGCCGAGGCGCCGAAGGCCTCTTGCGTAACTCGCATTTGGTCTCGTTGAAACCATCTCGAACAGCGCCAGGTGTCCGATGAGTGCCCCTCGCCAACGGCGATGAAGTCCGAATAATGAGACCAGGTTGACAGTGCTAAGCGTGATTCCAGGGATGTGATCGATGTAGTACCCATAGCCGCTGTTTAATCCGAACGCATCCATGGTTTTTGCAAACAGCGCTGAATGCATCTCCTCTGGTACACCTTCGCCGTACTCTTCATATTGGATGAACACCAAGGCCGCTTTCGAGCGACCGGTTAGGCGTGGAATAGCCCAAGTATGCGGGTCGGCTTCTTTTAATTGATAGGCAGAGCGATGGATCGCGAACTCTCGGAACTCCTCAATAGTCCCTTGTTGCTCGAGATACTGCGCAAGGGATCGCCCTGGGGCGGTAGCGAGTAACGAAACGACGTGGCGCGCCCGGAGATTCTGAGGCATCGGTGGAATATGTTCGCGCAGCGCTTTGAGATACCGATGTTCGAGGACCTTACGCAATTCGAGGAGACTCGGTTCCCACTCCCATTCTGGATCGCAGCTCGGCAATCCCTGATAATTCAGCTCGTAGCAAAGATAGAGAGCCAATGCTTCATCGTCATTTGTCAGCGGGTTGGTATCGGAGAACGAGGGCAGTTCTAACCATCCTGGTGGTCGCATAAAAGCATCCAGAACCACTTCGGAAATCGGACCCCGTGGACTCGGAAGTGATGCCGAGTCAAAGGGAAGGTTGCTCCGCTCTCTGATTCTCAAAACTGGACCGACTGTCTCGAGATAAACGCGCCCTGCCGTGAGGAATTCATCGGCGACAGCCACCGTATACACATTGCAATCGCCATGTGCAATCTCTCCTCTGACGGCACATCGACAAACCTACGTTTTCGACAAGACGATGGCTGTGATCAACTTGGTCACGACATCTCTTCCAGGGGCGTTTCGATGTTCTGGCTATTTCGATGAAAACTGACCAGCGAACCTATCGCTTGGGTCATTTCGAACGGAACTCTTCTCTCGCTCAAATACGCGATCTCTGCCCCTTGGGTGGTTGCCTCAAATTGAGCAATATGAACCGATGCGTCAATTTGTGTTTTGTTGTGGGCGGACGGCCCAGAACTCGAAGGAACCAAGTACGGAAAATCGCGTCGGGTCCGGCGGAACATAGGATCCCAGCTAACTCGCCTCTGCCACATTTAGCAGAAGCCACCACGGTTCCGAGCGGCTGCAAACGAGGAGAGCGGTCAACCTCGGCAATCACAACACTATCACCGATCGCCTTTCAGCAGCATCGTTAATCCCTCTCCTTTTTTTGCAAGCGACGTACCCTGTGGCTCTTCATAGTCGACGTTCGATTGAGGTCATATCGTCACCGCACGTCTTTTGGTAAACAAGCTTCTTCACTCGAATGCCGGGGCGAGTTCTTCGCGATATTTGAGAGCGACAGAAGAAGCCGAGTCAGCAGGCGTCGCGCCCACCTGCGACCATCAGGACAATGATGAGTCTCTTGAGACCATCGATGATCTGGAAGAAATGAGTTCCGGAGATCATCTTTGGCCGTGATACCAGTGGCCACAGGATGTACATGATGGCGTAACCACGTCGGCAAGTGCCAATTGGGAGCCACCGCCAACGAGATCGATTGACGTCAACGCGAAACAGTGCAGTAGCAGTGCATCAAGCTACCCATCGGGATCCACGCTCATCACCTGTCACCGTAGTCGTGTCACCCGGGGAACGAACCGACGGTCGGCAGCTCAATTCGTCAGCGTCGAATGACACGAACAACCCCACGGGAACAACGACTTCGAGCGAAGAACGGCTGTCCTGATCTGCTCTACGATGCTTGGGTATCGTGGTTGGTATTCCTCAGTACGGCTAGGTGTTATCGCAAAGGGAGATGTTCATGACCCGTCCCAAGGAAGAGCCCGCTGAATCAGTAACCTCTGAGCAACAGCAGGACGATGAGGCCATAGAGCGCTTTGCCGATGAGAGCCCTGCTGAAGATCCCCACTTCAAGGTGACCGTGGAGAGCGATCCGAACGAAAGTTCCGAGGAGAAAGACGACGGAGCTTGAGCTAGAGCCAGACGAATCGGTCTACTGGCTATTGAGGAAGGCCTCCCGCAGGTAAGCGCTATATTCGTAGTTGCGGATCCAGTTAATGTCGAAGTTCGTCATCGACCCGGCGTCTGCGGCCTTGACTCGGACAGCGGAACTTCCAACAGAGGAGTCGTCTATGCGCATCGGTTCAGTGCTACTCGTCATCTGGTTCATCATTGGAGCCCTCGCCGCATACCAACGGCACTACTACAGCGGGCCGGAAGCGAATTGTGCCAAAACAGGAACAATCGTGGTCACCATCCTTGCGGGTCCTCTCAACTACATCGGTGTGAACCCGAAAATCGCATCTTGCCGAGTGCCCAT
The DNA here is from genome assembly GCA_035532075.1 of Acidimicrobiales bacterium. GTDB lineage: Bacteria > Actinomycetota > Acidimicrobiia > Acidimicrobiales > Bog-793 > CAIVND01. The sequence goes on along the minus strand of DATKRV010000060.1, from coordinate 3,345 downwards.
TCCCCAACCGAGTAAGTAATCGAGCAGCCCAGATACCGAACAACTGGGCTGCTTCACCTCGCGTGATGATGCCGTCTGCCCGTCGTCACTCGATCGGGTGCTGGCGAGTTCCTTACGTCGCCAATATCGGGACAAGAACCCAAGAATCCTCGAACAATGAGTGAGACTAGCCCTATGCCTCAGGGCCCAGAACAAGAATCCGGCGTCGATGGATCACCTCCTGGCCGGATCTCCCCTGCTGATGGTTCCGCCGACGGACAGAACACCGATCTTTTCGATACGCGGCCACGCGGCTGGCACGCCTATCTCCGGGCGCTCGGGCCGGGTCTGGTTACGGGGGCCTCCGATGACGATCCATCGGGCATCGCCACCTACGCGCAGACAGGTGCGCAATTTGGGTTTGGGATGCTCTGGGTGGCGTTTATCACCTTTCCACTGATGGCAGGCGTGCAAGAGATCTGCGATCGGACTGCGCTCGCAACCGGAAAAGGACTCGGCGAGCTCATTGTCTTGAGGTTCGGTCGCTTTTGGAAGATCGCTGTGGGAGTGCTGATCGGCGCGCTCATCATTGCCAACGCGCTCAACATCGCGGCAGACCTTGTTGCGATCGGTGCGGGCATGCACCTCCTCCATGCCGGACCAACAGCGCTTTGGGCGGTATTGGCAGGGGTCATCATCATGGCTCTGCTCGTCAGTGGTTCGTTCGGCACGATTGCCCGCGTGTTCAAGGTCCTGTGCGCCGCGCTGCTCGCGTATGTCGCAGAGTTGTTCTTCGTCAAGATTCCTTGGGGCACGGTTTTGTTCAACACGGTCGTACCGCACATTCGTTTCAGCCGCGCCTATGTAGGGCTTCTCGTCGGTGTCCTTGGCACGACGATTTCGCCGTACCTGTTCTTCTGGCAAAGCATGCACCGCGTTGAGGAGATGCGCGAAGAAGATGCTGGAGGGAGTCAACCACTGCCACTACGCCGTCGTTCTCGCCTTGACGCTGCGGGAAAAGAGTCCAGAAGTCGTTTTGATGTCTTCTCCGGTATGGCGTTCTCCAATGTCGTCATGTTCGCGATCATCGTTACGACGGCGATCACCCTGACTCCGAAGTCCGGCCAGCATTTCACCATTTCCTCGCCAGCCCAGGTGGCGGCAGCCCTTCGCCCAGTGGCAGGTCGGTTTGCCTCGATCATCTTTGCCCTCGGGTTCATCGGATCGGGCATGCTGGCCGTGCCGGTCCTTGCCGGCGCCGGGTCGGCAGGAATGGCTGGGCTTCTCGGCAGAAGGACGGGATTTTCCAACTCGCCGCGGCGCGCGCCCGTTTTTTACGGACTTTGCGCGGTGGGAACGCTCGGTGGAATGGCGATGAGCCTTATGTCGGTGAACCCAATCACGCTTTTGGTGTTCGTTGCCGTCGTCAACGGTGTCGCCGCTGCGCCATTCATTGTTGTCACAATGTTCGTCTCTTCCAATGAGGCGATCATGGGTGAGTACGTAAATGGAAAAGCCGCCAAGAGTCTCGGATGGCTGACAGCGGTGATCATGGCTCTCGCGGCAATAGCGCTCTTTGCAACAGGAGGTGTCTAGCGTGACCAAGATCGCATCGTTTGCAGATCGCAGTGACGTTCGCGAGGTCCTTGTCGTCTTCGACAGGGCGATCAAGGTCGGTACCTTTGTTGTCTTGTTCGCCTATCGGATCGAAAATCAAAGGTCCGGATCTCCACCAGTGGAGTTGACCTCTTCGCGTCACCGCAAAGTGTCGAATTCTTGTGATCGGAAGAGTCTCGGTATGAACTGGTGAACCATTTCGGGGTATTCGCGTGAACAGCCTCCTATGGGATGTTCACCAGCACCTCCTGACCTGCGGCTAAGCCTCGCGATCTATAGGAGGTTCACTTTCAAACTAGGGGGTATTTCACTTTGGGGAAAAGTGGGCCTGAACTGGGGATGTGTCTTTTGCGAGGAACTTGACGTCTCATTCTTGCGCTCGGAAGCGTGCTGGAAAAAGGTGCGTCAATCAATTCCGCGGACCTTTTGCGGTCAAAAGCACCTCTCTTTCTCATACGAAAGAGAGGTGCATGAAGGCAAGCGACATTGCCTTGATCGTGGTGGGTTGCCCTTTAGTCCGCGATAGTCTCATCGAGTCAGATCTGAGTTAATGATTACTACAGTGTCCATTAATAGCTATAATAAGCACTGTAGTAATCATTATATAAGGAGTCCTGATGGCAGGAATGACCCCACCCGCAGTAGACAGAGCACTGAAGAACCTAGGCGAAAACGTCGCTACATGGCGCAAGCTTCAGCGACTTTCCGCAGAGGTTCTCGCTTCGCGAGCCGGCATAACCCGAGCCACTTTGCGAAAGATCGAACAGGGTAACGGAGGCACTGTCGGCACCGAAAATCTGTTCCGTGTGCTCCGGGCAATCGGGGTGCTGGACGAGATCGACAAAGTGACCGACCCCTATCGCAGCGATCTCGGGAAACTACGGGCCGACGAGATACTCCCGCAACGAGTGAGGAAGTAACTGAAGTGGCCCGCAATCGCCAGCGCGAGCCAATAGAGGTCACTGTCGAGATCGATGGTGACGAGATTCTCGTGGGACTCATCCGGGTACACGAGCGGCGCACCAGGAGTATGACCTTCCAGTACGCGGCGACGTACATCGCTGATCCACGTAGTTATCCCATTGATCCTGAGCTGTCGCTTGACCTTGAAATCTTCCAGCCCTCCAGCAGCCGAGATATCTTTGGGGTGTTCTCCGACAGCGCTCCTGACCGATGGGGCCAAAACCTCATCCGCCGCGAGGAACGCAACCAGGCAGCCGCAGAAAGCAGGAAGGCGAGAACACTGGGTCCAGTGGATTTCTTGCTTGGAACGCGCGATGTTTTGCGACAAGGAGCGATCCGACTGCGTGAGGGCGGATCCAACGAGTACATCGCCGGAGACGACAAAGGTGTGCCAGCCCTGATCGACCTTGCCCGTCTCCTCAACTCAACCGACGAGTTCGTGGATGGAACCCCGAAAGACCAAGACATTCGGGATTTACTCGTCGCTGGTGGCTCGCTTGGTGGTGCTCGACCAAAAGCGGCCGTGCTACTCCAAGATGGCTCGCTAGTGTACTGACACTGAAATAGACGCGCGGTTGAGTTAGGATGGGTCATGCCCCATGCTCCCGCACCTCCACTGCTGTTGAGCGAAAACGAACGCGTCGCGCTCGAAGAGATCGCCCAGAGTGTCTCGTTTCCCTACCGGGCAGTGCGCGAAGCCAGAGGTCTTTTGATGGCAGCCGACGGCATCGCCAACACGAAGATCGCGCGCGCCCTCGACGTCTCAAGATCGACCGTGTGTCAGTG
>DATKRV010000059.1:0-46754 GCA_035532075.1 Acidimicrobiales bacterium | reverse complement strand
CCGACCTCCCCGCCTTCACGGTGATCACGACGCCGACCTCTATCCAGCGTCGGGCATTTGAACTCCTTGGGCTTTCGCACCGCCTCGGTTACATGTAGTCAGTAATTCTCCTGACCATCGCCATAAAACAGCAGGTAGATGTCAGTGTTCGCCGGAACAGTGGGGGGAACTTCGGTCTAAATCAGGTCGACGAACCCTCCAATTTCGCGCCCGTCTGTCGAAGATCACATCGAAGTGCTTGACTTTGCTCATCCAATTCCAAACTCAAACCTTTTTGTGTCGTCACATCACCGCTTACTTCGGTTGATCTTGCATGCGCCAACGCCACGAAACTCGAGACCCAACTGCTCTTGCATAGAACAACTCGCAGGATTTGCTGGCATGGGTTGATCCACGACCTCATCTTTCCTCATTCAAAGGTTCAATCCCCGCCCCGCTTGAAAGAGGTAACTGCGCGCCAGATCTGAAACATCATCGTTCACCTCCCTGTGCTTTTGGTCGCGTTCACGCTACCTAGTATCTTTTGCAAGATGTCTCCGATTCACGTTGACGTGGTCAACGAAACATTTCGCTGCTTGAGCACGAATGTTGACGCGGTCGCGAAGAAACTCTGATGAGCGATACCCAGATCCTCATCGTCGGTGCTGGTCCGGTCGGACTGACGCTGGCGATCGAACTCGGTCAACAGGGAGTGTCGTGCATCGTGATCGACAAACGACCAGAGCTCGGCAAATTACCAAAGATGGAACGCTCCAACGCGCGAACGATGGAGAACTTCCGCAGAGCTGGCATCGCCGACAGGATCCGCGCAGCAGGGCTCAACAACGACCTTCCGATGGATGTCTTCATCTGTCTCGAAAATGTCGTCAATAGACCGTTGGTCCACCATCCCTATCCTTCGGTGAATCAGCTCAAACAGACGGGTAGCGCCACCAATGATGGTTCCTTGCCCCTCGAGCCCTACCAGCTGATCTCCCAGTACACCCTCGAGCCGCTTCTCCGCGACGTCGCCATCGATCTGCCCGGCGTCACGGTTGTCTTCGGGCACGAACTTCTCGAGTTCACACAAGACGACATTGGGGTCTCTGCGACCATCGTGGTGAACGGCCATGAAAGAAAGACCATCACTGCTGACTATCTTGCGGGGTGCGACGGAGGCAACAGTACTGTAAGGCAGCAACTTGGAATCGAGTTGCGTGGAGAATCTCTTCTCGAACTGCGCCAAGCACTATTTTATTGCGAGGACCTCTTTGAACGGATTCCAATTGGCAAGGGAAGGCACTACCACATTGCCGATGGCGAGCACTCGTTCATGATCGTTCAAGACGACACGAAACATTTTTCCCTCCACTCTTCAGTCGGCACCGATGAAGAGATGCCAAAGCTATTTGAGAAGATTGCCGGAATGCCCGTCAATTACGAGACGCTGTACATAGGCAAATGGACGCAGCGCCTCATGGTTGCAGACCGCTACGTCGACAACCGCGTCCTTCTCGCCGGCGACTCCGCGCATCTCGTGATTCCGACCGGTGGACTTGGAATGAACACCGGTGCCGGAGATGCTGTCGACCTGGCATGGAAACTCGCCGGCACGCTTCATGGATGGGGCGGTGAACACCTACTGGATTCGTACAACCTCGAGCGCCAGCCAATCGGTGTACGCAATGTCGCTGCGTCGCGGCGCGCCGCCGTCGGGCGAAGAGCCTGGCGCGATGCCTGGAAGGAAAACATCGCCGATGACACCCCCGAGGGAGCGGCGACGCGGGAGAATCTCGCCGCTATCGCCGAACGCGAGCAGCGTTGGAGCAATGAACTTCCGGGCATCGAACTCGGCTATCGCTACAAGAATTCTCCGGTGATCGTTGACGAGGAGGGGGGCCCGGATTCAGACAGCTTCGAATACACGCCTTCGACCTGGCCGGGCGTCCGCCTTCCCCACATCTGGCTCAACGACGGAACGCCGATCCAGGACCATCTCGGGCGCCGCTTCACGCTTGTCCATGCACCGGAGGCAGAATTCTTCGCTGGTGATTTCGAGCGGGCGTTTGCTCACTATGGGGCGAGCTTTACGACCTTTGCCGCCAACTCATCCGCGTTTGACACGGTCTACGAAGGCTACAGGCTCATTCTTGTGCGGCCCGATCTCCACATTGTCTGGCGCAGCAGGGGAGAGTTACCCGATTACGCAAAACTCGCCGCGACCGCTACCGGTCACACCTGGGCATAATCTCGTCTGTCACACAGTCCTTCGTCGGTGAAGGCTCACCGAACGACCGCCACCATAAGCTCCTGACGCGCTCCGCGCGCAAGAGAAAAACCGTGACAATCACCAATTGTCGGCGCGCCGATGTTCGCGGATGGTCAGCCTCAGGGATAGACGAACAACTACAGTGCTCCCTGCGGACCATTGCCGGCGACACAATCGATCGTCATTCCCTCATCTTCCAAACCAAATGAATCCGTCAGAATCATTTCAAGCGGGCGGCGACCTGAGATGATCGGGCCGATCGACACTCCGCCGCCTCGAAACTGTCCGCGCACACCGGTCAAGCTGAGCCAATCCGTCTGGGTCAACGTAAGAGGCTGCGACAATTCCGATGGTAGCTTTGAGCACACTTGTCTTTGCTGCCCAGTTCTCTCCAGCTGTTCGAGACGGTCGCGCCGTCGAACTCGTCGGCGACAACGATGCCTGCCGCCGAAGTGACGAACCGTGTCCGTCCTGAGCGGGTCCTCTCGTTCAGTCCAGTCACAGACAGCCAATCCATCGTGACAGCCTTGCGACGCGAACCCGAGAGCGCGAACGACTCACCGCAGCGAGTTGGCTGAAACAGCCCTGCGCCTTAACAGACCGAGTTCTCCCCGTGTTGTACCAGTCACTTCGGCATCACTTCGGTACAACAGATGAGGTTACGCAAGGTTGTCTCGTGTCACGCCGTGAAAGAGAGATATGCAATTAAGCTCATCGCGTGTCGGACTCCGTGATGCATCGTCGATCACTCGACCACAACATGCTTGGCATCTTTATCGCACGCTGTGCACTCAGCGCGTGCCAGGCGCTCGGAGCGGTCATCATCCCGATCTACCTCACGGTTCTCGGCTTTAGCACCCTCAAGCTCGGCATGCTTTTCCTCGCCGTTACCGGTGCGTCGGCGATCCTTTCAACAGTGGTCGGAATTGTCTCTGATCGCATCGGCAGAAAGCCATTCCTCGTCGGCATTCCGCTACTCGTCGCGATTGCGGGCGTCGTGCTCGCCTTCACGACAAATCCCTTCGTACTCTTTGTCATCATCCCTCTGAGTTCTTTCGGACGTGGTTATGGCGCAGGTGCAGGATCGGTCAGTTTCTACCAACCGGCCGAAGCGGCATACGTCATGGGGATGGCAGAGCCAAGCAGGCGAAACCATCTGTTTGCCCGACTCACCTTCGCCTCATCGGCTGGAAGCGTCATCGGAAATACGATCGTCGGCGGCATGTCGTCACGACATCTCGAAGCTTCATCCGTACTTGGCATCGTACGTCCGTTCTTCCTTGTCTCTACAGGGCTTGCGCTGGTGGCATCGTTCGCGGTGATCAGAATCGCCGAAGAGCCTCGTGACGAAGCGGCGATACATCGACATGTCCTTCCCGTACGTTCGGCCGCGATCCTTCGGCGTTTCATCCTCTCGAACGGGGTAACTGGCCTCGCCATCGGTGTCTATGCCCCATTCATCTCGTACTGGTTCTTTCGGCTCTATGGCGTTGGCCCAGGCGAGATCGGTCGACTCTTCGCGATTGCCAACGTGGTCGCTGGTATCTCGTCGCTCGGCGCGGGAGTAATCGCCCGTCGTTATGGAAGTGTCTGGACGGTCTTTTGGCTGCGCATCGGACAGTCCGCACTCTTTTTCGCGATGGTCTACGCACACCACTTTTTGCTGGCAGGACTGTTCTACACCGTCTATGTCGTCGGTCAGCGGGTGGGGATCGCCCTTCGCCAGTCCTACGTCGTGGCAATGGCGGATCCGAACGAGCGCGGGGCGGTCGTCGCTATTTCAAACCTGCCATCTGAGATCACCCAGGCCTCGATGTCACCTTTCGCCGGATGGCTGATTGAATCCTCTGGATTGCTCGCGCCCTTTCTCCTCTCGGCGAGCCTGCAGGCTCTCAACGGATTTCTCTATCTCTGGATGTTCCTTCACCACCGGCCCGACGATGAGATCGCCAACAAGACGAAGGTATCCCACCCCATCGACACCTAGCTCGCGCGCGGTACCCGAAAATACGGCGGTATCGAGCTCATTCGACCCGCTCCGCGAAAAATAATCCACCACGGAATTTGCGATGACTCGACGCAGTGCATCGCAAAGATCTCGAGACGACTTCAAGATCAACCGTTGACTCTCGAATACACTGTCGGTATCAACTCTGCCGTGAAACTCAGGGATAACCTCTCGGCGAGTCAGACAGGTGTTGAAATTCCATCCTCCCCAGCGATCTCGTAGTCTGGCCAACGCGCCAAGATCATGAAGCGACCATCTCGAGGAAAGGGCGCCGCCCAGAGCCAGAGTGTCTCTTCACCGGACTCAATCCGCCAGAACCGGCTCACGATCAATGCGGGCAATGCACCTGGCAAAGAGCGCGCTTTGAACATTGCACCCCGACCATCCGTGGAGTTCAGGCCAATCTGCAATCCGACAAATTGATCTCGCCGCCCGTACGGATCAGAGGCCTCCCCGTTGCTCGATCGACGTTGATCCAAGGCCAGGTTCGGGCTCCCATCACGGGTTAACTCGAGCTCAAAACCGTCCGGAAATCGGTAGATCGCATCGAGAACGAGTGTGGCTCCCTTTCCTCCACCAAGCACGACCGGCTCGCGCAGGAGCGATCGCGGTCGCTTCATGGGTGCAATGGCGCGGCCTGATAATCGATCATCTCGACAAAATCCGGCGCAACCGGTTCAACTCCGAGAGCTGCAAATATTGGTCCGAGGTGCGCGGCAAATGCCTCAAAGGCGGCTTTCGACTCCCAGACATCAAAGAGCGCGACGCTGCCACTCTCGCCGAACGCGCAATGCATGACGAGTCCGGTGATGTCGAGCTGTGCATCCAGGACCCTCGCGTTGATCTCTTGGTACTGCTCTACCGACATCTTCGTTTGCATGTAGATCCCGATCATGACCCTCTCCCTCGGTTGGTGAATTCCTCTGCCTCCAAGAGCCTAAGGCGATACGGTAGGACCTATCAGGAGACCCGCGCAACATTGAGACCGTGGATACTCGATCGTCGACGAATCAAGCGCCATCTCGGTCCCGAAGTTCCCAGTTGCAAGAACCTCCGGATCCAATCTGTAGCAATAGCGCATCGCACCGCTAGAGTCGCACAGATGAGGCTATTTCGTCGTGAGCGTGAGCCAAGACAACCTTTGGCAAAGAGTTCCTACGCGGAGGCGGAAAGCAACCCAGAGCTCATCGCGGCAGAGGCCGAGGTGAATGCTCTCCCCTCGGAGACGCCACTTGTCAATCCAATCGAAGAGGAACGACTCGACCCCTATTAGACAATTGTCCAGTGTTCTCCTGAGAAAGAGCCGCTCGACGCCTTCGCCGCACGCGAATGTCTCGGGCTACATTCTCGCCGTTCGTTGCTCAGACGCGAAATTCGCGCAGTAACAACGCGTACTCACACCCCGCGGCGATACCCGCAAATCCTGCCATCTCTCGCAAAAACCGGTCGGGTTCAAAATCAAAGTTCAATCCGTCGATATAGGCCCGATGAGCCTCAAGTGATTCGATCCCAACTGAAATGGTCTCACTGACATCCACAAAATGCGTCGCGGTCGCCTCTCCGCCGAAGATATAGACCTTTGAAATACCACCCCACGGAACACCCTCATCCGGAAACATCCATCGGTTCGCACAGTCACGACAGGCATCGAGCACCGCGAGTCCCACCGCACGGTGATCCGCGTGGTTCACACCGCCTCCATCACCCCACGTCAGATCAAAGTTCATGCCAAATACCACCTGCGGCTGAAGGCGACGAAGAGCAACCGCAATGTCCCTGCGAAGCGCAAGCCCGTATTCGACCGCCCCGTCGGGGTGCCCGAGAAACTCGACATGGTCGACTCCGACGCAGCGCGCTCCCCTGCGCTCCTCCTCCTCGCGCAGCGGACCACATTGCGCGGGCGCCATCCCATCTATCCCGGCCTCTCCACTTGTCACAAGGAGATACGAGATCGCCTTTCCCTGGCGGGTGAATCGCGCAACCGCGCTCGCAAGACCGTATTCAAGATCGTCGGGATGCGCGACGATGGCAGTCGCCCGCTCCCAGTCTTCAGGTACTGGTTCCAACGCCCACCCTCCGAGATCAACCTGACGAAGCGTCCATCCGAATGGATACCACTAATTGCACAGTATCTATCGGCACGCGCAACATGTGCGAGATCGTCACCTTTCACCATAGTGGTACTGGATTCGTCTATTCCTGAAATTCATCTTCAACAGCCGGCTCACGGATTGCCGAGTGCAATGCGATCTGATCCTGTTCGAGCTCAATGAGTTCGATATCATCAGCCGCTTCGAGATGAACGAGAATATTGTCGGCCTCCGGTGAGCTACGGATCAATTCGTCGAGTTTCAACTGGATGACAGCCTGCTGCCGGTTTTGGGTATGTTGAATCACAAACAACATGACCAACGTGATCGAAGCGGAGACCGTCGCAAACAACGCCTCCCACCGAGCCGAATAATTAGTCGTGATCAGGACAATGTTGAGTCCGATGACAATCGCCGCAACAAGTGCTGCCGCTCCCGCGCGCGCGGTCATGTCTCCGACCCAGTGCAGGAAACGGCTGATGAGAAGCTGACTCGTTGAACGTTCCATTCAGGCTCCAATCCGGATGCAGATTCTGAGAACATGGAATCCGTGTTTACGAACATCCGTCTGATAAATAGGTTGCGAAACCGGCAAACATTCAGCACCGGAGGCATAGCTCGTTGCTCAGTTGTAGCCGATAAACGCGCTGAGCGTTGCTCGGTGCAGCCAGCGTGTGATCAATTGGACCGTGGGCAGTGGCAATAATCTCTTTAACTATCCCTCTTCGCTGTCGATGCATCGAACCAAACACGTCTCCGAACCAGACCCCTCAACGACTTCCGGTACAGGTACACTCAAAGAACCACGCGCGTGGATTTTTGCGCCGACGACAACCGTTTGAGGGACTTTGATAGGAGGTCGCCATGACCGATCAGTTCCAAGATGCTGAATGCATCCTCGACGGACCTCCCGCAACGCGCTACGCCGCAAGAGAAACCGTCGTGCGCGATGCAGATGATGACCTTGGCCGAACGGGAGTCGACGCCCCGCGCAAAGCGCCACGGACGCAAGGAGTTGCAGACAGGCTCTATCACCTCGCGAGTCGTGACTCCTCGGGGAGGCAGATACTCGCATGAGTGCAACGACACGACTCGGACTGCCTGAAGAGATTCTGGCCTGCCTGTTCGATCTCGACGGTGTGCTTACCGAGACTGCCAAGGTGCACGCAGCAGCATGGAAGGAGATATTCGATGTGTTCCTGCACGATCGAGCGACTATGAGCGGAGGGGACTTTGTGGCATTTGACGACAAGAACGATTACGCCACCTACGTGGACGGCAAGACAAGACTCGAGGGAACCCGATCATTTCTTGCATCTCGCCAGATCACTCTTCCCGAGGGTTCTCCCAGCGATGCCGAGGGGATGGAGACCGTCAATGGACTTTCCAACGCGAAGAACGCGATCGTGACCCGCAGGATCAGAGAAGAGGGAGTCAATGCCTATCCCGGCTCGCTCACCTACCTCGGGGAGGTCCGTTCCGCCGGTCTGCATCGCGCCGTTGTCTCTTCAAGCGCGAACTGCGTGGAGGTGCTCAAGGCTGCCGGTATCAGCGAGTTCTTCGAGGCCCGCATCGACGGCACCACCGTGATTCAGCAGCACCTCGCCGGAAAGCCGTCACCGGACACCTTCCTCGCCGCAGCCCAGATCCTCGATACCTCACCAAAACAGTGCGCGGTCTTTGAAGATGCGCTGGCGGGAGTCGAGGCTGGCCGCGCCGGCGGGTTCGGCTTCGTCGTCGGAGTCGATCGCGTCGGCCAGGCCGCCGAGCTTCATATCCATGGCGCCGATGTCGTCGTCACCGACCTCTCCCAACTCCTTCAAACACCATGAACAATCGCGCCGCCTACTCCATCGACCCGTGGATCCTCTGCGAGACCAATCTCGATCTCGACATCCTCGCCGAAAGTGAGTCCCTCTTCGCGCTCTCGAATGGCCATATCGGTCTGCGGGGGAATCTCGACGAGGGTGAGCCCTTCGGCCAGCCTGGTTCTTACCTCAACGGCGTCTACGAGTCGCGTCCACTCCCCTATGCCGAAGCTGGATTCGGCTATCCCGAAGATGGCCAGACCGTCATCAACATCACGAACGCAAAGATCATGCGGCTTCTCATCAACGACGAGCCCTTCGATATCCGCTATGGCCAGCTCATCAGCCACGTGCGGTCGCTTGACTTTCGCACCGGCATACTTGAGCGCGACGTCGACTGGATCTCTCCGGAGGGCCAAGGTATTCGCGTTCACTCACAGCGTATTGTCTCGTTCACCCAACGATCGGTCGCCGCGATCGTCTACGAGGTGGAGCCAATCAACTCGCCGCTGCGGGTGGTGGTGCAGTCGGAACTGGTGACCAATGAGGCCCAGGTGATGCGAAGGCGCGACCCTCGGGTCTCTGCAATCCTCGAATCTCCTCTTGAGGCCGAATCAAACGCGTCATCCAACATGAACGTGACCCTCGTACACCGCACGAAGGCAAGCGGACTGCGCGTTGCCGCCGCGATGGATCACCTCGCGGAGGCGCCCTCCGCGCTGCAGATCAACACCGAAAGCTTCCCCGACCTTGGTCGCGTTACCTTCAGCGCCGCGCTCCAGCCCGGTGAACGACTCCGGATCATCAAGTTCGCTGCCTATGGCTGGTCCGCCGAACGCTCCGAGCCAGCCATGCGGGACCAGGTCGAGGCTGCACTCGCAGCCGCCCGCCAGACGGGATGGGACGGACTCGTTGCCGAACAGCGCGCCACGCTTGATCGCTTCTGGGAGCGCGCGGATATTGAGGTAGACGGTGATCCCGAAATTCAACAGGCAGCGCGTTTTACGCTCTTTCATGTCTTCCAGGCGGGTGTTCGCGCCGAAGGACGCGCCATACCCGCCAAAGGACTGACCGGGCCCGGCTATGACGGTCATGCCTTCTGGGACACCGAGATCTTCGTCCTCCCGGTGCTGACATACACCGCCCCCGAGGCGGTCGCTCACGCGCTTCGCTGGAGACATGAGACGCTGCCTCTCGCGAGAGAGCGTGCCCACCAGCTCGGACTCAAAGGCGCAGTTTTTCCATGGCGAACGATTTCGGGGGCAGAATGTTCCGCGTACTGGCCGGCGGGTACGGCCGCTTTCCACGTCGGTGCCGATATCGCGAGTGCGGTCGTTCGCTACGTGGGAGCAACTGGAGACGACAGCTTTGCACGTGGCATTGGACTCGAACTCTTGGCCGAAACGGCGAGACTGTGGCGTTCGCTTGGACATCACGACGTGCGCGGCAGATTCTGCATTGATGGAGTCACGGGTCCCGACGAATACTCCGCGATGGCCGACAACAACGTCTACACAAACCTCATGGCACAACACAACCTCCTCTGCGCCGCAGAGGCAGCTGCGATGTATCCCGACGAGTCAAAGAGACTTCATATCGACCAGGAGGAGATGGCTACCTGGCGGGATGCCGCGAAGTCGATGTACATCCCGTATGACAATGTGCTCAAGGTCCACCCGCAGGCAGATGACTTCACCAATCACGAGGTCTGGGACTTTGAGACAACGTCGGACGATCAGTACCCGCTGCTGCTGAACTTTCCCTACTTCAACCTCTACCGCAAACAAGTAGTGAAGCAGGCAGACCTTGTGCTCGCGATGCATCTCTGCCCCGACGCCTTCACCGATGCCGAAAAGGAGCACAATTTTACCTACTATGAGGCGTTGACGGTACGTGACTCCTCACTCTCTGCATGCACTCAGGCGGTCATCGCGGCCGAGGTGGGATACGTCGAACTCGCGCACAACTACCTGACCGAGACCGCCCTGATGGATCTCGACGACCTCGATCACAACACCCGGGACGGACTCCATCTGGCCGCATGCGCGGGAACCTGGATCGCCCTGGTCGGGGGATTGGCAGGTATGCGCGAGCGCAAGGGCACACTGTGTTTCGCGCCGCGTCTGCCCGAGGGCATCACCCGGCTCGCATTCACGCTGACGATGCTAAACCAGCGGATACATATTGAGGTGACACCGAAAGAGACCTCGTACCGACTCATAGATGGCGAGGGGATCAAGGTCTTCCACTATGACAAAGCCGTCAAGTTGTCGTTGAACCGCGCGGTTACCCGGCCAACGTTGAAGCTTGTGCCGAGCGGTCACCCGACTCAGCCCCGCGGGCGCGAGCCGCGCGCGCATCGCAGAACCATTTGATTGGCTCTACGAATTGATTGGCTTTGCGAACGAGTATTACCGCGAGAGTCGATGGAGATGAAGATGAGCACGAATGAAAAGACCGAACTCATCATTGTTCGTCACGGCGAGACCGAGTGGACGCTCTCACACCGGCACACTGGGCGCGAGGACATCGCACTGACTGCCCATGGTCGCCGCCAAAGCTCCTCACTCGGGCCGTATTTGAAGAGCGTGCTGCACAACCGAGCTGCCACGTTCCATTCAAGCCCAATGCGCCGGGCGCTTGAGACGATGGAGCTCGCGCTCCCTGGAATCGAATACCGCGTTGAGCCCCTGCTCATGGAGTACGACTATGGAATCTACGAGGGCCAGACCTTTGAGCAGATTCGAGCCGTACGACCCGATTGGGATATCTGGCGCGACGGATGCCCAGAGGGTGAAAGGACAGGCGACGTCGCGTCGCGCGCCGACAAGTTCCTTGCCGAGTACGTCGACAACGCGACGCAACCAGTGGTCGTGTTCACCCATGGACATTTCTCGCGTATATTGGCGGCGCGCGCGTTGGGACTTGAGGCGAAATCGGGCTCAATCTTCTCGAGTTCGCCCGCCTCGGTCTCCATAGTGCAAGAACATCACGACATACGATGCATCGAGCTCTGGAACGCCTCTGTCGACACCATCGCCGCTGAACGCGGAGATCTCTGAGACCTTCGCGCCTATCGCCGGGGACGAGCAGGGCCGGAGGTTGTTCCAAACGGGCCTCGCGCGACATTGACCTCTGCAAAGCCTCTCCATACCCCAGTCGATATGCATGACCTCCCGTCCGGGGCGCTGATAACCATCACGTTGGATTTGGGTCGCGTCTGGCACAGCCCGACAGACAAGGAGCGCGAAGATTTCGGCAATGCTCAAGCTGACGCGAAAAGTACCCGTCATCGAAGTAGTTCGCCGCGCCACATTCGATGCCTTGGTCAACGCAAAACTCGACAAGCTCATCGAATCGGGTCAATCAAATCAGGCGGTGACGCAATCGAGAGGCCGATCACATCCAGACGTCGCACCCTACAAATCGCGAAGGCCGATACTCGGACCAAGAACCCTCGTTTCCGGTGACCGATAGCCAAATCACCAACTTCCGTTGTCACGGACGCGACATGAGGCCGAACATTCTCCTGGCCTAGGCCGTGCCAAGATGGCCGCTCAAGCTCGCTCTGGAGTAACAGGGGCTCCGAGCACCGAAACTTTCCTGAGTCACTCGAATCTGGAGCGCCCGAGTGGAAACCGACCCGGCGCAAAAGGGTGACCGTCTGGTCATGTCGCACTCGCGATGGTTGTCTACCCATGAACAGCTGCATCCCCAATCGGCAGGTCTTGAAGCCAGACGTCTTGCTCGGAACTTGAGAGCAGTCTGCAGACAGATCCACAGCGGGGTCCACCGCGCTGTGCGCCTGGTGGGGAGTGTCGGAAATCGTCTGCAACACCATCGAGCGTTCGAGATAGCTACCATCGTCTCGTGCTTGCGCTGAGCCATCAAACGGGCGTCACACTCGCCGAGGTCGGATTCTTGTTGATCTTGTTTGCCGGTGTCTGGCTCGTCGCCGCTCAAATCCCAGCCTTCAAGATGCCGACCGCGCGAACGATCGTCGCCGGCATTGCGCTCGCCCTCGCTGGTGTACTTCTCATCATTGCTACCCACTGGGGTCAGTTCGACTGACGACTGGATGGTGTATGCCGATACGCGGCAGCTCTCGGCTGCCCATACCGCCGGAGCAGCGGGACATGTGCAGCCAAGCGAACATGGGCTCCTAGCGTCACAAGCGTCGGACCCGCCGGAGTCATTTCCGAAGTGCCTGATAGCCTCGCACTCCGAGATGGATCTCACTCGCGACCTCGCCAACGCAGGGTCGAGAGCGAGAGAGACTCATCCGCATTCAACGCCAGACACGCAACGGCAGCAATCGGTCATCACTCCCCGGCATCGGTGCGAAAGGTAAATATGCCCCCGGACCCAAAAGAGATCACCGTCGCGGTGGACGTCGGTGGAACGCAGATGCGGGCCGCGCTCGTCAGAGGGGACGGGGAGATCGTCTTGCGTCGCGTTCTTCCGACCCCGCGGAATGCACATGTCCCGACCGAGCTAACCGACCTCATCTCCTCCGTTGCGCGCCATGTGGTGGACGGAGAACGTCGTGCTGGCCGGGTGGTCGTCGGATTACCCGGTCAGGTCGACTACCGCGCGGGCACGTTGTTGTGGGCACCCCATCTCCCTGAGTCGTGGCCTGGACAACTCTCCGTGGAGAGTCTCCGCCAGATCGTCGGCCTGCCAGTTCAACTTGCAAATGATGCCGATCTTGCCGCGGTCGGGGAGGCATACTTTGGATCAGGTCGGGATTACCGTGATGTCGCCTACATCACCATCTCGACGGGAATTGGAGCCGGGTTCGTCTTCGGGGGACGACTCCTCCACGGCGGTCGATCGCTCGGTGAACTCGGACACACCATCATCGACTGGAAAGCTTGGCAGAGACACCTACCAGCGACACTCGAGAAATTGGCCTCTGGCACCGGACTGACACGCATGGCAATCGAGGCGGGCCTTGGAGCGCTCTCCGGAGAGAGGATCAATCAGCTTGTGCGGCACGGTGACGACATCGCGCTGCAGCTCTGGGGGCACGCGGTCAGTGCTGCAGCGATAGGAATTGCCAACCTTTCGATGGCATTCTCACCAGAGGTCGTCATACTCGGCGGTGGCCTCGGCCTCCAGCCGAATTTTTTTTCTGCAGTGGGCGATGCCTTCGCGCGCGACGTTCCCGAGGAGATGCCACCACCTCCGCTCTTGGCCGCCAAACTCGGTGACAATGCTGGCCTCGTCGGTGCCGCTCGCTGGGCAGCCGCAACCGACTGAACCGACACCCAGCACGATCGCGACCCCAGCAAAGCACACTGGATCTGCATCGGAGCCGCGAAAGTCGCGCAGGGAGCCCGACCATTGGGTGCTAGCTCAACGTGTTAGCTCACGGTGCTAGTCCGACCTTACGGTGCTAGGCTGAGTATCTCCTTCAGCAGCGAGGGTTTGGGCAGCGGTTTGTTAACGCTCGAGCGAGAGGAACGTCTTCTTGTCCTGTCTCCCGACGCCACTCGCGCCCGTGCAATGGGTCTCTTCGCATCGGATCTCTTCGATCCTTTCGGCAAACTTCGCATCGAGTTTGCCCACCGGTCGAGGCTTTGCAGAGCATGGCATCGGAGGACGAGTCGGCTGGCTATCCACACCTGCGCGATCTCGAGTGATCCGTGCAACTGGACTTAGTAGCCATCAGAATCCAAGTTCCCGAGATCTGATGGTTCATTTCGGCGAGACCCCATCATGACAACCGGAAAAGAGCACGCGACAGCGACGTCCATCCGTCGAGTCCCAGATCGGGAACGCAAACTGCGTATTGGCGTCGTAGCGCCTCCGATGCTTCCGGTCCCTCCCAGCGGTTACGGCGGGATCGAACGGGTCGTTGCACTGCTCGTCGACGGTCTCGTCGAAAAGGGGCACGATGTCACGCTCTTCGCCGAGGCGTCATCGGTCACGCGGGCACGTCTCGTCTCACCGATCCGTTCATCGCTCATGCTCGGCGACCCTGCGCAATTAGCAGACGAGCTCTACCACAACAGTGCTGCGTATCGTGATGCCAACGAGTTCGATGTGATCCACGACCACACCGGAACCGGGGCTGCCTTTGGTGCGATGGTCGAAAGCGACACGCTGGTCGTTCATACCCTCCACGGACCGTGGACACCCTACAGTCGACGACTCTTCGAGCTCATTGGCGATCGCGTCCAAGTTGTCGCGATCAGTCACGCGCAACAAACCGCGAATGCTTTGGTTCGCTACGCGGGTGTTGTTTACAACGGTATCGATCTCAGATCCCATCCGTTCCAATCGGACAAAGAAGACTTCTTGGTCTTTCTCGGTCGAGTCTGCGCGGAAAAACGCCCCGAAATCGCGATAGAGGTGGCGCGCGCCGCAAAGCTGCCGCTCGTCATGCTCATCAAGGCGACTGAACCAAATGAGCGCGCCTATTTCAATGAGTTCATCGCCCCCCGCCTCAGCAGTGACGTCACCGTACTCGAGGAGCCCTCGCACTCGGTGAAAGTCAACATCCTTGGCCGAGCCCGAGCATTGCTCTTTCCGATCGACTGGCCCGAGCCATTCGGGCTCGTCATGATCGAGGCAATGGCCTGTGGAACTCCGGTCATCACGACTCCCCTTGGCGCAGCACCAGAGATCGTGAGTGAGGGTGTCACGGGATTTCTCTGTACGACCAAAGACGAGATGATCGAAGCCGTCAACGCCTCTGTCGGTCTCAAAGCGAAAGACTGTCGCGACCGCGTCGAGCGCCACTTCTCCGCCCGAGCCATGGTTGCCCACTATGAACGCCTGTACCGCGACCTACACGCTGGTGTTGCCTATTCAGATGGGCTCTCCGGTATCAAACGGCACCTCGAAACGACTCGGGTCGATCAAAACGCGCACAGGCTCGGTGCCTGAGATGTGCGATGCGTTCGATCCCGGCATCGACACGACATCAGACACTGATCTGGGCGCCCCTGCGGCGCGCATCAGCGACGAGGACCACGCGGTCAAAACGCGCATCGGTCGAACACCGGATTCAAAACAGCAATGGAATTCCAGCACCAGCGAGGCAGCCTCTGCTGACTCGCGCAAGACCCAAGGAGGGAAAATGGCCCGTCGAATACGCACCGCAGTAATACCGGCCGGGGGCGTTGGCACCCGAATGCTTCCCGCGTCAAGCGCGGTTCCAAAGGAGCTGTTGCCGGTCGGCCGCAAGCCAGCGATCCAGTGGGCAATCAATGAGGCGCTCGATGCGGGCATCGAACAGATCCTCGTCATATCAAGCTCCCGCAAACCTTCAATAGCCGCATACTTCTTTGGCAACAAGAGGTCCGAGGACCTCTTCGGCCGCTCGAATCGCCGTCGTCGGGGCATTCTGCCAAACAGCCAGGTGAGAATCGTCAATCAGCCGAGTGCGAGAGGATTGGGCGACGCCGTGCGCATCGCGCATCTCGCCCTTGGCGCGGAGCCATTCGCGCTCTTGCTGCCCGATGAGATCCTTCTCGGAGGATCTCGACTGCTACGCGTCATGCTCGACGATTTTGAGCGCACGGGCGAGTCTGGCATCAGTCTGTTGCGCGTCGACCCGACGATGATCGAATTCTACGGATGTGCGCAGGTCACGCCAGGTCCTGATGACGAGCGTCTCTCGGTCACCGCATGTATCGAGAAGCCGCACCCGCTTACCGCTCCGTCGTATTTTGCAATTTCGGGTCGCTACGTGCTTGGACCCGATGTTCTCGACCTGCTTGACACCGTCGAGGCGGACGAGACAGGCGAGGTGCAACTCACCACCGCGCTCGATCTCGCCGCATCGACCGGTGGTCTCGCCGGTTTTGTGGTGCGCGAGGAAGATGGCCGGGTCGACGTTGGAAACTGGCAGGGCTGGCAAGAGGCAAACGTTCGATGTTTCGCCGACGACGCAGCACTCGAGACGCCTGTGTCAGTAATTGATCTCCAACTCACCGGCAGAGACGTGACGGACATGCAACCAGCTGTCGCATCGATATTCGACAAACCTCCGACATCGGTGATTCACCCCTCAGACGAGTTGAACGGACACGCAGGGGTGGCCAGCTAAGGGGGACACCCGTCTCGGTCACCCCGTACTTGACCGAGAGCGACAAGAGTTTGGTTGCGAGTCCAAAAGAGGGGTTGCAAGGACGCTTTGATCCTTGCGACTTCGGGCATGAGAAATAGCACCCCTAGCAAATCATCGGAATAGGAGCATTCGTGGAGATTTCGGTCGGGCCGCCGGTTGTATCGACGCACTTTGACGACGAGATTGCGATCTGTGAGCTTTCAGGCGAGATGTCGAGCACGAAAGAGCAGGGATATTTCGCCGACGACACGCGCCTTGTCTCGGGATACCGACTCAAACTCGGTGGCGGGCGGGCGGTCCTTCTCAACGGAGCGGCTGTCGATCATCACTCGGCGCGTTTTGAGTTCACGAACACCGAGGTCGATGGTTGCGATGGCAAACGAATACCCGAACACTGCCTGCATCTCCGCCTTGATCGAAGTGTCGGCCCGGGTATCCACGAGGACTACGACCTTACGAATCAGAGTCGCGTCCCGATTGTCGTCGACCTCGAGGTAAGTATTGAATCGGATTTTGCCGACCTGTTCGACGTCAAGGCCCACCGCCGCATTCGACGAGGATCGATCCACAGCCTTTGGAACAACGAGGAACGTCGACTTACCACCACGTACCACAACGAGACCTTCGAACGGGCACTCGTCCTTGAGGTGCTCAACAACGACTCTTCTCCGGAGTTCGCGAATGGCGGTATCCGTTTTCAGGTCGCGATCGCCCCGCACGAGACGTGGCACTGCTGTCTGTGGTGGATGCCGGTGATCGATGGCGAGGAGCGCCGGATCACGCGCCCCTGCCACGACCTGATCGACGCGAGCTCGGAAAACGAGATGATCGGAAAACGATGGATCGACCAGGCAACAAACTTTGACACTTCGAACTCGGGGGTGACCGCCGCGCTCCACCAGGCGATCGACGATCTCGCCGGTCTGCGCCTCTATCGGCACGACGCACTTGCTGCACCTGGCACCAAAACGCAGGATCTCGAAGCCTGGGTACCCGCCGCGGGAATTCCCTGGTTCGTCAGCCTGTTCGGTCGCGACGCGCTGATTGTCTCGCTGCAGACACTCGCACTCTCTCCAAGATTCGCGCTCGGTAGCCTGCGAGCCCTTGCCTCTCTGCAGGCCGATTCCTACGATGATCTCCGGGACATGCAGCCAGGCAAAATCGAACACGAGGTACGTCACGGAGAGCTTGCCGCGCTCAGACTCACCCCACACACTCCGTACTATGGCGCGCACGAGACGACCCCGCTTTTCGTCCTCGTTGCCGCGCGATCCTGGCGCTGGCATGGCGATCGCCGGGCGCTCGAAACGATCCGGCCACACGTCGAACGGGCGCTCGCGTGGATTGATACCGATGGGGACATAGACGGTGACGGGCTGCAGGAGTATCAGGCACGCGCGCCCAGCGGCTACCGAGACCAGGGATGGAAGGACTCCGGCGACGCGATCGTCATGAGCGACGGCTCACGCGCCAAATTGCCGGTCGCCCTCGTTGAGCATCAGGGAATCGTTGTCGCGGCAAAACGGGAATGGGCTGAGGTCGTCGAAAGAGCCTTTGGGGACATCTCACAGGCGAAGCGGCTGCGTGAGGAGGCCGACCGACTCGCGGTCCAGATCGAACAGCGGTTCTGGTGGGAGTCCGAGGGTACCTACTATCTTGGACTCGACGGAGACAAACGTCCGATCGACTCGGTGTCATCCAACCCGGGCCACCTCCTATGGCTCGGAGTCGTCGAACGGAGTCGTGCTGCACGCGTGGTCGAACGCCTGATGGCCCCAGATATGTGGAGTGGTTGGGGAATCCGGACCCTTTCTGCGAACCACATCGCCTACGATCCGCTCTCGTACCAACGCGGATCGGTCTGGCCGCACGACAACGCCATCGCGGCAGCAGGGTTTCAGGCCTATGGTCACGGTCAGGAGGCGGCCAAGGTGGCTCGTGGCATATTCGATGCCGCCTCGATGTTTGCGGCCCAACGTCTTCCCGAACTGTTCGCCGGCTTTACGCGCGACCGCGGTGCATTCCCCGTGCAATATCTCGGCGCAAATGTTCCCCAGGCATGGTCAAGCGGAGCGATCGTCCACCTTGTTTCGACCCTTCTTGGACTTGACCCCGACGCCCAAGACGGGGCGGTACGACTTCGCCCGACCCTTCCCGCCTGGATGGATGAAGTGACGCTTCGCCAGCTACGCATCGGCGAATCCTCTCTCGACCTCCAGATAAGCCAACGACCCGATGGCGAGCATGAACTCAAGGTACTTTCCAATGAAGACGGACTATTGGTGGAGATGATCGATGCCAGATAATTTGAGGCCAGATGAATCAAGGTTAGATAATTTGAAACTGGGCAAACGAACTCCTATTGGCCTTGTGCTGATTTCGCGCGCGAGAACGGATAGGAGCTCGTCCCGCTTCGCGCACGACTCGAGCGAGTCACTCGGACTCAAGCGTGGCGTGGAGATCGTCATGGCAGTCCGACCGGACCGGATATGAACACGCGCGCCGAGGAGTCGGGCATCGACCTCGACCTTTTGTCAATCAATACGATCCGCGGTCTGTGTATGGACATGGTTGAACGCGCCGGTTCCGGTCATCCCGGAACACCGATGGACATTGCTCCCGTCGCCTACACGCTCTGGCAACGCTATCTTCGCTTCGATCCCCAAGACCCGATCTGGCCGAACCGAGACCGCTTTGTCCTCTCCGAAGGGCACGCATCGACCCTTTTGTGGTCGCTTTTGCATCTGAGTGGTGTTCTCGCTGTCGAGCCCGACTACGAGATTCTTGGAGAGCGAGCCGTCAGCATCGACGACATGAAGTCTTTTCGCGAACTTGGTTCTCGTTGTCCAGGGCACCCTGAATACCGCTGGACGAGTGGAGTCGAGGCGACCACCGGGCCGCTTGGCCAGGGCGTCGCCACATCAGTGGGTATGGCCCTTGCGGGACGATGGCTCGCCGATCATTTCAATCGTCACGAGTTCACCATGTTTGATTTCGACGTCTACGCGCTGGCGGGTGACGGATGCATGATGGAGGGCGTCTCCTCCGAGGCGGCCTCGTTTGCTGCCCACCAACGACTTGCGAACCTCTGTTGGATCTACGACTGCAACCGAGTGACGATCGAGGGTCACATCGATCTCACCTTCACCGAAGACGTCGCAGCACGTTTTTTGGCATATGGCTGGAACGTCGTGACGATCGCGGATGCAAACGACGTTGATCTCATCGCGCGCGCCCTCCACAGCTTCAGAGCCGAGCACAGCCGTCCGACGCTCATCCTTGTGCACAGCCACATCGGTTATGGATCGCCGGTCGAGGACTCTCCAAAGGCGCATGGCGAACCCTTGGGTCCCGAAGGCGTGCGGTCGACAAAGCGCTTCCTCGGTATGCCCGAGGATCGCGAGTTCTACATTCCTGAACGCGTCTATGGCGCGTTCGAAGCAGGAGTCAGCCATCGCGGCCTGGCCGCGCGTTCAAAATGGGAGAAGCAGCTCGAGAGCTACGCGGACCTCTATCCCGAGCTCGCCCGCGAGCTCGGACAGATGCAACGACGCGAGTTGCCAGAGGACTGGGACCGCGCACTTTTGGCATACCCGACAAACACGACGGGACTTGCGAGCAGAGTCTCCTCCGGCGAGGTGCTCAACGCGTTCGCTGAGGCAGTGCCGTGGGTCATCGGCGGAGCAGCGGACCTCGCGCCGTCGACGATGACCCATCTTGTCTTTGACGGGGCAGGTGAGCTGCAGACTGGCGAACCCGGTGGCCGGAACATCCACTTTGGCATTCGCGAGCACGCATCGGCCGCCATCGCGAACGGAATCGCGCTCACCAAAGTCCGTCCCTTTTGGTCCACATTCTTCATCTTCTCTGACTACGCGCGCCCCGCGATCCGACTCTCGGCACTCATGGAGATTCCGGTGATCCACATCTTCACCCACGACTCGATCGGAGTAGGTCAGGACGGACCGACCCATCAGCCAGTCGAGCAGCTCGCCTCGCTGCGCGCGATGCCGGGACTCCTCGTTTTTCGTCCGGCCGATGCCAACGAGGTCGTTGAGATGTGGCGGATCGTCGCGACGCTCCAGCGCGAACCAGCCGCCCTGGTGCTTACCCGGCAGGCTCTGCCAACGCTTGACCGCACGATCATGGCCCCGGCAACAGGAGTCGCACGCGGGGCCTACGTGCTCGTCGATCCCGACGCGGGGCCACCTGAACTCATTCTCCTCGCGACCGGGTCCGAGGTGCATCTCGCGCTCGAAGCAAAAGATGCGCTCGGCAAACACGGCGTTCAGACGCGCGTGGTGAGCATGCCCTGCTGGGAGCTTTTTGAACGACAGACCCAAGCGTACCGGAATGGCGTTCTTCCCCCTGCCATCACCGCCAGGGTCGCGATCGAACAGGCGTCGACCTTCGGGTGGGAACGTTACGTAGGCGACGATGGCGCGGTTGTGGGTATGCACACCTTTGGAGCCTCAGCTCCGCTGAAGGCACTTTTGACAAAGTATGGATTCACCAAAGACGTCATCGTCCACGTCGCGCAAGAGGTGCTGGCCAAACAAGGGAGATCACGTTGAACGCAACCGCATTGCTTCATCAACAGGGCCAGAGCCTCTGGCTCGACAACATCACGCGGGGAATGCTCGATAGTGGCCAGATCCAGCGCTACATCGATGCGTACTCCGTGACCGGGTTGACATCAAACCCGTCGATCTTTGACAATGCCATTACAACTGGTGACTACGACGCGTCGATCCACACGTTGAGGGCGCGCGGTCTGTCAGACGAAGAGACCTTCTTCGAACTCGCCATCGAAGATCTGCAGCGCGCCGCGGATCTTTTCGCGAAAACCCACGAATGCACCGACGGCGTCGACGGCTGGGTCTCGCTTGAGGTATCTCCCCTCCTCGCACACGACACCACCAAGACCATCGAGGCCGCAAAGGCGATCCATGCCCGCGCCGACCGACCCAACCTCTTCGTCAAGATCCCCGGAACTCCAGAGGGTCTCCCGGCGATCGAGGAGTGCATCGCGTCTGGCACGCCGGTCAACGTGACGCTGCTATTCGATGCCGACCAGTACCGCGCCTGTGTCGATGCCTACCTTCGCGGGATCGAACGCCGCGTCGAGAACGGGCTTGACCCAGCCGTAGGATCCGTCGCATCGCTCTTCATCTCCCGTTGGGACAGCGCAGTTGCAAAGTCCGTGCCCGATGAGATGCGCAACAGACTTGGTCTTGTCATCGGCCATGAGGTCTACCGGGCCTACGTCGAGGTCATTGAGTCGGACCGTTTTCGACGTCTCGCGAACTCAGGCGCGCGCATGCAAAGGTTGCTCTGGGCGAGCACGAAGACCAAGGATCCACTCGCATCGGACATCCTCTACGTACGCGGGCTCGTCGCTCCGTTCACGATCAACACGATGCCCGACACAACCCTTGAGGCGTTCTTCGATCACGGTGAGGTCGGCGAGCCGCTCCCGAGAGACGGTGGTGCGTACCTCGCGCAACTCAAACAGTTCGCGGATGCCGGCGTCGACGTACAGGCGCTCGCCCTCCAACTACAACAAGAGGGGGCCCGCTCATTCGTAGACTCGTGGAACAGCCTGCTCGCAAAAATCGACAGCCAGAAAAAGTCGCTCCACTAGCCCGGCAACAGCCACGTCGCAAACAAGGACGAACAACCGCTATGTCCACAAGCGCACTACGGAAACGCTCATCTTGGAAGGCTCTCGAGGCCCACTATCGAGAGATCTCCCCATTGCATCTCAGGAACCTGTTTGCCTCGGACCCCGGGCGCGGTGAACGGCTTAGCGCCAACGCCGCAGGAATCTATCTGGACTATTCAAAGAACCGAATCAACGACACAACAATGAACCTGCTGTTCAATCTCGCCGACGATGTAAAACTCGCGGAGCGACGCGAAGAGATGTTCGAGGGCGTGCACATCAATGTCTCGGAAAATCGAGCGGATCTCGGGGTTGCGCTCCGTATGCCAAAGGACGCGTCGCTGTTTGTCGACGGCGTCGATGTCGTCAAGGAGGTGCACGCCGTCTTGGACCAGATGGCCGACTTCTCGCGTCGCGTGCGTTCGGGAACATGGAAAGGACACACCGGACGGCCGATCAAGAATGTCATCAACATTGGCATCGGGGGTTCGGATCTCGGTCCAGTCATGGCCTACGAGGCGCTCCGTTTCTACGCGAGACGCGATCTAACCTTCCGCTTCGTCTCGAACGTCGATGCCACGGATTTTGTCGAGGCCGTGCGCGATCTCGAACCCGCCGAGACGCTGTTCATCATCTGCTCGAAGACCTTCGCCACCCTCGAGACGCTCACTAATGCACACTCGGCCCGTGACTGGCTCGTAGAAGAGCTCGGCGAAGCGGCGGTAGCACAACACTTCGTCGCGGTCTCCACCGAGGCCTCGCGAGTATCAGCCTTTGGTATCGATCGAGAGAACATGTTCGGATTCTGGGACTGGGTAGGTGGTCGTTACTCAATGGATTCGGCCATCGGACTCTCAACGATGATCGCAATCGGCCCCGAGCACTTCGCGGAGATGCTCGCCGGCTTTTACGAGATGGACCAGCATTTTCGGACCGCCCCGTTCGAGCAGAATCTCCCGGTGATCATGGGAATGATCGGCCTGTGGTACCGCGACTTCTTCGGCTTCCAGTCAGCGGGGATCATGCCCTATGACCAGTATCTCAAGCGACTTCCGGCGTATCTCCAACAGCTGACCATGGAATCCAACGGCAAACACGTCACCAACGAGGGCACGCCC
Organism: Acidimicrobiales bacterium; assembly: GCA_035532075.1. Classification (GTDB taxonomy): domain Bacteria; phylum Actinomycetota; class Acidimicrobiia; order Acidimicrobiales; family Bog-793; genus CAIVND01. Next base: position 23,737 of record DATKRV010000059.1, on the reverse strand, counting down.
GTGGACTACGAGACCGGAGCGATCTACTGGGGAGAGCCCGGGACCAACGGACAACACAGCTTCTACCAGCTCATCCATCAGGGCACGACGCCGATTCCACTCGATCTGATCGTCTTCGCCCGGGGCCTCAATCCGCTCGGCGACCACCACGATATCTTGTCTTCGAACGTCTTCGCACAGGCCGAAGCACTCGCATTTGGCAGGACCGACGCAGAGGTACGCGCCGAGGGAACGGCCGAACGCATCGTCCCGTTTCGCGTGATGGAGGGAAACCGTCCGACGAACGTGCTCATGACAACGATGCTCACCCCGCGTCTGCTCGGTTCGCTCGTGGCACTCTATGAGCACATCGTCTTCGTTCAGGGCACCATATGGGGGGTCGATTCATTCGACCAATGGGGCGTCGAACTCGGCAAAGAGCTGGCGCTCAAAATCATCCCCGAACTCGATGACCAGAACATTCCAGAGCTTTTGCATGATTCATCGACCAACGCGCTCATTCGACGCTACCGAGAACTCAAGAGAGACGAGGACGTTCATGGCAACTGAACAACCGATGCAAATTGCAATGATGGGCCTCGGACGAATGGGGGCAAACCTCGCCCGTCGACTCATGCGCGACGGGCACCACTGTGTCGTCTATGACCTCAACAAAGAGGCCGTTCGCGCGCTCGAGGCCGATGGGGCGACCGGCGCGACATCGCTCGAAGATCTCGTTACCAAACTCGACGCGCCACGGGCAGTCTGGCTGATGTTGCCTGCGGCAATCACCCAGTCCGCGTTGGACGAGCTCGTCGCTCACCTCGCTCCGGATGATGTCGTCATTGACGGGGGAAACTCCTACTACCGAGACGATATCTCACGTGCAGCCCAACTCGCTGCGCTTGGCCTGCACTACGTCGACTGCGGCACGAGTGGTGGCATCTGGGGGCTCGAACGCGGCTACAGCCTGATGATCGGTGGTGAGAGCAAGATCGTCTCGCGACTTGATCCGATCTTCAAGTCGATCGCGCCCGGGACGAATGGCACTGAACCGACACCGGGGCGAACCCGCGGAGACAGCAGCGCCCTCGAGGGCTACCTGCACTGTGGACCCAACGGTGCGGGTCACTTTGTGAAGATGGTGCATAACGGGATCGAGTACGGGATGATGGCCTCGATCGCCGAGGGACTCAGTATCATCAAGCACGCAAATGTGGGCAGTCTCGCCCAGACGGCAGATGCGGAAACCTCTCCCCTTCGTGATCCGGATGCCTATAAGTACGACATCGATATCGCCGAGGTCGCAGAGGTCTGGCGCCACGGCTCTGTCGTTAGCTCGTGGCTAATCGACCTGACCGCCGACGCACTCGCCCGCTCGCCAGAACTCGCTGAATATAGCGGCAGGGTCTCGGACTCAGGTGAGGGTCGTTGGACGGTGCAGGCCGCGATCGACGAATCTGTTCCGGCTCCGGTGATCAGTGCAGCCCTGTGGCAACGCTATGCATCGCGCGGTGAGGGAGATTTCGCGGCGAAGATACTCTCCGCGATGCGCTCAGGGTTTGGCGGACACATCGAGAAGCACTCCTGAGGTGCATCATGAGCTGCAGGTCTTTGCCGATGTCGACTCGCTCGCGAAGAGCGCTGCACGGTTCATCGCAGCGCTCGCAACCGAGGTGGTCGCCGCAACGGGGAGATGCAACATTGCGATGAGCGGAGGCAACACGCCTTGGGCGATGCTCTCCGAACTCGCCGCCCTCGAACTCCCCTGGAAGAGCATCGTGATCTACCAGGTCGATGAGCGGATCGCACCACCTGGCGACCCCGCGCGGAATCTGACGCATCTCGAACGATGCCTCAAGGACGTACACCCTTCAATTGTGAAAATGCCGGTGAACGAGACCGATCTCGAGGCGGCTTCGGCTCACTACGGTCTCGGGCTTCCCGAGAGGATCGACCTTATCCACCTCGGCCTCGGTGCGGATGGCCACACCGCCTCACTCATACCCGGTGATCGCGTCCTCGAGGTGACGGACCGACTGATCGCGATCAGCGGGGAGTACCAGAAATACCGACGGATGACATTCACCTACCCGGCTCTCGAGCGCGCCAATCAGATCCTCTGGCTCGTCACCGGATCGGACAAGCAACGACCACTTTCGGAGCTGTTGCATGGCGACACTTCGATTCCAGCTGGACAGGTCAGGGCGGCGCGCTCGCTCATCATGACCGACAGCGCGGCGAAATGACCGAGGACCTCGAACGCGAAAAGCAACTCGCCGCCCAGTCTGCGGCCGAACTTGTCGAAGACGGCATGCGTATCGGCCTTGGGACGGGATCGACCGTTGCATACCTGCTCCCGATACTCGCGCATCAACGGATGCGCATCACCTGTGTCGCGACCTCGCCGCGCACCGAACAGGCGGCGAGGGCATTTGGCCTCGCGATTGCTCCGTTCGACACCCTTGATCGACTCGATCTCACCATCGATGGCGCCGATCAGATCACCACACAGGGGTGGCTGATCAAAGGAGGCGGAGGAGCACACACCCGCGAGAAGATCGTCGCTGCCTCATCCGAGCGATTTGTCATCATCGCCGATTCCTCCAAGCTCGTCGATGCACTCTCCCCACCGGTTCCAATGGAGCTTTTGGCCTTTGGCATTTCCACAACCCTGCAACGTCTGGAACCCTCGACGATCCGCGACACGGTGGACGGACAACGCAGCCCGGATGGAGGGATCATCGCCGACTTTCTCGGAGATATCGAAGATCCGCGCACACTGGACGACAGACTCTCTTGCACGCCAGGCGTGATTGATCACGGAATCTTCGCGCCAGAGCTGGTGACCGGATTCTTCATCGGTTCCGGCGATATGGTCTCAATCACGACCAGGAGCGTCCGCCCATGACATTTCCCCAATACAGATTTGACGCAAGCGACCTTGACAACCACGTGATCGTGCTCTTCGGAGCGACGGGCGACCTCGCGAAGCGCAAAATCCTCCCCGGCCTCTTTCGACTTGCCGTCTCCGGTCTGCTCCCGCACCACTACCGGATCATCGGGTCAGCTCCTCGGGAGTTCGCGCTCACGACCGATGAATTCCGTCAACACGCCAAGAACGCGATCGACCAGTTCGGAACGATCAAACGTGTTGAAACGATCTGGAATGACTTTGCAAAGAGACTCTCCTTTGCCGAGGCGAACTCCGACGGTACGGGAGATCTCGTGGACGCCGTGGCGCAGGCCGACCGCGAGATCGGTGGGGCGGTGCGACATCTTCTCCATCTCGCCGTCCCACCCGACGCGGTACTCGAAATGGTCAAGATGCTCGAGTCGACCGGTCTTGACAGGAACGCGCGCGTCATCTGCGAAAAGCCATTCGGCACCAATCTCGCGACCGCGCTCGCGCTCGACGCAGCGATCAAGACCACCTTCGACGAATCGCAGATCTTTCGGATCGACCACTTTCTCGGCAAGGAGTCGATTGACAACATCCTCGCGTTCCGGTTTGCAAATGGACTGTTTGAGCCGATCTGGAACCGGAACTACGTGAGCTACGTGCAGATCGACATACCCGAGACACTGTCTATCGAGGGAAGAGCAACCTTTTTCGAAGAGACCGGCACCTTTCGCGACATGGTCGTGACGCACCTGTTCCAGGTCCTTGGATTCATCGCCATGAACCAGCCTTCGTCGCTCACCGCTGGGCCACTGCGTGAAGAAGTCTGCGAACTATTCAAATCGGTCAAGATGATCGACCCTTCTCACGTTCTACGCGGACAGTACGAAGGTTACCGCGAGGAGCGAAATGTCGACCCCGACTCTCAGACTGAAACGTTTGTCGCGATGAAAGTCGAGGTGGAAAACGAGCGGTGGAATGGTGTTCCGTTCTATCTGCGCACCGGGAAATGCATGGCCGAGAGTCGTCAGCTCATCACCATCGGGTTGCACGAGCCCAACGCCCACCTCTTTCCGGTGACCAATGATCTTCGCCACCGTCGGGGCAACATGATCGTCATCGATTTCGCGGATCCGGGTTCGATTCTTACGCACTTCCTGGCAAAGTTGCCCGGACCATCGATGCAGCTCGGTCCGGCCGAGATGACCTTTGACTATAAGGACTCGTTCTGTTCCGGCAACAATCTCGAACCCTACGAAAACCTGATCCTCGAAACGATGATCGGAGATCAGACACTCTTCACGCGTTCGGATGGCATCGAGCGCCTCTGGGAGATCGCCACGCCACTACTTGAGAATCCTCCGCCGGTTGAGCCGTACCGCAAGGGCTCGTGGGGGCCTGCCAGAGTCGATAGCGTCGTCGCTCCGCACCACTGGTATCTGCCGCGCTGACGCGACACTCCGAATGACCTGAAAGCACACCCGCACCACTCACGCAAGACCACACCACGAGAACGCACGCCCAGCTGCCAATGTTCCCAAAGGTTCAACCGGTTCAGTCCGGATCAACCCAGTTTCGAGACCGGTCGACGGCCTTGGTCCAACGCGAGTAGAGCTCATCGCGCTCGATCTCGGTCCAGTGTGGTTCAAAGCGCCTCCCACCTTTGCGCAATCGGTCGACCTGCTCGATGCCGCTCCAGATCCCGGCCGTGATTCCCGCGAGATAGGCGGCTCCGAGCGAGGTCGTCTCGCGTACTGCGGCGACCTCGACGGGAATCCCAGTGACATCACTCTGGAACTGCATCAACCAGTCGTTGGCCGCCGCACCCCCGTCGACCCGCAGCTCGGTGACTGGTCTTTTGAGCCTCTTCATCTCCTCAAGCACGTCGCGCGTCCGCAAAGCGATGCTCTCGAGCACGGCGCGCACCACATGGGCCCTCGTTGTACCGCGGGTAATCCCGATCAGGACACCACGTGCCCCGGGATCCCAGTAAGGCGCGCCGAGCCCAGCAAGCGCCGGCACGAACCACACATCGTCGTTTCCCGAGAGGCTCCCAGCAAGAGCCTCCGTCTCTTTGGCATGGGCGATCACGCCAAGTCCGTCCCTCAGCCACTGCACCGCGGAGCCGGTTGCAAAGATTGATCCCTCGAGCGCGTAGTCGGCGCTGTGCTGCCGACCCAATGCGACGGTTGCCAGCAGGTCGCCCCGTTCGGTGGGCGGTTCGGCTCCGGTGTTTGCGAGCACGAACGATCCCGTGCCGTAGGTATTTTTCGCCTCGCCGGGTCGATGACATCCCTGGGCAAACAGCGCGGATTGCTGATCACCGAGCACTCCCGTTATCGCGATGTGACCGACCGCCCCAATCGATGCGGACACCTCGCCAAAGTACGAACCCGACGGCTTGATCTCGGGAAGCATCGACCGGTCAATTCCAAAGATGTCGAGAAGCTCATCTTCGAATCTAAGTGTGGCAAGGTCCATCAGCAGCGTTCTCGAAGCGTTCGTTGCCTCGGTGACATGAGCGTTGCCGCCGGTGAGCTTGAAGATCAGCCAGGAATCGATCGTTCCAAAACAGATCTCTCCTCGCGCACAGCGCCTGCGCAGCTCTGGGTCATGATCAAGCAGCCAAGCGACCTTGGTTGCGGAGAAATAGGGGTCGAGCAGAAGTCCGGTGCGCTGTGCAACGCGCTCTTCGAGCCCGCGAGCCTTGAGCCTCCGACACAGATCTGCGCTCCGCCGGTCCTGCCAGACAATCGCTGGATGAACCGGCCTTCCCGTCGATCGTTCCCAGAGCACCACGGTCTCGCGCTGATTGGTGATGCCGAGTCCGGCTACATCGGCTTTGCCAAGGCCCGCCTCGTGCAACACCGCTGGCAAGAGACCAGCAACCACATCCCAGATCTCGAGCGGATCCTGCTCGACCCATCCGGGGCGGGGATACTCCGGATGGAGTTCACCAGAGCGACCTCCGACGACGGCCCCCGAAGCATCGACGACCACAACTGTTACCTGCGTCGTTCCCTCATCGACCGCAAGCAGATGGGTTGCCATGAACGGTCAGTCTCGCGCAGTCACAACTTTCAACTGGCGGATTGCAACTGGCGGGCTGATCACCGAGAACGGGCGGGCGACCGATTCAGCCCGACCCCGTCGCGCGGTCAAAGATCTCCTTCGGATCTGGCCCAAGGCTGTCACCGGCCCACACGACGAACTGGTCCGGCCGAACAAGGACGAGCCGCGATTTGAGCTCACCCCGTTGACCTTCAAAGCTGTCAGTCACGGTCTTCAACGAGAGATTTCTCCGCGTCGCGGCAGACTCAAAGCTCTGCACAGCCTCCGCGTCTGCATCAAATGCGAGCAGCGTGAACAGATCACCGAGTTCCTCATAGACGTTGTGGCCATTCGACAAAAGCACTGGCGCGAGATGATGTCCCGCCTGGGCGACGAAGGTGTACCGACCAGTCGCGCCACAGCGTGCCCCCTCGGGACCGAATACGACAGTCGAACCCGCATAGTTCGGCTCATATCCAGGACCAGCCGAATCGCCCGAGGTGCGCAGCCTCCACTGTGCCTCAAATGCCTCTCGGTTGGCTTCGGGATCATAGGTTGCGAGGAACTCGCGGTCATTGAGGATCCCACCGGCAATGACCCTCTCTCCGGTCTCTTTGAACACCGGTTGGCGCTCCTCCGAGTAGGAATCGAGCAGGGCGTCACCACCCCATCCCTGAACTCGGGCGGCGAGTTTCCAGCCGAGGTTCGCGATGTCCTCGAGTCCGGTGTTGAGGCCGAAACCGCCGTAGGGAGGGTGGCTGTGCGCCGCGTCCCCGGCGATGAATCCCCGTGCGTTGCGATAGGTCGTGGCCACCTCGACGCGCAGGTCCCAGAACCCAATGTGCTCGAACTCGACCGCGATCGGGAAACCTGCGGCCTCCTCGAGCATGTCGTGGAGGTATTCAATATCTCTAGCCGTCGTCGTGTCAGGGACCGGACCATGGAAGAACCAGGTCTCGCCGACATCGACGCGCCCAAAGAACTGCCACACACCCTTGAGTTCGGGACGCAGGACGCGATAGGTCGTCCGTTCAGGAAATCGCTTGAGGCCCTCGTGAAGATCGCGCGAACGAAAGACGAGAAGCGCCATCCGCTCACCGAAATCCGGACCCTCTCGCACAATGCCCAGCTGTTGGCGGACAAGCGAACGTGCACCGTCGCATCCAACGACGTAGTCGCTCGTTATCTCCATCTCCTCGTAAGGCCACTCCTCACCGGCGATGGTGACACGCACCTCCGAATCATCCTGCTCGATGGATTTGGCCGTCCAGCCGAACTTCGTCGTTGCGCTCTCGAGCTGAGTAAGGCGCCTGCGAAGTACCTCTTCAGTCAGATACTGCGGGAGCCGCTCATTGTCCTGGAAGTGATACGACTGCACCTGCTCGAGCCCGGGCGGAACATACCAGTACTCGCTGGCAAGACTGCGATAGGCGGTGAGGCCGCCGATCGGATAGTTCGGAGGAAGAAGGCGCGCCGCCCTCAGCTGTTCGACGCAGTTCCAGAAATAGAAGTGCTCAAGGGTACGCTGCGTGAGGTTCTGTCCCTTTGGAATCCTCCCCACCTCGAGATGTCGCTCCACCACCGCGCATGACACGTTGCGCTGCGCAAGCTCGACCGCGAGTGCAATCCCGACCGGTCCTCCTCCGACGATGATGATCTGGTAGTGCTCTTGCATGGTGTTCTCCCTCTTGCACATACCGCTAGTCGTGCATTGCGCGACATCGAAGCATTGATACCTTCACGTTGTTCTCAGCCTGGAACCACCGAAAAACACCGATGATTTGACATTCTTCATAACGACCACACGCTGAAAACGCCTCAGTGTTGGGAAGATGCAACTCGCGAAAGAACACATCAACCAACCACAGATTGGCACTATTCCGGTGCAGGCACAATCGTACAATCCAACGAGACCGAACATGGACTTTGAGGTCGATCGAGCAGTAGCAGGCGCCGGGATTGTGCTTGTGGCCATCGCGTCGAAGAGACTTGGCACCGACAAGCTCGCCAATCAGCTGGCCCATCACGATCGACCCTGGCGTGACGTCGGTGAGATCGAGTGAGCCACTTTGAGTTACGTCCACTGGTTCAACAAAGAGCTCTTGCACCTCGAACTGGATTATCTCCCGCCAGCGCAGTCCGAAGCTCGCTGCTAAGAGAGCCTCGAGTCAGAAGGTCCTTCCGCGGAGCAAGAGATTGACACTCCAACTTTGCCGGGGCGAACCAAACGTCGACATAATGGCACGTAGGATCTCCCTACTGAGTCGAAGGGGAGGCAATTGGCATTGTTTGACAAGCCTCATGTCGCAGTCCTGTATTCGATCACCGCGATTGCGCTCGCAATTGCGGCAGGTGGCATTGCGCTGGCGAATTCGGCGCCGTCTGCAATGGCTGTGGCGGATACTGTTGAGGTGACGGGAACCGCGACGATAAATGCCAAGCCGGACACGTTGACCGTGAATCTTACGGTTCAGGTTGTGCGACCCACGTCAAATGCAGCACTCACGAGGGATAATGCCGAGATGAGCGCTCTTCAGCGTGTCTTTCGCCAAGGCGGTGTTCCCGCGAAGGATCTCGCGACATCGAATCTTACCGTCGGCAAGAACTACAACTCGAACGGTAAGCCGTCTGGCTACATCGCAAGCAATAGCCTCACCGCAACGCTCAAAGATCTTGCGAACGCAGGAGCGTTGATCTCTGCCGCGCAGTCATCTGTCGGGAACGACGCGAGTATCGATAACATCTCGTACTCACTCGAAAATGTGAATGGCGTGTTAAACCTCGCTCGAGCCGCCGCAATCCGAAACGCGCGGACATCGGCCGATGTGCTCGCAGAGGCAGCGAACTCCGCGGTCGTCTCGGTTGCCAAGATCACCGATCAGTCGAACTCGACGACTCCGATTCCGTTCAATTACGCCGCGGCTCAAAAGCGCTCTGCGGGCCCTGCCACTGCCGTGCCGCTACGTCCTGGGACGCAGGCGGTAACGGCCACCGTCGACGTTGTGTTCTCGCTTTCAAGCTGACACGTAGACGGTAATCGGTAGTCCGAAGCAGAGAATTTCTATTTGGTACGGATCTCAAGAGGAGTAAAGAGCCTCATGAGACGCTGACCATCGTTCCGATCGGTGCCAAGTTTCGGAGCCCGGACCCAATCGACCGCCTCGTTGGAGAGTGCGAAGCAGCCGAGTGAGACTCGAAACGGCGAGATGGCCGTCACCATGAATTGCGTGGCCTTCGTGAAAAAAACGAGGACGCGACAGAGATCAAAGATAATCGACAACCATCCCATCGACGACACGGCCGATACGACATACGCCGCGTGGCGGAGCGGCAACATTGCTTGGCCCATCTTGCGCATCGCGTTTTCGCCGTCAAAAGGCCTGCTGAACACGTATGACAGCGCACCGTTTCTTACAAAAAGGACCAGATCGCCTTCGAGATTGACCTCGATACATTGCCGAAGGTTGTGCGCGCCTGCGACATCATCACCGAATTGAGTGCGGCGGCGAACCCTGGACCGACGATGCCGCTGCGGGCCGATTCCGGGTACTTCTCAAAACATGTCGTCAAGGCCTGTCGGGACCATTACGTTGTCACTTCGCACCCGACAGCGATCATCGTCGATGGCCCACAGTTGCCGAGCGGCTCACAGTCCAAAGAGGAGCGAAAAGCTCTCTTGAGCCACGCCCAGATTCACGGAGGACTCGTGGAACGCCGTCGTTGATATCAAACGGTTGCCGACTCCATCACGTCGAAAGATCACCGGAGTATTTCAGTGATTTCAAGCTAAGCAGCGTGGTTCAATCGCACAACGCACATGCCAAAGGGTGTCAGCACAACCCGGAAAGCACGAGGGGGCTCCGCCGCAACAGGCGACGGAGCCCCCTCCTTGGCAACTGATGGGTTTACTTGAAGTATGCGCCCACCGAGGAACTCGTCTGCTTGTACACAGACTTCAGCGCTCCCTTCGGAGTGAGCTTCAAAAGCTCGAAGCCCTGTGGTGGCCAGTTGTACTTGTTGAACACCAACTGTCCAGAGGCTCCCTCGTACTGGATCTTCTTCCCCGCATTGAGAGCAGCAAGACCCTGTGCGTAGTTCGAGACGACCTCGCCGCCCGGGTTGTAGGTGACCTTCTTCATGAAGTGCAGATACACCGAGGGAGTCGACGAATGAGCCTCGTCCATCGCAAGCGCCATGATGTTCAGACCGTCATAGAGCGCGTACTGAGGTGGCACCGGTGCGCCACCCTTTGGATCAGCCTTCGCCCACTGCGCGTTGAAGTAGGCCTGTCCCGGTGCAGTTGCAGGTGCGAAGTTCTCGACATACATGAACTTCGACTCGGCAGCCATGCCGCCGACAGCCTTCGCGACGGAGGTGAAGTATGCCGCAACGTCATTCTCGGCTCCGCCGATGACGGGGATTCCAATGACGCCGAGCTGCTTCATATTTGCATACAACGTCGCCGCGGTCTGCGGGTCGGTCTCGGTGATGAGTGCCTGAACGTGCGCAGCCTTGAGCTTTGCTACCTCGGTACGATACGAGGCTTGGTCAACCTGGACGGTCTCGTTCAGGGCAATATTTCCGCCGTGGTTGGTGTACTCCTTGACGATGCCAGGAACATCTGACTGCGAGGTACCACTCGAGTCAAAGATCAACGCCACCTTCTTGTAGCCAAAGTGCAATGCGGACTGCGCGAGCGCGGTTCCCATCATCGAGTCCGGCGAGGCGAGTCGGAAGAAGTAGGCATTCGTGTTCTTGTCGAGCGAGGCCGTACCGGCAAGGCTCATCGTCACCACCTTGTGACTGTTCATCACCGGAGCGAGCGCCGGAGCATTCGACGAGTCGAGCCCGAGCATGCCCGCAACACCCGAATGCTGGACGAACAACCGCTGGATCGCGGGAAGCGCGTCTGCAGGGTCGGTTCCCGAGTCCGTCGCGATGACCGAGACCGGATGGCCGTTGATTCCACCGGCGGCATTGATGAGCGCCGCGCCCATCTTCACCGGAGGAAGGTTGAACGTCGTGCCGATGAACGCGTTCGCACCCGAGAACGGACTGAACACGTCGATCTGCACCGCTGCACCTGACGCCTTTTGCTTCGCCGGCGTCTGGCTTGCCGCCCCGCATGCCGTGAGGGCAAATACTGGTACAACTCCCACGAGCAACGCGACGAACTTCATCTTGCCTCTTGAGAAAAGAGGTTGTCTCCCCATGCTGTCCCCCTTGCTTTCTTGTAGCCAATGTTGGCTGGTGTTGTGGTACTTAGGTTCATGCACCCTCCGGTACCTCTGGCCCCGTGTTTAACGTGAGCTGTTGGCCCATGAAGATTCTTCCGAGATCGTGCACGTTTGCGAGCATCGTCTCTCCGGCCGCCTCGAGCGCGTTGCGCCCATCTACGAGAACATAGACCCAGTCGGCAATCGCCATGATCGCCTTGGCTTTCTGCTCGACAACAAGCAGCGCAAGTCCTTCGTCACGCAGGATCTCGAGGTGCTCCCAGACAAGCTTCATCGCCCTTGGACTCAGACCCGCACTTGGCTCATCCATGATCACGAGCTTTGGCGAACTCATCAGTGCGCGTGCCACCGCGAGAATTCGGCGCTCTCCTCCGCTCAGGGTCCGTGCGCGCTGTTTGAGACGAGGGACGAGCAGTGGAAAGAGCTCCAGCACCTCCTCGCGCTTTGCATCGCGGGTTTTCTTCGCGATGATGCCACCGACCGAGAGATTCTCCGCCACCGTGAGATGGTCAAAGACGTCACCGACCTGGGGAACATAGCCAATTCCGGCGCGGACGATCTGATCCGGGCGCAGGTCGTGTACAGGAGTGTCATCGAGCAGGATCGAACCATTTCTCGGATGCAAGATCCCCATGATCGCCTTGAGCAGCGTGCTCTTGCCGGCGCCGTTGGGCCCGATCAACGCGACGAGACGCGCCGACTCGGCGCGCATCGAGACGTTGTGGATGATCGGCACCGGGCCATAGCCCGCGGTGACATCGGAGATCACCAGCTCGTGACGCGCGAGTTCTCTCGCCTTTGTCGGCACCGCCGCTGCGCCAGGGTGAGAAGAATCAGTCAAGGTAGGCCTCAAGGACGCTTTCGTTCTGACGCAGGTCGCTCATCGACCCGTACGCGAGGACACTCCCCTGGGCCATGACGTAGACGTTCTCGCACAGACGGTCGACCACCTCGAGGTCGTGTTCGATGACCAAAAAGGTGAGGCCGGACCTATTGAGTTCGAGGATGTGGTCGACGAGCCGGTCGATCAACACGCCCGCAACGCCGGCCATCGGCTCGTCCAGCACCAACATCGTCGGGTCGGCCATCAACGCTCGGGCAATCTCGAGCAGACGCTTTTGTCCACCGCTCAGGTTCCCCGCATACTCATCCGCGAGCTTGTAGAGACCGAACTCGACAAGAAGGTGACGCGCCTTGTCGAGCAGTTCATACTCCTGACGGTTCCAGACGGACTTCCGGAACATCGCATTCCAAAAACCCGTCCCCATCTGTCGCGGGGCGACCAGCATGTTCTCGAGAAGCGTCATGTTGGGAAACTCGCTGGAGAGCTGGAATGTGCGGATCAGACCCCGCCGGGCCACCTGGTAGGCGGGAATCCCAGTCGTCTCGTGTCCGGCGAAGACGATCTTGCCCTCCTGAGCCTTGGTGTGACCAGAGATGATGTTGACCAACGTGGACTTGCCGGCGCCGTTCGGGCCAATCAAGCCGGTGATTGTGCCGCGGTCTATCTTCAACGAGGCGTGGTCGACCGCCTGGACGCCGCCGAAGGCACAGCTGACACCGTCGGCCTCAAGGATCGCATCACTGGTCACTGGCATGCACCCCCTCTTGCGCTACCTGCTCGGCGATCGTCGCCGCTGCGGGAAGATCGGAGGGAGCCGACACCATGGCGGGAACAAACTCTGGAGCGTGCTTCCAGCGTCCCTTTCGTTCGGGCAAAAGACCAGAGGGACGGAACCAGAGAAAGGCGACCAGCGCAACCCCATAGATGATCCACTGAATGGCGTACCCAAGCTCTGGATCTGCAGATATTCCCGGAAGGAAGGGAAGGCCCTCGCCGACAACGACATAGGTCATGAACGTTCCGAGCGCGACTCCCCAATTGTTGCCGCGTCCTCCGATGATCATCGCCGCAGTCGCAGGGAAGATCTCGGTGAACGACCATGGCGCAATTCCCCACGCGGTCACGTACTCGGCAAGGAGTGCGCCCGAGAGCGCCGCCATTCCCCCACCACATACCGTCGCGAGCAGACGCACGCGGAACGGGTTGATCCCGAGCGTCGTTACCGCTGACTCATTCTCGCGTACCGCCTTCGCCATTCGGCCGAGCGGTGAATGGATGAAACGCTGGCAAAACAGGAAGGCCGCGAGACAAAGCACCGCACTCAGTCCGAGAAAGATCAACTGGTATCCGTTGTACGAACTCGTCAACGATGCGAGCGGCTGTTTGATTCCGGTGAGGCCGTTGCTGCCTCCGAGGAATTTCGGATATCCCTCGACAAGTGTCGAACATATCGTCAGAATCGCCAGCGTGATGATCGCGAGATAGTGCCCACGCATCCGATAGAGCGAGACGAGACCAACGATAAGTCCGCCGATCATGCCGCAGACGATTGCCAGGATGATGGGCAGGGGGAAGGGCAGCGCGACACCGAAAAAATACTGCTGGAGCGAGTTTGCCGGCTCCGGTCCGATCGAGAAGACCGTCGCCGCGTAGGCGCCGATGCCGAGGAACAGGACAAATCCAAGGTTCGCCATACCCATCAATCCGAGCTGAAGATTCGCGCTCAGTACGAGAATCAGATCGATGAAGAAGTAGATCCCCATCGTGACCAAGAACGCGGTCATGAGGTACCACCCCCCGAGCTCGTCGTCAGGGAACGCAGTAGGCCTTCTGGACGAAACAACAGGACACCGACGAGAACGATAAGTGCAACAACGACGTTGAAGAACGGGTTGATGAAGGCAGAGGCCCACTCAGATATCAGTCCGATGATGAGCGCCGCGAGCATCGCTCCGTAGGGAGAGCCGATCCCGCCGAGCACGACGGCCGCGAGGATCTGCGCGATGTAAACCGTACCAGTATTCACATCGAAGGTCGCGGTGTTGAACGCAAGCACCAATCCCGAAATTCCACAAAGCACGCCAGTGAGGAACCAGGTGGCGTTCAACACAACCGCGGTGCGGATACCTGAACACTGCGCGAGGACTGGATTGATTGCCACCGCGCGCATCGAACGTCCGAAATCGGTTCGCGTCAAAAGCATGTGGAGCGAAAACATCACCACGAGAGCCATGCCGATGATGATCAACTGCGATTCTGTCAAGAGCATGCCACCGAGATCGTAGGACTGGTTTCCCCCAACACTGATGTTGAAAAAGGTCGAACCCCAGATCGACTGGATGACATATTGCAGCACCGTCCCGGTCGCAAAGGCGATAATCAAGAGGTAGAAGAACTTGATCCCGCGCCGAACGAACGGCTGGATGAGAAAGTGATTGAACGCGACTGACAACCCGCCGACAGCGAGCACCGAGAGGATCGCCGATAGCCAGAAGTCAAGTCCAGCGACCTGAGTGAGCGAGTAGTCGAGATAGGCCGTGAGGATCATGAAATCCACATAGGCGAGGTTCAAGATATTGGTGACGCCCCACTGCAACGTAAAGCCGACCGCGGCGATCGAGAGGATCGAGGCGACGACGATGCCAAATCCCGTCGACTCAATGAACAGGCTCATCGGACGACGCGCGACGCGTCAAACACCGACCTGTGGGTTCGAGGGCGCGCGTTCATCGCCTGGATCCGTCCAATTTCATTCACGCCACCTGGCCCCCTGATCGGTGGAAAAAGCCCACTGCCAGACAGCGAATCGTGCGGCAGAAACTTGATTCGATGGGCTGGCGCTGAGGAGCATAACGAATAGATGACGAAAGGGCAACGCGAACATGTCAGCCATCGCTTGACCTGCATCCGCGGTGCGAACTCCTCATCACAATTGCGTCATGATCTCCCCTGATGATCTCGGCGCGCCCGTCCTCGCACCCCCTCCAGGAGGTCTCTTCAGCGACCCGCCTGAATGGATATCTGCGGCTCCTCATCCGCGATTGCGCGCCACTTGTGGATCGGCTCCTCGAATCAACTTTGCGACGTCATTACCGACAAGCCCGTGTGCCTG
The DNA here is from genome assembly GCA_035532075.1 of Acidimicrobiales bacterium. GTDB lineage: Bacteria > Actinomycetota > Acidimicrobiia > Acidimicrobiales > Bog-793 > CAIVND01. The sequence goes on along the minus strand of DATKRV010000059.1, from coordinate 8,612 downwards.
CGCCACGGGAGCACAGGTGACCATGCCATCGACGACGTTGACGCCCTCACGCAGGGATGCGTTTCGCCGGACCGCCTCTCTCCAGCCCAAGTTCGCGAGCTCGATGCAATAGGGCAGTGTGGCATTGGCGAGCGTTTGGGTCGAGGTCGCAGGAGTCGCCCCCGGCATATTGGCGACGCAATAGTAGACACACCCATCCTCAAAGAACACCGGGTTCGAGTGCGTCGTCGGACGGGTCGCCTCGAAACACCCTCCCTGGTCCACCGAAATGTCGACGAGCACCGAACCGTAACGCATGCGCGAGGCGAGATCCCTAGAGACGAGTTTTGGCGCCTTTGCCCCAACGTTGAGCACCGCGCCGATCACGATATCGGCCTCAAGACAGGCCTCTTCGAGATTGTGCATGTTCGATGCGATGGTCTCGACCGCTCCATCGAAGTGGTGATCGATCGAGCGAAGAAGATCGAGATTCTTGTCAAGGATCTGGACGTGCGCGTGCATCCCCCGAGCGATCGTCGCTGCCGAGAGCCCTGCGACACCACCGCCAATGACAACCACCCGCGCCGGTGGAACACCGGGAACTCCACTCATCAGCACACCCCGGCCACCTCCGGGACGCATCAGATGGGTGGCTGCGACCATCGGCGCCATCCGCCCTGCGACCTCGCTCATTGGCCGGAGCAGTGGAAGGGAGCCGTCACTTGCGCGTACGGTCTCGTAGGCGATCGCGACATTGTCTGCCTGGACCAGCGCGTCGACACAGCCGCGGGCGGCGGCGAGATGCAAAAAGGTAAACAGCACCTGTCCCCGATGAATGCCGAGGAACGCGAATTCAGAGGCAATCGGCTCTTTCACCTTGACGACGAGGTCGCATCGCGCCCACACCTCTTCGGCGAGATCGACGATCTTTGCTCCTGCATTGACGTATCGCTCATCGGAGATCATCGAGCCGGCGCCGGCGCCCGCCTCGACCAGCACGCCATGTCCCGCGTGGACGAGTTCGCGCACCCCCGCTGGAGTCATTGCAACCCGGTTCTCGTCGGTCTTTACCTCCCGTGGCACTCCAACGATCATCTCGGTCACCTCCGCGAGGACCCGCCCATCCCAGTCCTCGCAACCAGCACCCTAGTGCTTTGACCCTCCTCGCGCGCGGGCAAATCACCCTGCTTTGCAGAGGATACCCAACCAGTTGGAGACCGATGCCAAGACGCACCTCTCGGGGAACCCGCGGAAATTCTCCCTACCATCCGATGCGCTCGCTCGCATAGGCTGGCCCCTACCCAATCGTTTCAATCAGGAGGACGAATCTCATGTGGAATAGCTTCACCACCGACTCTCATGTCAGCGTCACCGCGGAGATCACCACGTTCAAAGGTGGGAACGGCGATGAGATCCACGCGTACGTCGCCCATCCAATCGACGACTACCGCCGCGGCGGCATCGTTCTGATCCATCACATGCCCGGCTGGGACGAGTTCTATGAGGAGTTCGCTGAGCGACTCGCGCGACACGGATATGACGTCATCTGTCCTGACCTTTACTGCCGCGTCGGACATGGCACCTCCGATGACGTCACGGCGAAGGTCCGCGCCCAGGGTGGGATCGCGGATGATTCGGTCGTCGCGGACTGCGCCGCCGCGCTCGACTACCTCAAGGCACTACCGACCTCGAACGGCAAGGTCGGCGTGATGGGGACCTGCTCGGGTGGGCGCCACTCCCTGCTCGTCGCCTCTCTCGTCCCAGGGTTCACGGCCGTCATCGACCTGTGGGGCGGAAACGTCATCATGGCCGAAGACCAGCTCACCCCGCAGCGACCGGTTCCGGTGATCGACTACACCGAGAAACTGACAATTCCGCTCCTCGGGCTGTTTGGCAACGATGACAAGTCCCCGGCCCCCGAACAGGTCGACCAGCACGAAGCCGAGCTCAAGCGGCTCAACAAAGACTACGAGTTCCACCGCTACGATGGCGCGGGGCACGGGTTCATGTATTACCAGAATCAGATGTACCGCCAGGAGCAGGCGATGGACGCAACCGAGAAGGTGTTCGCCTTCTGGGCGAAACAGCTCGCGAACTAGCCCGGGTCGAGAAAGAGAGAACTTTCATGTGCACGATGATCGCCTCGACAACAAAGGTTCAAGGTGCGGGAAAGGGAAGCAACGGCTGGTTCCCCATCACCCAGGCAACCGTTGGATATGACCACGCTTCACACTGCGACGATGATCACGCGATGCTGCTCGACTTCGTCAACTACGACCTCGGGACAGATGCGCGTGTCGCGGTCGAACTCGACCTCAATTCAGCGCGGGCTCTCGTCGAACAGCTCAATATCGCAATCGATCTCGCAGCAAAGAGCGGCGTGTAGCCCGCTGTTCTACCGTCAGATCGCGACGGATTCATGAGCGAGGCCCCGTCCACAGTGCGGACGGGGCCTCGCTCGTCGCAGTCGACATCTGAGGGGGAGAGATGACAACCGCGTTCCGGGGGGAACATGTGCGCGAGGAGGCGCGGAGAGCGCCCCGCGAGCGAACTACTTGGGGATTCCTGCCAGTTTGAGACTGACCGTGTGCGGCACTGCGGAGGCGTCGACGAAGCTGAGCGAGATGGTGTCTCCCGGGCGTAGCCGCTGCACGATCGCGACGAGCGCGGACCAAGTTGGTGTCTTCTCGCCGTTGATCGCCGTAATGACGTCGCCGGCGAGCAGCCCGGCCTGATCTGCGGGGCTCCCGATCGCCACGCCACCGAGCGTGACACCGGCTGCGCTCGGAGTCGCGGTTCCGGTGTTGCCCGTAATCCCCGTGTTGCCGCTGTTCCCGAAGTTGAAGTTGAATCCGCCGGAACCAAACCCTGGAGCCGTCTGCTCGAAGATCCCGAGATAGGGAGACTCACCCAGGATGATTCCACCAGAGGCGACATGGTTCTCGATGTTGGTCACAATCGTACGGGCGATGTTGATCGGGATTGCAAATCCGAGCGTGGCTCCGCTGCCCTGGGTCGACGACGCGGCGGTGTCGATACCGATCACCACGCCGGCGGCATTGACCAGCGGTCCTCCCGAGTCTCCCGGGACGATCGGCGCATCGGTCTGGATCAATCCATGCAGCGTCTCACTTGCAACGCCGGTCGAATCTCCCGCGGTAATCGTGCGGTTGAGTGCGGAGACGATCCCGCTCACCACCGATGGCGGACCACCGATCCCCAGTGCGTTGCCGACGGCGACGACGGGTTGTCCAACCGTGACCTGGGATGAGTCGCCGAGATGCACATAGGGAAGGTTCGAGACTCCCTCGATCTGCAAGAGCGCGATGTCCGAACTCTGCGGGGGATCGACACCGAGAACATGGGCGCGAAACAGCCCCTTGCGACCCTGGATGAAGACCTTGATACTCGTCGCATCCGCGATGACATGGTTATTCGTCAGAACCTCTCCCGAGGGGGTGACAATCATTCCCGTGCCCGCCGCCTGTTGCACGGTCGTGCCCGTCTGGGTTGCAATTGTTGTCTCGATATCAACCACCGCGGGAGTCACCTCAGCCGCGACCGAGGTGACGTAATTGGTCCCAGATTTCGATGAGAAAGAATTCGAAGAGGTTGAAGGGGTCGCTGGCAGCGAACTGATGCCCGTTGCGGGAGCACGGTGCTGAGTCGAGATACCGATAACGGCACCCGCCGCTCCCGCGACCAGTGCAACAACCGCCACGAGCGCAACGACATGTCGCCGCTGATTGGCGCGATGTCCCGGAAAGCCGTCGTCGGTAAGCGGAACCCAGGAGGTACCAGCGGGAGGTGGCGTGGCGCCCGATCCCGCAGCGAAAGCGGCGTTCCCTTCGGCCCTCGGAGGTGAATAAGGCATCGATAGTGGCATCAGCGGAAGGGGCTCGGTCGGGGTTGGCGCGAGGGAAAATTGCTCGGTCGGGGTTGGCGTGACGGAAAATGGCTCGGTCGGAGGCTCCGCGATCGGAGCGGACTCCTCGCGAGGAGGAAACGGTCTCGAAGGTGGAATCAGGGGTTCGTCCGATGCGCTGCCGTTGTGCTCGGTGTTGCCCTCCACATGCTCATCCATGGTTACTCCCTTACTGTTGCATACTTCGTTCGACATGCAAACTGTGTTCTTGCCGATTTGATCTAGCTCTACTCTCGCGCCCGGTTCTTGAGCCTCGCTGAGTTCTGCCTGATGATCTCCTGTGAATATTTTCCCTGTTCACCCTAACGGTTCCGGCGGTTTTTACCATCGGCAATCCGTCCGGAGCTATGCGAGAGCGACAAGATCCGCGAGTTCGTCACTCCAGAGATCCTCGACTCCGTCTGGCATCAACAGCACCCGGTCCGGTGCAAGCGCCTGCACCGCACCCGGATCATGGGTGACCAACACAATCGCGCCACCATAGGCTCGTAAAGCAGAGAGCACCTCTTCACGACTCGCCGGATCGAGGTTGTTCGTCGGCTCGTCGAGCAAAAGAACATTCGCCGAGGAGACGACAAGCGCGGCGAGCGCGAGGCGCGTCTTTTCCCCACCCGAAAGCGTCCCCGCGTGCTGCTCGATACGATCGCCGCTGAACAGGAACGCACCGAGAATGCGACGGATCTCAACATCACTCACGATTGCCGGCGCTCCCGAGCGGACGTTCTGGAACACGCTCTCCTCTGGCCGAAGGGTCTCGTGTTCCTGGGCGTAGTACCCGATCTTCAGGCCATGCCCCGGCACGACTTCGCCAGTATCGGGTCGCTCGACTCCGGCGAGCACGCGCAGCAATGTAGTTTTGCCCGCGCCGTTGAGTCCAAGGATCACGACGCGACTGCCGCGGTCAATCGCGAGATCAACTCCGGCAAAGACCTCAAGTGAGCCAAAGTGCTTCGAGAGCGAGCTGGCGACGAGCGGGGTCCTGCCACAGGGCGCTGGCTCTGGAAAACGCAACTTCGCGACGCGATCTCTCTCCCGCACGCCTTCAAGTCCATCGGCAAGTCGCGCGGCGCGCCGATCCATCTGGTGCGCGGCCTTAGCCTTCGTCGCGGTCGCGCGCATCTTGTCTGCCTGGCGCTTAAGCGTGACGATCTTACGCTCCGCATTCTGTCTCTCACGTATTCTGCGACGGTCGTCCTGAGCCTGTTGCTCGAGATAGATCTTCCAGCCGACGTTGTAAATATCAAGTTCGGCGCGGTTTGCATCGAGATGGAACACACGATTGACGCATGCGTCGAGAAGTTCGGCATCGTGACTGATCACAATGAATCCGCCCTCGTGGCCCTTAAGGAATGAACGCAACCATGCAATCGAATCCGCGTCGAGATGGTTTGTCGGTTCGTCAAGCAACAGCGTCGGAGCTTTGGAAAACAGTACCCGCGCGAGTTCGACGCGTCGTCGTTGTCCACCAGAGAGCGTACCGAGTGGCTGGGAGAGAATCCGATCGGGAAGAGAGAGGCTTGAGGTGATCGCGGCTGCCTCCGACTCGACCGACCAGCCGCCGAGTGCCTCAAAGTCCTCTTCAAGTCGCGAGTACCTTCGCATCGCATGCTGCTGGGAGTCGCCCACTGAACTCGCCATGATCTCAGCCATCGAATGCATGTCGCGTCGCACGACATCGAGCCCGCGCGCGGAGAGGACGCGGTCGCGCGCAAGCACGCTCAGATCACCGGTGCGCGGATCCTGGGGGAGATAGGCAACCGGTCCCGCCGCGCGCACCGTGCCCGCGGCGGGGAGCGCCTCTCCGGCAAGTACCTTGGTGAGCGTGGTTTTCCCCGCGCCGTTCCGCCCCACGAGACCGATGCGGTCACCGGGCGCGATCTGGAAGGTCGCGCCGAGGATCAGGCTGCGGCCGCCGGCGGCGAGTTCGATGTTTTTGGCATTGAGCATTAAAGGGGATTCTTGAAATAGGGGTGGACAGAAATTGTCCTATTCCATTATCCCATGCAATGTCCTCACTCCGTACGCCCTTTGAGCCAAAGCGGAGAGAACCACTAGCGTGATGCGCATGTCTGGCCCGATTGCACTTGTTGGAAGCGGCGAATACCTCCCGGTTATGCGCCCCATCGACCGTCATCTCCTCGATGGGCGTACGCCACGCGTCGTGATGCTGCCGACCGCAGCGGGTCAAGAGGGAGAGGAACGGGTTCGCTACTGGAACGAACTCGGCCTGGGTCACTATGCGGCACTCGGAGTCGAGGCGACCGTCCTCCCGGTCATGACGCGAGAGGATGCGTTCTCAACCGAACTCGCGGCACTTGTCGAAGGAGCAGGACTGATCTATCTCTCGGGAGGATCACCGGCATATCTCACCGAGACTCTGCGTGCGACTCCGATTGCGGCAGCAATCATCACTGAGTGGGAACGCGGAGCAGCGCTTGGAGGCTGTTCGGCGGGTGCCTGTGCGCTCACCGCGATCGCAGGCGGCTTCCGTCATCCCGAACAGCTGGGATCAAAGGGCCTCGGATTGATCGATCACCTCGCTGTCATCCCGCACTTCGACCGCTTCGACCGACGTTCACCTGAGCTTGTCAAGGAGATCCTTCTCAAGACTCCCGATGACGTCACGTTGATCGGCATAGATGAGCGCACCGCACTTGTCAGCATCGCGACGACAATCGGAGTTCCAGATGAGTTCGTTGTCATGGGAGAACAGTCCGTCTGGTGGATCGATCGCGACGGGACACGCCACCAGTTCGAGCCGGGAGCGCAACTCTCGATTCGAAAAAACATGACTCCAAGGGTGTTGCACGAGAGGAGTCGGTCAATCGCGCTCGACGAACCCGGATCATCACTACCGTGACTATTGATCGGCGCAACGAGATCGTCGCGGAGATGGTCACGGTTTCGACCAGCGCGAGATCCAATCCCGTGAACAACTCAGGTCAGTGGAGAGTCCGTTCTCACGATTCGGGCGAGCTGGTGTTCTGTGGGGAGTCGAACCTCACTCGCAAGTCTGAGTTTCGTCAACAGCTTAATGACAAGATATGAGACATCCACCTGGGCAGTTTCAAGTCCATGCCTCGCGGAACGGGGAAAGGCGTGGTGATTGTTGTGCCATCCCTCGCCGAAGGTGAGCACGGCAACCGCGAGATTGTTCGTGCTCTTGTCACCCGTAACGTAGGGTCGTCTCCCCCAGGTGTGACAGGCCGAATTCACGGCAAAGGTCGCGTGCTGGAAACAGAAGATGCGCACGAGTCCAGCCCAGACAAGCGCCTCGACGCCACGGGCACTGCTCCCGGTAATCGCATAGGCGATCAGATAGGGAAGTCCGATCGAAACAGCCACCCACGCGAAGTAGGCACGATCGATGAATCGGATAACGGGATCCTCGAACAGATCGCGTCCATAGAGCATGCCGCGTTCCATGCCCTTGGTCGAGATCAACCATCCGACATGTGAATGAAAGAAACCGTAGACATGGTGGAAAAATCCCGTGCCGGCGAGATTCGGCGAATGCGGATCACCCTGCGCGTCCGACCGCGCATGGTGTTTGCGATGATCGGTCACCCATTGCGTAACAGGACCCTGCAGGGTCATCGCACCGAGAACGGCAAAAATCGCGCGCACCGGTTGAGAGGCGCGAAAGGCCTTGTGGGTAAAGAGTCGGTGATACCCGACGGTGATTCCAAGCCCGGTGACGAGATAGAAGAATGCAAACAGATAGAGATCGAGCGGATGCAGGTCGACGCCCCAGAGGAGTCGTGCCGCGCTGAGGATCCCGAACACCGGAGCGATGAGCGCGACCGAGGTGATGATCCGACTCGCGACGGAGGTCTTTTCACGTACCGTCGCGACATCGAGCGCCGCTGGATCGATTGCGCCAGCCTCGACGTCGCCATCAACGCCTGCATCGATCGATGCATTCGCCACGATGACGTCGGGTGTCATGTTGCCTCCAAATACCTTTGTCTCAATACCTTTGTCCGCGACAACGAGGGCAAGAACACCTGCCATCGAGGCTTGGCAAAGACTACCTGTTGCAAGGAGCGTGAATCGCCTATGGCGGCTCGGCTACCGTGATTCGCATGGATGTGAAGGTTGAAATTGTGGATCCTTCTCGCACCTATGAGCTTCGCCACCGGGTGTTGCGCCCGAATCGGCCATTCGCAGAGACAGTCAACAGCACCGCAGTCGACGAGGCGTTCACCTTCGGTCTAACCGAGGGTGAAGACCCGCGGATTCTCGCTACGGCGACCGTCTACCGCGAAGAGCCGCCGACCGCCTGTACTCCCCTTACTCTGCTCGGCTCAATGCATCGGGCCTGGCACCTCCGTGCCGTGGCAACCGAGGAACATCGCAGGAGCGAGGGTCTTGGCAAGCTCGTCCTCGACGCGATCGTCGACTTCATCACCGAAAGGGAATCAGCGCTTTTATGGTGCAACGCCCGACTTCGCGCTCAGGGGTTCTATACGCGCGAGGGATTCTCGAGCTGCGGAGAGATCTTCGAGGTCGAAGAGATCGGCATGCACATCATCATGTATCGGACGATCGAGAGGCGACCGTCGACCTAGCTCCGATCTTTCACGGATCCTCGTGAGCTGACTGGCGCGTATCCACGAATTGGCCCCTCTTGCAGGCAAGACTGTTGTTGTCGACACAACATCTACGCCAACAAGAAGGGCACTTGTGAGATGAAATCTATCAGCGC
>DATKRV010000058.1:0-14121 GCA_035532075.1 Acidimicrobiales bacterium | reverse complement strand
TTGTCTGCGCGATGGCCGTACGATGGAAATTCCGGTACGGATATGACGATTCGCTCGACGTGCTTGCAATCCACGGAATTGGTGGAGTGGCAGGAATGGTGCTGCTCGGGTGTTTCGCCGAACACTCTGTCAATGCTTCGGCGAGCAATGGTCTCTTTTTCGGTGGAGGTCGACTCTTTGGTCTAGAGCTTCTGGCAGTCGTCGTAACGGTCGCGTATTCCTTTGGGGTCTCCTATGCGATCGCGAAACTTGTCGACCGGTTTGTTGGTCTTCGCGTCACCCCTGAGGACGAATTCCGCGGATTGGACCTCAGCCATCACGGTGAGACTGCATACTCGTCGAACTCGTAAATTGATTTGGTGAGCCCGAGAGTGCGCCGGGAAGCCCTCGCGACCCGGTCGATAGACACCTGCGTCAAAGTAGAAGGTACGACTGGTGAATTGGGATCAGTGTTCCTAACCAGTGGAGTGGTGATCTCTGTCCAGACCGATTCAGAATCGGCGGTGCTCGCCGTGGTTTACGGAATTGGGTAGGACAGGATGGCAGTCTCACCTGTTGCTTCAGGTGGCACACTGAAGTACTTCGAAACGTGGTGTCCTGAGGATGAAGCGTGAGGGTCGCACGAGCAGCACAAAATTGAATGCCTCATAACACCTTTGAGGTCGTGCGCCTAGGTCCAATTCCATGGCAGCCCTAATAGATGAGCACTGCGAATTTCGTTGGACGGTTGGGGGTGTGGTCGTCGAAGTCTGGATGCGATAAACAGGGGTGGAGAGAAGGAGCACAATGACTGAACCCTACGGCGATATGTCGGTTGTCGGGCAACCAGAACCGTTAGAGCCAGAGGACGCTGCGCAAGTAGCTCCGCGCGACAGTGAGATCGATTTTGATGACGAGCACGAAGAGGGCCAACTTCCGATCGATGTAATTGAGGCAACCGAGGCCGGTGTATTGCTAGATGACCCCGAAGCTCTGTCCGCTAAAGAGGAGTAGTGGAGGGCTGTAAACAGAGCGCGAGTTGAATTAGTTCGTAACAGTTCACTTGGGCTCGGATTTACATTTTCGTTGAAAGCGTGGGTGATTTTCTTGGAAAAGGTGATAGCCAATTAAGGACCGCGCTTTACCATGCCGATTCCGAACTCTTGCGTCAGTATTGGTCAAGATGACAACAAGAATGCGGAGATTATTTGAAACTTCTATGTGTTTGGCCCTTGAGGATGAAAGCCAACGTCGAGCCAGCGAACAAAAAATAATGAGCGGTTAGATTAGGTCCGAATCGAGCTTTCCTTCAATTCCGCTTTGCCGAGTTCGACTCAGAGACGATAGGAGCAAGAGTGAGAAGCAGCGACCAAGACCCTGGGACGCTTGAACAACGACTACGCCTTGGGCCCGGTTTTCAGGACGCGGATCGGGAGCGAGTCTTTTCCGCCTTGACCGCTCTCGACCGACACTTGGCCCGCTGGAACCCCGAGCAGGTCGACATCCGATTGTCGATCAAACACCGGGAGAGTCTCGAGCAGCGCGTCACGTTTGAAATCTGGCTACCGCACTGGCCTTCGCTTGTTGTGCATTTCGATGATCCTGATCTCGACCGCGCCCTCGTTGAGGCCAGAAAGCTCATGATTCGTGAGATCGAAGATGAGCGAGAGCGCTCGTAGTCCGACGATTAACGTCGCGACATCCGCCTCGGTCATCCGACGTTTCGGGAGATGGGAACTAATCTGCTCCTCAGTGGAGACGCGTAACTTGGCATCAATCAGTGGTCATTGGGCTATGGGCCGTTTTGGTGGCACTTCGGAAGTGACTCCCGTGGGGTGCGTGGAACCGCTCCCCATCGCACGGCCCAAGTAGATCTTCGGCTCGAGGGGGCGTCCGGATTGGTCTGCGAGGTGGATCCCCTGAACGTTCTGCGCCGTCTTGGTCCCGGTGTTCTGGGTGTTACGTGTCGGACGGCCAACACCGGCCGCGCCTAAGAAATTCACCACTTCTACACGAACTGATCCCGGTTGTTTAATCGACATGTGCCGTATCTTCGCATCTGAGTCTGCAATGTCAACGACGGCATCGGTCAGTCTGCGGTTTCTCCTCCAACCGGGCGAATTCAAGAGCACAGCATCGAAACAGCAGTGGTTTCTCCATTCAGACGTCGCGGACTCCTCTTCAAGGCATTGCGCGTCTCAGATTCGGTTGTCCCAGCTAGCGGATTAGATTTCCAGTTCTACGGGCGCTCTGCGAGCGGGGACGGACGTGTCTGAATTGATCCGTGGTCCAACTTCCTGACACTTGAAGTCATGTGGATCCACGCGTCAAAGACGGTGAGTCTCTGAAAGTCCTCACCGTCCGTTGCACACCGGGCGCTTCGAAATAAGCCAAACTGTGCACCAGAATATTTGCTGCCGTTTCAGTTCAAATGGCGGCGCAACGTCGACGCGAAGCACCCCGACGACATCGCTACACAGCGAAAGGAACCGGCTCGCCTCCGCTTCGAACGTCAGCGCCGGTAGGGTCGTTCAGTCGCACGCGCCGCCCGGAGGATATCAACGCCGGCTCGGAGAAACCGATTCCCTCCGATGTGCCTGAGATTGGGAAGATCCGGCGCTGGTCACCGCGTGGCACTGTCGAGCAAGCTGGGCACGCGACGGGTAGCCATTTCAGCATCGACCAAGGAGCGCGAACCTTTCTGGTCAGGGACTAGCCGCCGGGAGAATCGCTCGGGACTGCATGCGGAACAACTGCACCCGGCTGATCCTGATCAGCACCCTCGCCAGACGGCTCATCGGGCGATTCCGCCTCGCGCTCGTCGGATCCTGCGCGCCTGTCCACGCTCTCGTCATTCCATCGTTTCTCGGCCTCTTCGTCGAGTTCCTCATCGGATTTTTTGGCCCCGTTCTCGATGTGCGCCATGGAGAAATTTTACCGGAAATTGCGGTAATTCAGCTGGCGGATCTCATCGCTGGCCTGACAACTATGTTGCCATCGAAATACCCGCGTAGAGCATTTAGGTCTGCTCAACTCATCGGGTTCATGTTGTCATCAGGCGACCGCTTGGCACCCGGTATCCTCAAGGAATGACCATGCCGCCAGACGAACCGAGGCTTCCTCAGCCCTCACCCACACCAGACATACCTGAACCGGAGCCGATGATAGAAACGACGATGCCTCAGTAGGTCGCCGCAGTGAATCTCGGGCACTCCGCGGGCGCGACGAGAGGGGCCGAATTGAGTACCAAAAATTTGCTCCCGTTCCAGTACCAGTCAAACCCTTGATCTGCAAATGAGCGCTGCGCACCTCGCAGAGCGGTGACGGTATTCACAGGGTTCGACGCGATGGCGTTGGTTCGCGACACTGACGCCGCGGTACGAAGATCGACCGGGCGCATCGGTGACAGCGGCCCGCGCAGATATCGCTCGCACAACTCCTCAGGTGCGGCCAACGGTTTTGGGTGCGAGCCGCAAAATGAGTTCGTTCACGAGCACTTGGAGTTGAGGTCGCGCGATTGCCCTGACGCGTATCGGCCCCAGCCGAGGAGAAAGGTGCACTCGAAAGCCATTTCGCCAATGACGCCCATGGCCTAGTTGGGGTCAGCTTCAAGCTTGCGGTGTGTTGTCCGCAATTTTTCTTTGAGACTATCTTGATCGCCCCGTCGATCTCGAATAGGAGGCACTTCGGATATGACCCCCGCGTGTGCACGAGGATTGTGATGGCCCAGGTGATCAGCGGATCGAATCCGAGTAGCGCGAAGTAACCGTCTGATTGGCGCTAGGGCTCGGTCGAGGCACCTTGATGTCCGGGGCGCGCATTTTGCTTCGCGACCGCCGTCCGTGTAATGGCACACTGATCTCGCATGCGATGGTCGGGCGTTGTCAACGTAACGAATGCCGGCTCGTCTACGGCCGTCTGTCAGATGCTGATCTTCCCTTCGTTAGGCTCAGTAGAAACGCTCTCACTCATGGACTCCATACGATCTTCTCAGGAGTCTGGAGCCACTCGCTGTTGTGGACGCCAAGTGGCGGGTGATCGGGATGAGCGGCGTCTGTCAATAGGTTGATACGGAAGTGCTCAAGAGTTCTTAGAGGAGTTAGCCGATGAAGTTTCGTGAACTGCCGGGGCGATTGATTGTCGGTGCGTACGTTCTGCATACCGGGATTGAGAAGTGGAGCGGAGAAGAATCGACGGCCAAGGCTGTTCACGGCATGGCAGCAAACGCGTACCCGATCTTCAAATCGGTGGAGCCGAAGAAATTTCTCCGCATGCTGGCAGCAGGCGAGATGGCTGTCGGCGCAAGCTTGCTACTACCGAGTGTTCCCACCGTCCTCGCCGGCGCAGCTCTCTCGGGATTCTCTGGAGCGCTTCTCGGTATGTATGCGCGCACCCCAGCCATGCGCAGATCGGGAAGCGTCTGGCCCTCTAGCCAAGGAATCGCTGTAAGCAAGGACTCCTGGATGCTCGCGATCGGGTTCGGTCTTGTCGCCGACGCGTTAACCAGAAGTCATCGACACGACGAGGAGAAATGTTGACTGGGCACTACAACCCAGACCGGTTACTCTCGATTGCTTGAATCGCCTCGGGCGAGCCGCCAAGCTCGACCTGTGCAGCGGAGCGTCTCCCTGAAAGGTACAGAACGAGTTCGGTTGGCGGTCCACTCAAGATCGCCAGCTTGCCTGAGCCAAACGAGCGGACGCGGCCATCTGTGCTCTTGAGTTCGAGCTCGAAAGGACGAAAACCACGGGCGACGCGCCGCCCCACGAACCCCGTCATGCGCCAGCACAGGTCGTGGAGTTCGGTGGTATCGGCTCTGGGTTGCAATCCATTTGCTCGACGTACGTCTTCATGGTGGATGAAGTACTCCAGACCGTTAAGCAAGACCCGGATGCCAGGAACTCTCCACGGGATCAGCGGTGCACCATCACGAATTCGACCGACGAGCATGGTGAAGCCCTTGGCTTTTTCGGCGGCGAGCCGCTCCTTGGGCCACTTCTTAAAGTGCTCTCGGAGAACGAGGTGGGCCGCGAGGTCAGCAGTGGTCCAGCCTTCGCAGAGCGTTGGCGCATCAGGACCAAGTTCAGTGAGGAGATCGCACAACTGAGATCGTTCTTGCCCATCGACCGGTGTGGTCATGATGCCATCTTCCAATATCAACCTGTGTGCTTGCTGAATGGCGACCGTTGACATACCAATGGGGAGTGGACTCAACCCCTGTTAACTCCACAACCGTAGAGGCGGAATGAGCCGTAGTCGTGGGCGCTTTCCGAGCGCGAAAAGATGTGTCGGACTTGATTTGTGGATCAACCTGGTGTTGATTGCTGTTGCGTGGGTACGTACCCCTCACCCTCACGCTGCTGTCGATAGCACAGCACCGGAGCTGGTTGAGACCGGTTCGCACTTGGACACCGAGATGTCGCGGCCACCAGTGGTGACACACGGTGAATCACACGTGTGCGAAGCACTAGGGGAGGACCAGCGAATCCGCTAGCTGAGCAGCTCGGTGAGCAGCTCAAGGGAGCCGTGGAGCTGGGCGAAGCGCCTCGGTCCTAGGATATTTGCGATCCGCATCTGGGCCGCCTGCGCCTCGGCGTAGATTGTTTGCTCGAGCTGCCTTCCCCGAGAAGTGAGTCGGATCACGCGCACTCTTCCGTCGGCCGAATCGGAGACGCGTTCTAGATACCCGTGTCGCTCCAGGTGCCCAAGGAGGTCGTTGACCGACTGTTTCGTGATCCCCAACTGTTCCGCAAGCTGGCTTGGACGTAGTCCGTCGAGGCCCGGATAGCGCCAGAGCCCGATGTGTGCGGCGTTCAGATCGTCGTATCCCGAAGCAACGACGCCCGCATACAGCTGATCGCGGACCCACTGCCAAACGACACGAAGCATGGCGCCGATGTACCGACTTCGCTCGTCGTTCGGATGGTCTCTGGCATGGGAACCGCTTGACATAGTCGTAAGGCTACCATACGATATTAATCGTAAGGAGGCCTGACTATTTGATCCCGGATAGCTCTCTAACTAGGAGGTTGGCGAAGTGACGACAGCAGTAGTTGACTCCCCTGAAAACGAAGAAACGCAAGCTTGGTGGTTCCTCGATACCTTGGTTGTTGAGCATCGTTGTTCGCCCGAAATGGACACCGTTGTTCTCGAGATGATCTTGCCAGTGGACTCGGCACCCCCGCTGCATGTCCACGACGACCTTGACGACACCTGGTACATCCTTGATGGCCAGATGGTCGTGCGTTGCGGCGACGACGATATGGTCGTCGGAGCCGGGCACTGGGTCTCGATGCCCCGCGGCGTGCCGCACACGTTCCGAGTAGTCGGTGAGCGCGAGGCGCGGATCCTGCTCGTGCATGACAACGCCAGCTTTCGTGACCTCATCCGCGACCTCGGCACTCCAGCGGCGACGCGTGTCGTGCCGAGCAACCCAACCTTCCCGCCGATGGACGAATTGATGCGCATCGCTGGGTCCCATGACCTCAGGCCAATCGGGCCTCCCATGAGCGCTGACGAGTGTGACGCGGTCATGATCGGCGTGAGTTGATCCGCCAACGTCTCTCTTCCCGCCGGGTAACCCAAGGACGGTAGGAGGCGGTTGCCGGATCGCGCGCGTGGTTTTTGAGGATGCGTTCAGCGACACCGCCAGATCGAGGGCGGCTGGACACTGGGGGCCAAATTGCCGTTCATGGACGGTCGCGAATATTGAATGCGCGCACCAAACAGTCGGCCAATTCGCGTTGTTTGTCTTGACGCCAACCAATGTCTGGTAACTGAGCGGAGAACTTTGTACATATGCAACTATTTTTAGAATTTGATAATTATCCCTTTTCGACGGTCAAAAACGCTCGACGTGCGCGATCTCCTTGGAACTGAGAGCCGAAAAGCGCGACTTATCGAGACCCCCTGCATTTCTTGGCAGGTTTTTTATGAAATGGAGTAGGTAAAAAAGTGCTCCGGACGAGTTCGCAATGTGGAATTCGGCGTCGTCGGGCCACCAACCCCTGCTCCTCGCCAGATTTACCGAGATCTCGTGTTGGCAGGAATTATTTCGTGGTTTGTAGCTCTTTGCGGGTTCCGTTTCGTTGTTCGAGTCTCGTGGCGCTTGTGACAGGGTCATTGGCGCCGCAGTACGACCGCGACGAGCTCGGCAGACCAGATTGATCACATCGACCTACAACTTGACGATCCTTAAACCTATTAGTATAATTATATATATGCTCTATATAGAGCTATATCTAAAGGAAACATCACGGGAGGAGGAACTGACGATGTTGATGAGAACCGACCCATTCAGGGAGTTTGATCGTTTGGCCGATCTACTTGGCGCAGGCCGCCCTTCGGCCATGCCGATAGATGCCTATCGCAAGGAGGACACGTTTCTGGTCCAATTTGACCTGCCCGGTGTGAAGGCCGATTCAATAGACCTCACAGTAGAAAAGAACGTACTCACGGTTCGAGCAGAACGCTCCCGGCCTGAGACCGACGGCGTCGAGATGCTATTGACCGAGCGCCCACAAGGTGCTTTCAGTCGCCAGCTCTTTCTCGGAGAGACTCTCGACACTGACCATATCGAGGCAGACTACGTCGATGGCGTGCTGACATTGAGGCTGCCGGTTGCCGAAAGTGCCAAGCCTCGCAAAGTCTCGATCAGTACTCATGGAAGAGTGCCTACCCCGATCAATGCGTAGTTCGATCGATCTGGGGGCTCGACACCTCTCGGGCCCCCGCTCGATCTCTGAGGAAAGACGGGAGTCGAGATGATGTCACCATTTTCGTTCGACGACGAGAGTGCACCCCTATTTACAGTCGGTCAGGTGTCAGGCATGCTCGATGTTCAGCCTGCGTTTCTTCGCCGTTTGGACTCTGAGGCGGTGGTTCAGCCCGCCCGGTCAGAGGGCGGACAACGCCGGTATTCGAGGCTCGAAGTGCTTCAAATTCAAAGGGTTATGGATCTCGCCGGTGAAGGTTTGACCCTCGCTGGGATCAAACGTCTCATGGTCCTCGAGGGGCGGGTGCGCGAACTTGAAAAGGAGATCGCGCAATATAGGAACTAAAGCTCCGGTGAACCGGCTGCCCACGAAATAAATCAATATGTGTCCGGCGAACACCGATTTTGCTGATAGTGCGGTCACACTCAATTTGGAGGTTTGACCTCGGCTATCAGGGCCTTTCCCAGTCTGTGGCGCCTCGTATGGTAGAAGTTATCGAGGCTGAGTAGTCCGCCAGTTGATCCGCGGACCAGAACGTCGCCGTTTGTGTGCAATCTGCTCACCTTCAAGGTGCTTCTCGTCGCCACAGTTTGTGGTCCGCGAAGAAACTTGGAGGTATCTAGAACAGCTACCCGAGATTTCGCCGACGTATCTGAAGCGTGGTCGCGTGAAGGATCAGGGGATCTCGCGGCTTCGGCTGAACCTGAGGACGGAAACCACGTAGTCACTGCCGAGAAGAAATGGCTCGCGGTTCCAGGTTGCCCAGCGCTCGACGAGAAGAAGATTCGCCACCCGACACGCGTTGTCAAATTCACTGACACTGTACCCGCGGTTTAATTGAAATCCCGCAATCAGCAATCCGTTGTCGACGAGGTGCGCTGCGCAATGCGCGATCAGAGCTGAGCGATCTGGTTCAGGACAGAACAGCGGTACATTCCCCGCCAGAACGACGATGTCAAAAATTTGATCCAGGTCAAGGGAGGAGAGATCCGCTTCGATCCAGCAAAGTTTTGGAGAGATCCGCCTCGCCTCGCTGATCATTGATTCATCTTTGTCGACACCGACGACTTCGACGCCGTGGCGCGCGAGTTCGATGGCTATTCTACCCGTGCCACAGCCGGCATCAAGAATCGATGTTGGGGAGTACGAGAGGATCAATTTTGCCTCGCCATGGATATCGATTCCCTGGTCGATGAGCTCCTCAATCCTCGCCTGGTACGCCCGACCATCAAAACCAGTACCGGATGATTCCATTCCATCATGTTGGCATGCATGTTCCGTGCGGGATGTGCGAGCTCGCCAGCGGATTGCAAATTGTTCGAGCAATGGCATAGGCAACAGGACCGGAGCTCATATTACGGCAATGATTTTGATTCTTGCCTCCAATGAGACGACGGTCCGTTCGATGCCGCGATTTTGCATGGAGATCAAGTGGGAGAGCTGATGTCAAGAACCCGGGCGCGTGTTCTGAATGGCTCCGTGGACGAGAGAGGGAAGAAGTTGTTCAGGCCGATTGACAAGAGATGGACGGAGGCTGATTGACGACGCCAATTTTGCGCGCCCTTTCTGACATTCGAGTCCGAATTCGTCAACGAGGTAAAAGATCCCTGCGCGTTCGATGAGGGTGAAGGAACCTCGCGATCCATGCATGGGTCGTTGACGCATTGCGGTGGCGAACCCTTGAAAGGTCTGACCTCGTCGCTCAAGCGGTTGGCTCAGATGTCGCTTTGGACCCGAAAGGTGGATCACCGCTATTTGTTGGTCTCGGGATGTGAGTTTCCCGAAACTTCAGGGGGCTGGAGTGCCTCCCGAAAGTACCTCTATGAGCTGTTTGGTATCGGCGTTGGCGCCACTGTGGATGACCGCGATGCGTCTTCCGCGAACGAGTCCACGCTCGGAGAGCAGTCCCGCGAGTGCAAGCGCTCCAGCGGGTTCAGCAACATTGTGTGTGGATCGATACATTACCCGCATCGCCTCTGCTGCTTCGTCTTCACTGACGGTAAGTACGCGCGACGCCCCCGCCAGAATAAGCGAAATTGCATTCGGGTCCGGAGTTCGAGTCGCAACTCCATCGATGAACGTTTCGGCGGTAGGGGTGGAGACGAGATGGCCAGCGGCAAAAGAGAGAGCTGTGGCTGGGGCTTCTTTCGCCACCACACCGATGATCTCGGTTTTCAGTCCGAGCAGGTCGCGCACGTTGATGGCTCCGCAGATCCCAGATCCCATTCCTACTGGCACGTAAACCGCGTCAAGTTCCCCTACAGCGTCGAACAGCTCTTTTGCGTATGTTGCAACGCCAAGTACGAGATCGGGATGGTAGGGATTCACCACCTCAAGTCCGCGTTCGATACCGAGCCCCTCGGCAAACTCCAGAGATTCCTGAAAGTCGTGCCCGTGTTCGATCAGTTCAGCGCCGAGGCTGCGCATGGAGGCATTCTTGTCAGGATTGTTGCCTTTTGGAACGACGATGGTGACATCAATACCTACCGCGCGACCGGCAAACGCGAGACTCTGACCGTGGTTGCCTCGAGTAGCAGTGATGATCCCCCTGATCTCGGGTCGTTGGTGACGTAATCGCTCGAAATAGACGAGACCACCTCGAACCTTGAACGACGCGATCGGAGTGTGGTTTTCGTGTTTTACCCATACTTCGGCATCCACCAATTCGCACAGCAAGGGCCAGCTGTATTGGGGAGTGGGATCCATGTGCTGCGCGACGACGCTTACGGCCCAAGCGAGCTCAGTTGAATCGAATGGCATTCACTCAGGCTACTTCCGATCATGTGAATCTGGGAGCGGACCCATCAGACGACTGATCCAGGTAAATAGCTTTGGAGAAGGTTTCAAGTGTCTGTTCGCACGCATTGATTCCGGCTCATTGCGAGTGGGTCGTTGCGTTGAGTTTCTTGAATGTTGGAGGGGACATCGACATCAAAAGACCATCGGACGTAACCTTCTTCGGGAGCGTTCGCTCGATAGAGAACAGGTATGTCAAAGATCAAGGGGGATTTCGTGAGAACGATCGCGTTAGAGGAGCACGTGCTACCGCGAGACATCGCAATTGCCGCGGGGAAAGAGGGACTGCCTCCCTCGCTTGCCGACGCGCTCGACGATATGGGTCAGGAGAGAATTGATCTGATGGATGCTGCGGGGATCGACCTTCAGGTCCTTTCGCTTGTCGCTCATGAGTTGCAAGAACTGGAATCGACTGAATCGATCGCCCTCGCGCGAGTGGCGAATGACCGAATGGCGGGAGCAATTCGCACCAATCCCGACCGTTTTCGCGCGTTTGCAACGCTTCCGATGTCAGACCCAGATGCGGCGGCCGCGGAGTTGCAGAGGACTGTTCACGAACTCGGTTTTGTCGGTGCGATGATTTTTGGTCAGACCAATGGGGTATTTCTTGACGACCCATCCGTCTCACCCGTGTTGGAGGCTGCCGAAGATCTCGATGTTCCGATCTACCTGCATCCTGCTGAACCACCTCTCGAGGTTCGAAGGGCCTATTTTTCTGGACTTGCGCCGGCGGTCGCGCAGATGCTTGCGACGGCAGGCTGGGGATGGCACGCGGAATGTGGTCTTCACATACTGCGGATGGCCGTGAATGGAACCTTTGAACGCCATCCGCGCCTTCGGGTCATTGTTGGCCATATGGGTGAGAACCTTCCGTTCTCCCTCGCGCGCGCGGATGAACGACTAAGTCGCCTGACGGGATTGGAGAGAACGGTAGCCGAGACCATTGTCGAGCAAGTGCACATCACGACCGCCGCCTACTTCACAGATCCCCCACTCTTGTGCGCGCTGATGGTTTTCGGTGCCGACCGGATCCTGTTCTCGGTCGACCACCCTTTTTCCGACAGCATGGAGGCGGTGGCATTTCTCCGTGACGCACCGCTTAGCCCAAGTGATAGAGAGAAGATCGCTCATGCGAATGCAGAGAAACTCTTGAAGCTGTAAATATCTTTGGCTTTGGGGGTTTGGGTGGATGAGATTCGGGGGCGTCACCTCTCGCGTTCCTCTACAGGTTCGCTGGTAGCGCACGGAAATTTCGAAGTCTTCCCCAACCGCCGTCGGCTATCCGCTGTGCAAGAGATCATCGTTGAGTCCTGTCGTGTGCACCGGGAATGTCGCATCATCGGCAGTGAACTTTTGTGCATCCGGTGTTTCTGTACGTCTCAAAAGTGTTTTAGGTGGACTACCCGTTGACTCGCTGGTAGACGCCTCAGAGGAAATCACCTGGGAAGTCATCCGACGATGTCGATTGGTGATCCATCGGGTACTTCTCGAAGCAGGGCGAGATCCGCGTCGTGCAGGCGCACGCAGCCATGGGAGACGCGTGCTCCGGTCGAACCGATCTTCGCGTCCGCGCCAAGTGGTCCATGGATGGCCACCATCGCATCTCCGGATTCCTCCCAATCGCTGATCGTGTTCGAGTGCGCGGAGGTGACGAGGACGAATGGTCCCCATGCGGGCGAGGGCGCCTTCGCAAAGAACGCAACGAAAAAGTGTCCGGTCGGTGTTGGATCGGCGACGGTACCGATTCCGGCCGGTGCGTCGAGGATGAGCTTGTTGGCATGGTAGAGGAGGAGATGTTGGGTGCGAAGGTCGATCCTGATCCTGTAGGTCGTGGCATAGAGGTGGACCGCGTTTTGCCGTATCCAGGTTGTTGAACCATTCGGCCTCGAGGGCAGCCGGACTTCGAGGTACCCGTGGTCCGACGCAATGATCGGGAGGTGGAGGGGAGATCCGTGCCACGAGGCCGCAATCGGAACAGCCGCCGGGCCACCTGGGAAAAGGAATGCAGAGGTCTTCACGACGAGTGCCGCGACAAGGGTGGTCGGAATCGCAGGTACCGAATTCGGCTGCGCTGGAGCTGTGCGTGAACGCGTTACCGAAGAGGGGTGGGAGAGATTGAACCCGATAAGTGACCCGCCTGCCGCGAGGCTCGCCAGCATGATGCCAATGAACATCATCTTCTTCGTGTATTTCGTCCAACCGAAGGACATCTTGTCAGTCACTGTTTGTCATATCGGAGTGTTCCACGATTTCGCAGGGCGAGCATCATTCTCGTCCCCTCACAAATTCCATAGTGGATGGCGGAAAGTGCTCAAAAATGTCGACGTGCATAGGTGGATTTCCGAACTTTTGTCTGCATGATTCGGGAGAATATCGCGAGTGGTTTCGCCCGTGTTGACCACCTAGCGCCTCGGTACCCGCATCAAACGAGACTCCGGCGACACGGGGATGCAGCAGGGCCATATCAGCCGGTTACGGAGACTTGTCCTGGCACGATTGGACTCGTCGGCGCGGTAGGCACCGTCACCTTTGACGTTAAGGGCTGGGCCACAGGTGTGGCACCTTGGGTGGTCGTTGTCGTGGCACCTTGGGTGGTCGTTGTCGTTGTGCTGGGAGTACTACAGGTCGGAACAGTGATCGTGTCGGTTGTGGTCGAAACCGTTCCGCCGAAGGCCAACGCCCTGCCAGTCCAGCTAATAGTGGTACCGATAGTTATTCCCGAGGCATCAATGTTGGTGCCGAGGAACGTTGATGTCGCTCCAAGTGTGGTGGCTGCCGTAGGAGTCCAAAAGACATCACAGGATGATGCTCCGCTTGCGAGCCTGACCGCGGAGTTTGCAACCGTGGTCAGCGCGCCCTCTACGCGGAAGATGAAGGTGCCACTTCCTGTCAGGGTGATTCCTGCAGTACCGATGGATGCGGCACTGCTCGCGGCGGTGCAGTACACACCGGGGGCGTAGATACCGATCGTGCCATGCGAGGTGTCTGTGGCGAGATCGACTGCACCTGCCGGGAAGGTGAATGTACACGCCTGACTGTTGAGATTGGCCAAGGCAGAGCCCTGATCAATTCCCGCCTGATTGTATGTGGAGTCGGCCACGTGGGTCGTGCCGTTGACCGTTGGAGTCACTGCTGGACCGGTGGTGTATCCAAGATCTCCGGTGATCGTGGTTCCGATAGCGGTATTCGAGTAGGTACTCGAGAGGATTCCGAAGGTAATCGCCTGTCCGAGAACTGGGTCTGTTGCAGCCTGTACGGCGACAGGAACAACGGTCAACATCAACGTCATCGTGATAAGTCCTGTCGCTGACGCAGCCATGCCATAGCGGGCGCGCCTCGTACTCCACAGGTATTTTGAAATGCTCATTCCTCGTCCCACTTTCGGTTGGAACTCACGGCCGAGTTGTGTCGGCTCACTTTTCTTGTTGGGCGACACCTTTGGTCCGAAAGAGCAAGGGCATTGCACCTGCGAGGATCGCCAGAGGATCCTCTGTCCGCGATTTTTGAATATCCCCACTCTCGATCAGTGAAATTCCCCACCCCGCGCCGGTGAGCTGAACCATCCACCCGCGGAAGTGGGACTCCTCCGAAGCTGGCTGCGACCAAGCTGCCGACCCGAAGGAGTCCCACC
>DATKRV010000057.1:0-5776 GCA_035532075.1 Acidimicrobiales bacterium | reverse complement strand
TAATCTCCGATGAGGTCATCCAAGACCAAGGTATTCACCACACATCGAATACCAGCAAGCTAACGATGAGTGTCTCTGAAGCTGCCGAATGGCTCGGTATCTCCCGAGCCTTTGCCTATGAACTCGTTGCTCGAGGCGAGCTCCCCTCCATCCGACTCGGTCGAAGGGTGCTCGTACCGACAAAGCGGCTGTTTGATTTCGTGTTGGAGGCAAGGTCGTAGGGTAAATCAAACTCCGGGAAACCTGGACGAGATACATTGCAGACTCAAGTGGCGGTCAAGGCAGACCAAACACCATGAACCAGACCGCGCGATTCATCGTTTTGTGGCATCCAGGAGCGCTACTTGAACGAGACGCCATCAAGGACGATCGTGAACGGGTGGCGATCGGAGATGTCATCGAAAAGCTTGAACAGATCGGCCGGCTACCAAGCCCGCACAGCAGCGCGGTGCAAGGCAAAGTTGGCCAAGGTCTACGGGAGCTGCGGCCGAGAAGCGGCAGGAGCCGCTGGCGACCTCTGTATCGACAGATCGATGCGACGACGTTCGTGATTCTTGCTGTTGGTCCTGAGGCGCAGATCAACCGGGTCGGCTTTGACCAAGCTGTTTCTGACGCTCAACAGCGCTTTGGCGAGCTGGAGCTATAGCCGACGGCACGATCGCCATACCAAATATGGTATATTACAGTCGGACAATAAGGGATAAAAAGATGAAACTCGCTGACTTGAAGTCGAACGAGCAGGTGCTCGCGAAAGATCTCGAGCAGCCATCCTTTCGTGCCGAATGGGAGCGGACCTCCGTGGCACGTGCTCTCGCGGTGCAGGTACTCGCGTTCCGCACCAAGAACGACCTGTCACAGCGAGAACTCGCAGGGATGCTCGGCATCTCGCAGCCGCACGTCTCGCGCATCGAAGCTGGGATCCATAATCCGGACATAGAGACGCTGTCGCGCATCGCCGATGTAATGCACACTGAGATCCAGGTAACGATTCCACCTCAAAGGCGCGAACCGACACTTCGCACGCACCAGCCGAGGCGTCGCCGCGCTATCAGCTAGCAAGCAGAGAAGCTCGCAGTCGCTGAACAAAAAGCCGCAACTTGCTGAAACAGAACACCAACAACAGTGCCAGATTTTTTAATTTGGTTTGAAGGCGTTCCCCCGAAGTCAAAAGATTCTCAGTACTCTGCAGTGCCGTGACCGGCAACATCCACCCCCTCACCACGCGCTCCACGGATCATCAGACCGACTCTCGATCCGTCTGGTATGGCGCGAACTCTATTTCGAACTGACCGGTGTTCGGTGTGCGTGTTCTGCCTTGGCGCCCGTCCCGATTCGGCACATCTGCCACACTCGCTGACGGTCCAGTGCCAGCGCGTTATGGACTACCCAGCAAGAGCCAGAAGTTCGGTGATCGGCGGGATACCCAGTTGCTCCAAGCCCCACTCCAGCCAGCTCTCCTCACGCGAATACCAGCTCCGCCACTCGTAGAGCTGGGATGCGGCGAGTTCATGGGGACCCGGCACCAGAAGGGTCTCCCTGCAGAATCCCGTGATCGTCGTACGGAACATACTGAGCGACCTCCCGCCGAGGTTCTGCCATTCGGGGCTTCCCGAAAGCACGCCGAAGCTCGGCGTGGCCGAGAACATCACTCCGGCAACGTGCTCGTGCGATGCCACGAACGATGCAAGCTTTGTTGCCAAGAACTCATGCAATTTGGGTCGTGGGTAATCCGGCGGCTTAGCCATAGCCCAAAACAGATTCGTCTCGTTAATTCTCAGCCAGAGCGGCATCGACCCGGCGCCTTGGACACACTTCGCCTCCACGACATTCTCGATTCGTCGCATCTCGTTGCCATGACGAATTGGCATCGTGTGACTAACCCCCTCGCGCAGGAACGGAAGGACTTCGATCGTTCGACCTCCCGGCGTCGTGGCGATCAGTGCGAGCCCGCTAGCTTTCGAAGCGTGACCGAGCTCACGCAGCTGAGCCAGAAAGTCGTTGACCATCTCCCTTGGGAAGTCGGGCTCGATCTCGCCGGCGAACGTGACCTGGAGCTCCATTTGCATCAGTCCCATGGGTGAGCCGATCAGACCGGACGTGCGCATGTCGGTCCCAGTCGTCTGGTCAATCTCGAACCCCTTCACCTCCACCAACATCCGCTCGTATCCGCGGGTGAGCAGTACGTCACCCCTTCCGGGGCGTCCCGGGTCGACCGGCGGCTCGAACGTCACAGACCATCCGGCCTTCGCGGCGAGTGCACCTACCTCTAGTTGCATAAGACCGTGTTCGAAGAAGCCGAGGTCTCTCTGCATGTTCTTGCGCAACTTGCCGAAACCGGGGTGTTGCCGGAACATCCGAATCTGACATCCCAACCAGATGAGCCGTGAGAAGACGTGGGGAGCCTGATTTGACGGCCACCAGCTCATCGACAGGAGTGGGAGATCAACGTCCCCTCCGGACTTACGAAAGCGCTCGTAAGACCTCGGTAACCAATCCACGCCGAGACAATCAACAATCGCGTCGATCATCGAGAGGACAACCGCGCGACCTTGAGGCGTCAGGGTCTCCGCCTCGTGAACATTCTGTGCCCAGTCCTCCCAAGTAAACGGTCGTTCGCCGCGTGAGATCGCAAGAGCGTCCGAGAGCGCGTCGGAGTCGCTCACGGAGAGAGTAAAGCCCCAGGTGGAGCCGAGACCGAGGAGTCATCGGCCATCAAAGCCGGTTCCATATCTGCTCGAGACTAAGCAGCCGGCCCTCAGTTTGATGGCGCATGAAATCCCTGTGGTTCTCCTTCGGACCGCCGAAGTTGTGCCTCACTTTGTACAACCCCACCTCGTCGGCGAGGTCGGTCTCGAGCCAGTCCAGCGTCGTAAGGTGCCAGTTCGTAATCCTGAGACCGACATCCGACACCGCACCCTCGTCGGAGGCGTCGTTGAGAAACCCGAGGAGCTTCGAACCCTCCTCGATAATCACCGAAAGGTGCTGCCTGAGTCCGCGATCCGCGCGCACGCCAGCCCAGACAAGAGCGAGTACGCCGACGCTAAAAGCAAAGACTGCGTAAGAAAGGACCGCGACCTTCCCCGTCCATGCAGCCTTAGGATCGACCAGGAGGCCGGTCACCCAGACGATCACCGCGGTTGTGAACAGAGCCGGCCCAAGAGCCAAAGCCATCGCTCGCCAGTTACGCCCGACGTCGAGATGCGGCATCGAGTCAACGCTCCGAGCAACGGTCTATGGGAGATTCGACAGCACTCGCGCTGGGGCTGAACTTCCGAGGTCTATGCATCCGCGGTCGCCTTCACCTTGGCGAGAGCGCCCAGCCATGCGCGTGAACGCTTGGAGCGCATTGCATCTCGCACGTCGATGACCGAGCCGATGGCGGTGCTCCCACCGGCGGCCGTCATGATGCCCAGAGGGCCGGTGATGCCTACCGTCGCGAATCCGACCCCAGTCGCGATGAGAATGCCGAGGACGCTTCGCTTGATGGTGGACCTCAATGCTCCCGTCGCCTCATTGGCCTTGATCAGCTCGTCATCGACGAGCTGATGAACCGCTGATTCGAGGTCCCCAGCCGACATTGCCGCCTCCATCGCTGCGACTTCGACGTCGCGTAGGATGTCCCGCAGATACCGGATGCCCTTGTCGCGTCGGATGTCGCTGACGGCCTCCCAGGATAGGTCGCCGATCGCGGGAACGATGATCGGCAACGCGAAACCCTCGAGGTGCCAGCCCTCCTCGTCGCGAAGGCGACCGCTGAGCACCTCGTTGTGGAGTGGATCTGCGGAAAGCACCCACCCCTCCCCTGCGCAGATAGCCAGGTCTTCGTTCGTATCGCGGATGATGCGCGAGCGAACGTGATTCGTCGGAAACCGGCGCTCGAGAACGGCGTTGCGCTCGTCGCGATCCGTCCATAGCCGGGCGAGTTTGCTCACTTCGTTTGGAAGCGAATGCGGGCGGACCACCCAGCTGATCCAATCACACCCTTCGGGAAACTCAGCCGCAAACGGCTCGAGGGTCGCTGCCCAACTAATTTCCGACTCCGAGGCCATCACCGGATGCATCGAGGTCGCCGGCACGCCGGGGACAGATTCCAATCCGACGGAGATGCCGAACGTTTTTCCTTTCGCGATGCTTCGTTGGTGGGCGGTCTGCCATAAAGGAGTTTCCCCCGGTCCGAATCCATGGCGGAAGTTCGTCGAGCCGCCGGATCCCGCCTGCGCACGGTAAAGGCCAGCTTCAAGCACGACGTTGTCGTAGATGACGCTCGCCACCTTGAGACGTCTCCGAACCGATTCAACCGGGCGCCCCGCAAGGAGCACATGAGCATTAGTGCTCGGCGTCATCAACAAGTTCCGTTGACCACTATTGGCCATGAACACGACAGTACTCCTCCGCTGACTCGCTTCGACAGTCAATGGATATTTGCGTTAGATGAGTGATTGTCCGCTCGACGTCTTGATCATGGGAGCAGGCATGGTGGGAATTGAGTCAGAGCCCTTTTGTTCAAGTTTCTTTGCTCGTTGAGCAAGCTTCTTGGATCTTCTGATCAAATGGCGATTCCACGGCGAGTCAATATGCACAAACGGTATCTCTATATATGAAACCCTCAAAAGAATGATTTCAGATGCCGAGACGACAAGACGCTGAATATTTTCCTCTTTGGAACCATCGCTTCTAATCACAACTATTGGATACGCGAGGGCCAAAGATCGGTCGCCACTCTCAACGACTTCGGTGCTATACCAATCAACATAACCCCCCAGATAACTACCATCACGCAAGGAACATCCGGCATAAGGAATGTGGCCCGGAGGTACCTCCTCAGAAAATAATTGATTCCAAGCTGAAGTGTCCGCAAAAGCTGGTGCGAGGATGGTTAACAGAGGTGAATCGATAACTATCCACGAAAGAATAATCGCGAACAAGCAAGCTACTAATAAAAATATCAACGCCCAACCTATGACAAAGCCAGGTCGATGAGCGACATACGTAGTTCCCTGCGAAAGCATTAAACCAAGATCTGGCATGTGTTTTGAGTAACTCAATCGAACTACTGCAAAGAACCCAAATGCAAATGAATTTGCCAAAGTTGAGATCGTGACAAACGAGGAAATTTCTGTAAGTGGAGTTAACGATCGTTGCGGAAGCTGACGTCTTAATTGGATCGTATAGAGAAAACCAGGAATTAGATACGCTATGGCAATAACTAATCCGACCAGAGTTGATGGCAAAATCGGCTCCTACGGAGTGCGTTGATCTGCTAACTAGGGCGTGGTGCTGGAGGGGAAGGCGGTTGCGACTCGGGCCTTGGTTTTGGGGGGGCAATTGGAGGTTGCTTCCCACCCTTCTTTACAATTCCCATTTGGACTCCAATCTCAATAGCCTTGTCAAAAGCTTACGTGTGCAATTGAGACTTGCCCACCTCCGATTATTCAAATTACGAACCGTAAGTGAATTCGCTTGGCGTGAAACAACCTTGCACTATCAGATTACCAAATCAGCCCTCATCGCTTGGGATAGCAACACAATCGATGGCAGGATCTTTTCCTTAAAAAGGTCCTGAAACGCTTCATAAACGCCCTTCTCTCTTGCAACTACACCCATAAACTCTTCGTTCCATTCCTCCTCCAATACTTTTACGATTGTTTGCCTAACAATCGTCACTTCCTTTCTCACTCCGTCGCTACCATCCAACATCAAGAGAACTCCTAATCGGTTGAGCTCCAGACGCATTGGTTTCAATACTGCTTCGATCCCTGCACTTTCCCTAAAGGGC
>DATKRV010000056.1:0-19600 GCA_035532075.1 Acidimicrobiales bacterium | reverse complement strand
CGAGCCTCCCTATTCGAAGTTCCGTCTTCGCGTCGCGATCAAGGCATACCCGACCTATGAGCGGGCGGGCATCGTCTGGACCTACATGGGACCGACCCAGGAGATGCCACCCCCGCCGAACTACGAGTGGATGCGCGCGCCATACCTCAAGCATCAACGCGTCTCGAAGACCGGCGAGCATGCAAACTATCTACAGGGCTTCGAAGGGGGAATCGACACCGCCCACTCATCGTTCGCGCACAACAACGACATCACCGACCCGAACACGCTGCGTGTCCTCGACCCACACCCAACCCTCGAGGTCGACCGCACCGACTATGGCTTCCGCTACGGATCAATCCGCAACATCTCCGAAGACCAGAGCTATGTGCGGGTCTACCAGTACTACATGCCAAGCCAGCAGGCGCGAGCCTTCCTGTTTGATTTCCGCGGAAAACAGAACAAACTTCCCTCACTCGACGGACACATCTGGGTACCGATCGACGATGAGAACTGCTACGTCTACAACTGGAAGTACACCGCGAATGACGAGCACGAGATCACCGACGAAGGTTGGAACGAAGTCGAGCACTGGTTCGGCCGTGGCAAAGAAGACATGATCCCCGGCACCTACTGGCTCAAGCAGAATCCCTGGAACGACTACCTCATCGACCGCGAGGTGCAGCGCACCAAAACCTTCACGGGAATCTCGGGACTCAATACTCAGGACTTTGCGATTCAAGAAGGAATGGGATCGATAGTGAGACGTGATCTCGAGGCGCTCGGGTCGACCGACCGGGCGATCCAGAGCGCGCGCGAGCTGCTCATCGAGGCAACTCATGATGTTGAGCAAGGCAGGACACCGAAGGGAACCGATCCGAGCACCTATGAGCGGGTGCGTCCCGGAGAGATCATCATTCCCCGTGGTGTTCCGTGGCGCGACGCGACCAAGGATATCCTCGAAACTGTCTGGTAGGCCAAGGGAACAGGCGAGTTCGCGTCGAAACAGCTATCGCCCACCAGCTCTGGAAGACGGTAGTTGTTTGCCCGCATCATCTCAACAGATCGCTCGGTCAGGGCGCCTAGAACTCCTATCCCCACCAATACGCCGTGGCGATCATCACATAGAGACCCACCAGCGCGGCACCCTCGAGCCACGTCGACTCTCCATCAAAGACCACGACAATGGCGACAATGATGCTCACCGAAAGTACCGAGACAAGCATCGTCGGAAAGACGAGCGTCAGCGGTGTCGGCCCGACAAAATTCGAAAGCAGGACGAGGACGGGGATGAGTCCCACCGCGATCTGCACCGGGCTCTGCAGAATCACCGAGAGCGAGAAATCGGGTCGGTCCTGCAGCGCAAGCTTGATCCCCACAAAGTTTTCGATCGCGCTCCCGGCAATGGCCACGATGACAAGACCCGCGAAGGCCTGCGAGATCTTGAGGGTGTGCATCGCCGGCGTCAGTGCGCCGATGAACCAGTCTGAGGCGAAGAACGCAAGAACACTCGAGGCTCCAAGCACCGCCCCCACGAGCGGTACCGGCCAGATTGGCTCCTCGAGGAGTCCTGACTCTCGAGGGCCGACGTGTCGAAGCGTTGTCGGAATTGAAAGGGCAAAGATACCCAGAAGAACCACCGAGGCAATGTTCGACATTGCAATCTCATGCATCGCGCCCTTGGTTCCAAGATGTGACGAAAGAGTCGGAATCATGATGATCGCCACTGCAAGAACCAATAACAAGAGCGTGAGCCGCGGGGCATCGGTCGAGAAACGCTGAGTCCCGTGCTTGAGGCCGCCGACAACGAAGGAGATCCCAAGGACCAAGAGCACATTCGCGAGAATCGAACCGATCAGCGCAGACTGAATGACTGCGATCAAACCGGCTCGCAACGCGAAGATGCCAATGAAGAATTCGGGTAGGTTTGCAAGCGCGCTCTGGAGAAAGCCGGTGGCGCCCGAACCCATTCGATCTGAAAGGTGATCGACACTGCGACCGACCAGAGCCGCAAGCACAGCAATCGCAAGCGCACTGCTGACAAAGACCGCGACCATACCGCCGTGATCGAGCTTGAAGACTGCCGCGGCAAGCGAGACCAGCCCGGCGAGGGAGATCAGCAGGCGATCTGTGCGAGTCAGCGTTTGCACCTCAGACGACCGCGTACCCTGTGCGAACGATCCGACATGTTCGATGCGGATCATCACGGATGATCCGTTGTTCACGACCTCGATCAACCAAGCGCTTATACCCCATTGTGAGAGCTTAAAGTTCCGTAACCGAAAAAACCGAAGGTCGACAAAACTTTCACCGACGCAGCGAATTCGAAGCGCTTGGACACCACAACCCGAAACAATCCCAACCCATTCCCGCGTTCAAATATCTCCACCACCTCTCCATCCCGACGAAGCGACAGAGTCCTGTCTCGCAAAGACAGGCAATCAACGCGTATCGAAGCCGGTACACGCTCATCAGGAGACACGAATGCGGAGAGCTCCGACCAACGACAACGGAATCCCTGACAGCTGCATGGCTGAACTCCAATGTCTGCGAGGGCTTGATCCAATGGGGGGGCCGAGGGGGGATCCGGCCAAGCGTGCTCGAAACTGTTCCGAATCTTTCGTCATCTGACTGCCATCAACGGTCGGCAGCGATGAACTCATCGCGAGTCCAGCCAACAAAATTCCACCACCTCAGAATTGGATTCTCAGATGGCTCTGCGCCGATCATGGCCATCCTGAATGGCTCGAACACGTCGTTCGTCAACTCATCTCTATTCGCTCCAAGATAACAAAGCCCTCCAGAACTACTCATACCTACGAGTCGTCTCCTCAACTGGGCGACACCGTGGCCCGCCGCCATCGGGATCAACCGACCGGGGAGATCAGCTGTTCCGAGCCGAGGATTTCGCGGTGCAATGCTCCGCCTGCGACGAGCCTGGTCAGCGTCTGCAGGGCCATGCGCGAATAAATTGCCGGGTGTCAAAGAAAGTAATGAAGGAGAGACCGATGCAGAGTCAACACGATCGCGAACAAAAGCGGCGCTTCGTCATTTCGCACATCGCCCAACAACATTGCAAATAAGGCTCACGCCATGCAACAGAGCGATCAAACCGTGATCGTGCAAAACACGTTCCGTCGCGATACAAGCGAACGGATATGAAAACTATTGCAAACGCATGGTGCTCGAGACTATGACATGTCCGCGCTCGCAAGAATCAACCGCAGAACCTCAAAAATGGGTCACTCATTACCCATCGCCAATCGCCAATCGCGATTGTCGGAGTATTTCCGCGAGACCATTCGCTTCTCCCGAGTCGCTCTCGTAGCATTGCCACACACCTCACGTTCTCTTGGGGTTTTCACTCAGATCAAGGGGGAACACATGGCAAACATCAAGACAACTCACACCGGGAGTCTCCCGCGTTCTGAAAACCAGACCTCACTGCTCATCGAACTCGAAGGCGGCCGGATTCCTGACGAACTTGCGAAGGCAACAAATGATGCTGTTGTCGAAGTCGTCTCAACCCAGCGTCGTATCGGTATCGACATAATCAATGATGGCGAGCAGGGCAAGACCGGATATTCCACATATGTCAGCGACCGGCTTGCGGGGTTCGAGGGAGAGGCAACGGCTCGGCCGCAGAGCAACGACCTGAAAGGCCATGAGGATTTTGTCGAACTATCGGTAAAACTACGCGGCCGGCCGAGCGCAAAACTGCCGCCCTGCAGTTCTCCAATTCGTCCCATCAATCCCGATGCGGTACATATTGATATCGCGAACCTCATAGCCGCCGCGGACGCTGCCGGGGTATCGCGCGATCACCTCTTCATGACCGCTGCAAGTCCCGGGCTCATCGGCATGTTCTTTGAAAACCAGTTCTATCCCAACCGATCCGAATATCTCCACGCCATTGCCGAAGCCATGCGCTCTGAGTATCAGGCAATCGTCAATTCAGGTATCACACTCCAACTTGACTGCCCTGATTTTGCAATGAGCCATAACAGCGTCTTTCAAGAACTGAGTATCAAAGAGTTCCGACGCGAGATCGCGATCGGTGTCGAAGCGATGAACAGTGGTGTCGCTGGGCTTCCCCCTGAACAGATGCGATTCCATCTCTGCTGGGGGAACTACGAATCTCCTCATACCACCGATGTACCACTCGGCGAAATCGTCGATCTCATCTCCAAGGCCGCCCCCGCTGGAATTGTGCTTGAAGCCTCAAATCCCCGACATGGACATGAATGGAAGGTCTTTGAGGACTTCAAACTTCCAGACGACAAATATCTCGTTCCAGGTGTTATCGATACCACCACGAACTTCGTTGAACATCCAGAACTCATCGCGCAGCGACTCGGTTCATATGCAGGTGTCGTCGGCCCAGAAAGGATCATGGCGGGCACTGACTGCGGTTTTGGCTCGTTCATCGGGCGCGACCGAGTCGCAAAGAGCGTCGTGTGGTCCAAACTCGAGGCGCTCGTTGAGGGAACAAAGATTGCAAACTCAAGACTTTGATGTTCCGAAGGTCATTACGAACACCACACCTACCCAATGTATGCATGACGGCCATCGAGACTGCATGGTTTCCTTCGTAATCGACTGTGAACCGGTTATCTGAGAGGTCTTGACATTTCGATGGGAGTCGAACGCCGGTACAGCAAAGGTCAAGACCACACTGTTTCACAATCTCCAGACTCCCAGCGGACAGCTGATCACCCATGTGACAACGAAAGCCCTTCGTTGAGATCTCAAGGTCCGAGAAGGAGTCCACGTTTTCTTCTCTGCGACATGCACACTTCTCGGAAAGCAACAGGTCACTGCCTCGCAACTCGTCAGGTTCAAACTCTAGAGCCAAACAGTTTCTCAAGGTCACAATCCGTTGGTTTGCGCGCTACGGTGAAATTCCCGACAGGGAGGCTTCCCGAACGGCGAATCAGAGCGGACAACACTCAGAAATAATTCGGGGACAATTTTGAAACGCCCGAGTCAGCCGTAAACATCATTCCTTGACCGATGTCACCTCGCTCGGTGCCTGCACATAAAACGTCATCGTTGCACCCATCCGGAGCGCAGCCGCGCATTGGGTCCATAACAATCCGACAAGCGCCAGTGGAACTGCCGACACAACCGCGAGCGCAGAGAATAGCGGCGTGACTGCCGAATTACCAAGGCGAGCCTCTCTGCGTCTCAGCACGTCATAAAGGAGATTGAATGGCAGACCACACCGGTTTTGTGTGGACTGAATAAAACTGAATATGTCATATTCAGGAGAGCCATATGTCGTTCTGCGGATGTTCAATCCAGCCCCTTCAACAAGAGCCCGCAGTGTGACCGGGGTGAAGTGGTAGAGGTGGCGCGGCACATCGAGATGGAACCATCCAGCCTTCGCGATCTTCGCCTCGAAGGATCCGAAGTTGGGAACCCCTATCATTGCAACCCCACCTGGTCGGAGAAGACCGGCAATATCGCAGATCGCAGCTCTTGGATCTTGAAGATGTTCGGCAACGTGCCAGAGAACAACCGCGTCATAGGTCTTTCCCTCAGCAACGAGCTCATCAAGTTCCACGGCCCCCACATCGAGGTTGAGCACCTCGCACGCCTGGGTTGCTGCCGAGACAGATCGTTCAGTCCCGCGTACCGCCCAGCCTTGCTCCCGCATGCTGTTGAGGAACCAACCCGGTCCACAGCCAATATCAACGACACTCCCAGAACCGCCGACAAGCTGTTCAATTTGACGAATCCTGGAACGGTGGATGATTGACAGAGTCCGGTCAAGGCCAAACAGATAGCGCTTCACCTTGTTGTGATAGCCCGTGGGGTAGAACCGGTCAAGTTCTGCCGCCTCTGGTCTCGGATCAGTCCGGGAGAGGCCACAACCGGAACACTGCACGACCTCAAACGGCTCTCCGGTTACGGAATCGTTGGCAACAAAGAGTAGACGGGAGTCCTGTTCGAGGCGACATGATGGGCAGCCTCGAAGCATCGGCAGATCCTAACGTAACGTCCCGGTTTGCCAGTACTGCACCAAGGATATGGTGCACTCGGCGAGATCTCCGAGTCCTGCCGCCGACAAAAACGGAACTGGCAAGGCTCTAAGGGCGAGTTTTGGAACGTTGGCCGGTATTGCCTCAAATTCAGATGGAAATACCGCCTGAGTATCGGTACACTCACGCGGTGCTCAACGGGAAGCGTATCGTCGTCGTCCTTCCCGCCTACAACGCCGCGCTGACTCTGAGCCGGACCGTCATGGCGCTGGATCGAGATGTAGTCGATGACGTTGTTCTTGTCGACGATGCAAGCACCGATGGAACCATGGAACAGGCGATGAGTCTCGGCCTCTCTCCGATCTGTCACGATCGGAACCAGGGTTATGGGGCAAACCAGAAGAGCTGCTACCGAGCGGCGCTCAACTCCGGAGCTGACGTCGTTGTCATGCTCCACCCGGACTATCAGTACTCTCCACGTCTCGTACCTGCTCTCGCGGCAATGATCGCCTACAGCGAGTACGACCTCGTGCTCGGTTCACGCATCTTGGCGCAGGATTCGATTGCGCGGGGAATGCCTCGCTACAAGTTCATTGCAAACCGAGCACTCACGCTCTTCGAGAACCTTGCACTCGGCCAGAAACTCTCGGAGTATCACACTGGACTTCGCGCGTATAGCAAGGGGCTTCTCGAATCACTGCCATATGAGAAAAACTCCAACGACTTTGTCTTTGACAACCAAATCATTGCGCAATCCATCGTCTTTGGGGCCCGTATCGGTGAACTCTCCTGTCCGACCTGCTATGAGCCCGATGCTTCTTCGATTGGATTCCGCCGAAGCATTCAATATGGCTTGGGAGTGCTGCGCACAACGGCCCAATGTCGGTTACACATGAGTGGGATCCGACGTTATCCATTTCTTGAGATACCATCAAAAAATACGACGCGCATCGAAGAGTTCAATGCGGGATAATCCAATCCTCTCAGTGCGCTAACCGCTTCATCTCGCCGATCAGCCAAACTTCGCCCCCGGCGGAAAGGCCGAAATACGCAGATCCCTGTCCCAGACATACACGCGGTACTGTCCGACAACATAGGTATGCACCGGGGTTCCCCATGTCTTTCTTGACGCTATGGCAGTGACATTCCCGGCGTGAAGCGTATCTCCGACCACAAACTGAAACAGATTGTCGTGGTACCACCTGTCATTTGACTGCGTCATCATGCGACGGATTTTGCCATTAGGTGCGACCTCGACAGGTCGCACCGTAATCTCGCCACGACTGACCACTGTCGTGATGGCAGCGGCCCAATATCCGCCAACCCCGTTATGGAGATGATGTTTTTTCAAGAATGCAATCAACCCCGAGACGGGCTGTTGTGGTGCCGGAAGAGAGATCTCAACTGCGATACCTGAGGCCAGAGCTAGAGACACTGCGACGCCAATCACCGATACTGTCCGTCTCGTCATGTCACCAGACAGCCTCGGCCACGCTCTTGCAACCATACGACCCGTCAAGATGCTTGCGAACAGGACTGGAACGGAGAGGAAATGGATTCCAAGTCCATTTACTCCCGCGAGTACAACAAAAAGAACTGTGGAGCCAACTGTGCCAAAGAGGAGAAGATCATCGAGCCGCCAGGACTCTTGTTGCGGCTCGCGTGTACCTCCCTGCGGAGCGCCGCGAACAACTCCCGCGACAACCCTTTCGAGTGCAACGATGAGACCGAGCACGGTAAGTACTCCTCCGACAAAATGCACTCCAAGCAGACCAATGGGGATTCCAGCAGTACCAAATCGGCCATTAGTTAGCCCAACGAGCTCGGCGCTGAAGCTGAATACGTGTCCGAGGTTTGTGACCATCTGGTGGAAATGTGCGACCGGTAGAGAGGGCCCACGTCGAAATGCGCCGAATGCGGCGGTGAGTCGGAGCGCGAGCTCGCCGATTACGGCGCTTGCAATAGCGGCACTGACTTGGGCAACACCAGCCCGCCAACTTCGACGTCGCAGCATCGCACTTACCCCACCGAGGGCTAGTGGAATCATTGCAAACGCGACGATTTCGAGATCGCCTAGCATCCCAAACGAAAGAAGGGCCACAGAAATCGCCCACCGCCAACCAAAGGTGTTCCTTGTCAGCGCGAGAAATGCAATCAACGTAAAAAGCGCGGTGAGAATGTGGAACGCGTTACCGACAAACCAGAGGGCCATAGGCGGTGTCGAAAATACGAGTAGAACCCCAACCGTAAAGCTACCCGCGAGCGTCGCACACGTCGGTCCGAGCTCGCGGATCAACAACATGGACATTACGACTGTCAGTGCGGCGACGACAGCTGGCTCGAGATAGAGCAATCCCGGATGCAGACCAAGGAGACGAACCGGCAACGCATAGAGCGCGACATCACTCGTCCAGTAATTTCCGGGCGGCAGAATCCAACCATGAAGCAAGATGTTTCCGCTACCCATGTCCTGACCCGCGAGCAACGTCGTTGCCTTGTCCGAGGTACCCGCAGCAATATGGATCGATATCTCATAAAAAAGCGTGACCATTCCCGCTAACCAAGAAACGAAAAAGACCATTCCCACAACAAAACGCATCCGCAATGGCATCAAGAGGAATCGCCGACGGTAGTCCATATCAACCCCGGGGATAGCGCTGCGGAAGCACTGCGCACATCTTCCTCACAGCTCCCATTGAAACAGCCCCCTGTTGTTGTTGACGCCGTACTCTACTTTTTTCAGAGCGCAGAACTCGGTCGGCAACATGAAATCATCCGACGGACTTTCCCTCAATCGGGTTCCATCGATGTTTCCTCAAGGTCGACTCCAGTATCGACAAAATAAGCTTGAATCAAGATCAACCCGTTGCTCGTCGCTCAAGCGATTCTCGTCAGTTGCTGGAAGGTAATGGCATGTGGGATGTCTCGCCTAGCGAAGCATTTTGGTCATCACCGGCTACGATGTGAACTTCAATCCGCGAACTGAAGACCAAGTCCTCCGAGCTTTGGAAGAACCTCTTTCCCAAACAGCTCGATGCTGCGCATCGTCTCCTCGTGCTGACTTCTTCCGTACTGCCCAAGAATGACCAGGTGGCCGTATCCGCCGGTGAGCTCGTAGTGCTGCTCGATCTGGTGAACGACGGCATCCGGAGTTCCACAGAAGAGAATGCCGTTGTCGATGAGACCCTGCACTCCGCCATCGCGCTGTCCTTGACCCTCGCGTCTCGAACCGCCCTGGACCATCGTGACATACTCGTCGGTGGTCATGTATCCAGGAACTCTCAAGAATTGGGAGGCTGTCTTTGTGTTGCGCGAAAACCACATCATCCGTTCGGCCCCGGCACGCGCCTCCTCATCGGTCTCTCCGACGAATCCCATTCCTGCATATGCCAGACGGTCTGGAGAGGGTTCCCACCCTGCCTCATGTGCGGCGTCACGGTAGGCGTGGAACACCTTCCCCGCAAGCGAATATCCCGAAAGGAACGTGGCGCAGACATACCGCTTACGAGCAATCTCCGGCGCGTTGTACGTAGAACTCGTCGTCATCCAGATCGGCGGATGAGGGCTCTGGAACGGTCGCG
The DNA here is from genome assembly GCA_035532075.1 of Acidimicrobiales bacterium. Classification (GTDB taxonomy): domain Bacteria; phylum Actinomycetota; class Acidimicrobiia; order Acidimicrobiales; family Bog-793; genus CAIVND01. The sequence goes on along the minus strand of DATKRV010000056.1, from coordinate 10,056 downwards.
GCCAGATATTGACCTGACGGTACTGATAGTGTTCACTCTCCCAGTTGAACGGTCCATCGACTGTGGTCCAGGCCTTCAAGATCAGGTCATGTGCCTCCCACAGCCGTTGCAGCGTCCCGTGAGGCGATGCGTTTGCGGGAGCAACGTCAGAGGGCACTCCGCGCACAAAACCGACCTCTAGACGGCCACGGGACAAGATGTCCACGACTGCCATCTCCTCGGCAACCCGAACCGGATCGCGTCGATAGGCTAGTTGATGCCCGAGCACGAGAATTCGTGCCGTCGTCGTTGCGCGAGCAAGTACCGCAGCCACAAGCGAGACCGAGGGATTAAGGTTCACGCCCGTCTGGTGGTGCTCATTCGCCATCAGGCCAAAACCGGCCGCCTCTGCAGCCACCCATTCCTCGATGTAGCGATCGTAAAGATTCGCGACGACATTTGGATCGCAGTACCTATTCGGAATAGTCACACGTACTGAATCGTATTCTGACGGCTCCGGCAGATCCTCGTAACCGCACTCACTGAAGTACCAAGGTTGCATCTCATTCCTCCGTAAATCACATCATGGGAGAAGCGGCTTGAGCGCTTCAAATGTCAGTTGCGGATCATCGACGTGCGGAAAATGTCCCGAACGCGCGATTCCAATCAACGAGCTGTTGGGGAAGCTCGCCGCGTATTTCTCAAAGTACCCCGGCATGACAAATCGATCTTCGGCACCATGAACGATCGCCACGGGTGTCGTCACATACTCGGTCCAACGCTGCAACCCCGGAGAATGAAAATACGGTTCCCATCCGTAAATTGCGGACGCCTCCCGGTTTCGAACCCAACTCACTGCAAGCTCGCGAGGACTCTCTTTCGTAACCACTCTTGCAGCGTCCGGATTCACATACAGCCTTTCGGCAAGTTGGGACTCATTGAGCGCAAAAAGGTCCGCAAAGTTACGTTCATCCGGAGTACCGAACCGTAGACCAAGCGGACCAAGAAGAATGAGTCTGTCAAAGAGATGCTGATTCATCACCACCATCTCAATCGCAACCCAGGCACCGAAAGAGACTCCGATCACGGAGATCGGATCATCCGAGAGATGATCCAGCAACGCGCTGTACAACAGGGCGAGGTCACGGACAGTCTTGATATTCAGAGACAGGTCGGTGTCTTCGAATCCGGGCGCGACTGGGGCAATAATCTCGACCTGCTCTCCGAGAAGTCTCCACATCTCTTCGTGCGCGTCGATTCCCCACTCATCATGGAGAACGAGCACCTTTGGACCGTTTCCGCCGCGAAGCACCTTTAGGGTCTCGCCAGCGACGACCATCTGCTCTGTGGCGAGCACGACCTCAGTCTTTTGCATCTTCAGATCTCACGAATCTGGTTTTCAAGAATTCATTCCCCTCATGACAGGCTCGACGGCTCGATGAAAAAGCTACTCGCGAACCGCTTGAACACGCCGAGAATCAATGATCAGTCCCCGTCGCTAACTCGATAAAGCGCAGTACACGATCGCTGAAACAGGTCTCCGAAGTTCCGAACTGGTACATCACCGAATAGTGGTTATGGCCATCGGCCAATACGTATCTGGGGAGCTGATGGTGCTCTTGCATCAATGCTTCAACGAGCGCAAAAGTTTGGAGCTTTATGCTGTCTGAGTCAAATTCAGTGCTCGTTATCAACAACGGAACTTTCGTCTTGCAGAGTCCTGGAATTGAAGATCTCTCGGGAAGACTTGCGAGATCATTGCCATAATAAACAGCGTAAGTGTCCCCTCCGAGTGACGGATCATAGATACCCGAGGACAAAATCACTCCTCGAAGGTCGCATGACAATTCGCTGCCCGATGACCATGATGAGACACATGAAGCCACATGCGCTGATCCCGCAGAGTGGCCCATAACTACAACACGCGAGCGATCTCCTCCGAATTCGTGCGCGTGCAATTGGATCCATTCGAGCGCGAGGGCGACGTCTTGTGCTCCCGAGGGATAGGCGAACTCGGGAGCGAAACGATAGGTGATATTGACGCCGAGGATACTGTTTGCCGCTGCCCATTGTCCCACATTGTCGTAATAGGGAAGATCATCCTTGTGTTTATCTCCGTTGATGAACCCTCCGCCATGCACGAAACACAAGACCGGACAAAGTTCGGCTTCGACCGATTCGGGTCGATGTATATCGAGACGATGCCGCGGATTCGGACCATAAGGAATATCCCTCGCGATCCGATAGTAAAGGGTGTCGCTGTAGCACCCGGAAAAGAGGATTTGGGTCGCATCACGAACCTTCGGACCAAGTTCTGGACCGAGTTCAGCAATTTTTCTCCGGAGATCGACCTCGGTGTATGACCGTTGAAGTGGCATTGGTATCTTTCAATCAAATGGTGTTGGACACAACATACTCAGCGAACCGAGTCTCCGTAAAGACGAACGACCGGAAGATATTGCGGCGTGCGAGAACCGAACTTGGAATCTCCGCATCATCAGTGCTTTTCCCACACGAGACTTACCTGCGAGATTGGATAAGTACGGAGTTGGATCTCTGATACAAACTCTCTAAAGGGATCGAGCATTCATTACAATGCAACATAGACACCTCGTCTCGTATCGCGCAATCAGGAACCGGCATCGTCGCCAGTCATCATTACCTGCCGAGCACGCTCCAAAGCACGAGACCTTCAACCAATCGAAATACGACATCATGGGAAACAAGCGGCCGATTATCGCGACGGTTGACACTACGACGTCATCTGGGTGGGTAACTGGCGCCATGTGGCGAGATCGTGGAGTCCCATCGGTCATCGGTCATCGGTCATCGGTCATTGAAGCGATAGCCGACACCCCGGATTGTGGCGATCGCGCGGGGATTGGTGGGGTCCTCCTCGATACGGGATCGCAGTCGTCCGACCACGGTCGCGACGATGCGCGGATCACCGTCGTAATCGAGTCCCCAGACCTCGTCGAGGAGGTCCTCTCGCCGAATAACGCGGCCGCGCTGTTCGAGGAGCGCCTGGAGCACCTGGAACTCGCGCAGCGGGAGCTCGACGCGCGCGCCGCGCACGTAGACCTCGTGGCGATCCGGATCCAAGACGACGTCGCCACCCGAGAGCGCGTCGATGGCGGCCCGTGCCCCGGGTATCCGTATGACTCTCTCCACCTCGCGCCGCAGCTGGGCGCGAATCCGTGCCACCAGCTCGCGCATCGAGTAGGGCTTTGAAAGATAGTCGTCCGCGCCGACTTCGATCGCGAGCACGATGTCGAGCTCTTCCTCCTTGGCGCTGATGACAACCACTGGTGTCTTGCAACCCCGTGCCCGTAGCTCCCGACAGATGTCGAGCCCCGAGAGACCCGGCAACATGAGATCAAGGCAGATGACGTCCGGCCGGAGGCGCTCGACCGCCGCGACCGCCGCGCGCCCGTCGCTCACCGCGTCTACGGAGAAGCCCTCTCTCTTCAGACCAACCTCGAGCGCCAGACGGTGCGACTCGTCGTCCTCGATGACGAGCACGCGTGGCCATCCTGGCGCGCTAGTGGGCAGGGCCTCCGGGAGCGTGATGTCTTCGGTATTCTCAAGCGCGCCATCCATTACTCACAGTGTGGCCGTCGTAGACGAAGCGACTGCATAGGTTCGGTGAACCATGGGTGACTAGGTCATGAACTCTTTGCCACTCGGCCCCAGGTCTGGCGAAATATCAAGAGGCTCTGTGTCATCAATGTCCAAAATCCGTCGTAGCGCTGCGCACTTTGGCCCGCCGTTGTACGAGCTACTTGGTTGTTTCATACTGCCAATATTTCTGATTGTTGTTCATGTATGCAGGTTAGAGAACGCTGTTAAACGCAGGACCACCTGAAATACGTATCTGTGTGGATTGTTCAAGACCTCCCGGCGTAACCGGGCACGACAACATTCTTAGTCACTACGGATTCATAGTCACTACGATTCGTGCCGCGATCGGTTACCTCCGTGCTATCTCTAAGTTTCCTTGCCGAAAAGACGGAGTAGCCACGTTGACAGACAGGAAACGCGCAAAGGTGAAAGAGGTTGTGAGATATGCACCACGTGTGTGGCCAACTTGGATCGCGCCAAGCGGTCAACGGGGAGGTTCTCCCGGTTCGCTCGACACCTTGCTCACACGTTCGCGGTTCTGACTCTCTCGAGCGCGCGTCTCGGGATTCTCCTGCGACCTCGCGAGCCAGCTTTGTTCGGTGCATAGCGCTGGGAGACACGGACGACGAACCTTGAGCAGATCACGAGAAGGAGTATCAGCGCCATGAGGAGCACCGAAGAGTCGAACGAAAGATCCTTCAGGGCCGTGGTTGGTTGGTTCCAGAAGGTGTATGTCGCATAGGTGAGGTAGGGCACCGGCGTGTGGATGAGTTGTGCGCTCGGATAGCTGTTCGAGAAGCCAGCGGTATAGAGGAGCGGCGCAGTCTCTCCGACCGATATCGCCAGCGCGACGATGAGGCCCGTGGCCATCCCCGGAATGGCAGCGGGAATGACGATCGTGCGCAACAGGCGAGTCTGCGAGATCCCGAGGGCGTCTCCACCCTCTCGGTAGGCAAGGGGAACCTGATTGAGTGCGATCTCGGTCGACTTGGCGACGTAGGGAACCACAAGCAAAGAGAGCACGATGAGCGCTGCCACAAGCGAGAAGCCCCAGTGCAGTCCAACAACAAGTGCGACGTAACCGGTATAGCCAAAGACGATCGATGGGACACCAGAGAGTACCTCGGAGGCACTTCGGAGGAGCATCGTCACGTGACCGGGACGTGCCATCTCGGCGAGGTAGATCCCGGCTCCGACGCCCGTGATCCCGGTGAGGATCCCCACGCCGAGCATAAGGACGGCGGTCCCGGAGATTGCATTGGCGAGTCCGCCTCCTACCCCATTGGTGGGTTCGGTGAAGATGCTCCAGTTCCAGCCAGGAACGGCACTCTGTATTACGCCCTCCAAAACCCAGGCGACAACCCCAACGACGAGCACCATGGCAAACGCACAGAGCGACCACCAGATGAGATTGCGCATCCTGCGAGAACGCGCGATGACAAGGCCGCCCTCCCCTGGTCGGTCTCGGGGGAACGCGATGTTCGGAACGGTCGCGGAGGCCATCAGAAACCCACTCCGACCGGTAGCGCCGCTCCTCGAGCGGAGCGGCGAACGAGCTGACGCGCGCCGATATTCACGACCAGCGTAATGGCGAAGAGCACCAAGGCGGCCTCCGAAAGTGCCCTCACCGAGAGTCCAGTGGGATCGCTCTGGGCGGAGTCGAGGAGCGAAACGATCGAGGCGGCGATCGTTGTCATCGTGCCGTAGATGTTGTGCGCGACATTAAGTGTGCTGCCGCTCACGAGAGCGACGGCGATCGTCTCACCAAGGGCCCGCCCAAGTCCGAGAACCAGCGAGCCAATCACACCAGTGCGGATCCACCGGAACTGCACGGCAAAGAAGACCTCACTGTTGGTCATCCCGAGCGCTTCGGCACCTTCTCGCGTCGCCTCTGGAACCTGGCGGAGGAGGTCACGTGTCGTCGCGGCGATAATCGGAATGATCATCGCCGCGAGCACAATGCCAGCCGAGAGGAGACCCTCTCCGAAGCCATAGTTCCCACGGAAGATGTCAAGCACGGGAACGTTTGGAAGATGTGCGAGTGCGGGATAGATCACGTGAGCGAGCCAGGGTCCGAAGGTAAAGACACCCCAGATCCCGATCACGACGCTCGGGATACCGGCGAGCACCTCAAGTATCACACCAATCAACTCCGAGAGGGCTCTTGGAAGCTTTTCCACGATGAAGACAGCCGTACCGAATGCAACTGGGAAACCGATGATCACCGCTATCGCGGAGGTCTCTAGTGTTCCAAGAATGAGGGGAAAGGCCCCGTAGCTCGCTCCCGCTGGATGAAGGATTCCCCCACTGCGCACGGGAGACGAGTAGTAACTGCCAAAACTCCAAGCGGTGCCCGAGAGAAAGTGCCAGCCGTTGAACCCGATGGCCGGCAGCGCCTCGACGAGAAGAACGGCGACCATGGCAACAAGTGCGCCGAGGGGAACAATCGCGGTCGTGGCCGTGACGAACCGCAGCGCGCGTTGCAGGCGCCGTTGGCTGGCGTCCCTCGCTCGTGAGGTATCCCCCGGATTCGATGTGGTGGGATCTGATCCCCCGGATGCCACCACCTGTCCTTTACTCACACAAACTCCTCGTCATACATGATTGCCTCACAGGCAGTGTCAGAAACACCACAGTCGGTGCAACTAGCGAACGACACGTTCGCTAGCGGCACCGACTTCAGCTTGAGCACATCTACAGCTTTGGCACCTGCCCTGTTAGCCGATCCGCTGCAACAGATTCACGGCGATCTGCATGGCCGCAGGTGCAAGCGGGTGGAAGTAGAACTTGGTCAGCTCGGAATCAGAAGAACCGTGCCGAGGGTCCATTCCCCACGCAAGGAACGCCTTGATCGCCTGGGCCGTCGCAGCGCTTGACTGGTTGGTATTGACGATTGCGTACTCGAAGTTCACGATCGGATAGCCAAAACGCGCCGACTTGAACTTGGAGTTGATGAGCGAGATCGCCGCTGAGGTCGGAATCTTCTTGTAGCTCGCCACCTCAGAGGCAATGTTCCCTGGCGTCGGGAGCACGTACTTTCCCGAGCCGTTCTCGAGCGCTGCATCTCCAAGGCCGAATGCAATGGCCGAACGGAGCCAGCTGATCCCGATGTAGGCGATGCAGCCAGGCACCTTCTCACAGCCCGCGAGCACGCCACCGTTGCCATTTTCTGCGAGTGCGTTTGTCACATTTGGCCACGTGACTGAGGTGTTCGGACCACCGTGGGAGGGAACCCAGCTCGTCGGGTCTTGGAAGGCTAGGTACGAGCTGAACATGAAGGTGTCACCACTTCCGTCCGATCGGTGGATCGGAACGATCGTCATGTTCGGGAGCTTCACCCCTGGGTTCAAGCTCGCAATCGCACGGTCGTTCCAGTTCGTGATCGAGCCATCGAAGATGTCATTGATCACCGTCGCGTCAAGATGGAGATGTTTCGTGCTGAGGCCTGGAAGGTTGTAGTCAATCTGCTGAGCCGACACGTCCACCGGGATATTGAGTAGGTTCGACGATGCACTCGAGGACAGATAGGCATCCGAGGCACCGATCTGAACCGTTCCGTTCGTTGCATCGGAGATGCCCGTACCCGAACCGGTTCCGGCGGTCGTTACCCTGACAGCGGAGTACTGACTCGCCCACTCACTGATCACCGGATAGAGCAGTGTGGACCCGGTCTCAAGCAGCGAGACTCCTGACGGTGGCTTCTCAAGGAGCGTGAGTTGCTTCTCCACCTTCGCATAGGGATTCGAGGTCGATGCGGAATTTTTCGATTGGTGTGTCGATGCTCCGGCAATGCCAGCGGTGCCACTGAGCGCAAGTGCTCCAGCGAGCGTTGCGAGCGTCACTCGACCAAGGCGCGTCGCAAGTGACCTCTGGTAGCGAGAAGGCCGAACACTCGCCTCGGCGAGGTGTCTGAAAGACATTTTTATAGTGCTCCTTTCATTCAAGCCGCGAGTGCGACAAGTACACGGAAGACGATCGGGGAGGTCTCACGACACGATTGGATTCGGACGATTCCGTGTCTCACAAAGTCCCCGCCGGGTCAACGTCTCCACCGAGATAACGAGCCGTCTCGGGCCGCTCCGGGTGTTCGAAAAGATCAGAGGTCGGTCCCGATTCGACGAGTCGGCCACCATAGAAAAAGACTGTGCGATCTGAAAGTCGGCGGGCCTGTGCGAGATTGTGCGTGACGATGATAACCGTCAGCTGAGGTTTCAATCGACGTACGAGCTCTTCAACCGCTTCGGTAGATCGTGGATCTAAAGAGGAGGTCGGCTCGTCTAGCAGGAGCACCTCTGGCCCCACTGCAAGCGCACGTGCGAGACAGAGAAGTTGCTGCTGTCCACCGGAGAGACGAAATGGAGAGTCAGAGAGACGATCCGAGACATGGCTCCACAGTCCAACTTCGGCAAGGCGCGTCTCGGCAAGATCGTGGAGCTCAGAGCGTTTCGCGAGCTTGTGCGCGCGCACGCCTGCAGTGACGTTGTCCTCGATCGACATCGGGAAGGGGTTCGGGCGCTGAAAGACCATCCCGACCTTGCGACGCAACACCAGAGGATCGACTTTGGGTCCTTGAATGTCCCAGTCATGAAAGCAGATCTCTCCGTGTCGCCAGAAGTTTGGGACCCGGTCATTAAGACGGTTCAGTGACCGCAGAAACGTCGTCTTTCCCGATCCGGAGGGACCCACGAGTGCGGTGATCGTACCCACCGGAAAGTTCAGCGAGACATCTTGCAAAATGGTCTGTAGGCCAAAGCCGAGAGAGACATCTCTGCAGGTGATGATGTCGGTGTCGACCAATGTTGAGTTGCCGTCGCTATTGCTCATCTCGCGTGATCCTGCCCTGTCGTACGGTGTCGTCGTCACAAAACACACCGTACAAAGCCAACGTAAACTGCTTGAGTACAGTCAATGACCTGAGAGTGAAATGAACATGAAACCTGCGCACCGTTTCGCTACGACACAGCAGCGGTTGTGCCGAGACGATTGAGACGAAGCCGTAAGTCAGCGAAGTTCGAATACCGTCCGTTCACCTCCATTCGGAATTTCAAGGCGTCGATGCAATTGAGCCGCACCCGGCCGGCCGGCAGTGGATGAGGCTCAGACCGCCTTTCGCATCCGCGATGCTGAGCGACTCTGGCGTCAGACCCGTATGACTCGAAGCCCAGGAATGTCGTCGTAATCGCTGTCTTGAGATGCGACAGCCAGGTCGTTGGCGATTGCAGTCGCGGCGATCCACGAGTCATTGATCGACATTCGCTTGCCTGCGTCTCGAAGCACAAGGCGTAGAGTTGCCCAGGCATGGGCAACTCCCTCGTCGATCGGCAGGGGGTCGAGCGCCGCCGCCGCTGACAGGGTTTCAAGCCGTCGTGCGCGGGTCATTCCGTCCTTAGCAGCAAGGACGCCGAGCCGTAGCTCACCCACGGTGACGACCGACACGGCGACACGCTCGGGCAGTTGGGAGGAGAACGGTCGATCTTGCTCGACTGCGATGAAGAGCGATGTGTCGGCGAGCGCGAACTCACCCTCGACGTGCTCGTCGTCGGACGCGCTCATGCGATCGGAGGGTCGTCAGTTGTATCGGGCAGGAGGTCTGACAGCTCTTGAGTAAGCTCGGGATCAGCTCGCCATCGGCCGCTGTCTTGGAAGAAGGCGTGCCAGGCCATCGATCTTGGTCTGGTGGGCAGTGGCAGCAGCTCGGCCACGGGGCGGCCGCTCACCGTCACCCTGAGGCGTTCACCGTGCTCGACCCGACGGAGCACGGCGCTGACGTCGTTTCGAAGGTCACGTGCTGGGATGTCGATCACCAACTCATTGTAGCATCTCTGCTACGCAAGACATTCCGCCAATACCTTAAGCCGTAACCACAGCTCAGCCGGGTTTGAGCAGAACGTGTTCGTTGACCTCAGTTTTTGAAACCTACGGACGTAGGCCCAATTTTCACCGAGGTCTCCGAGCGCGCGTCACTAACCCTCCACTACCCAAGTACGCCGAATGACCGTCGCATTCACCTTCCTCCTTCTCGACTCGTCGAGTGGCCTTTGCTGAAATCCCAAGTACTCGAGCTCTAAGCCGAGGCTTTTGACCCAGATCGGGCAATTTTTAAGTGGATGGGAGCCATAGTCGGACTCCGCCGGGTCGAGGTGGCGGGGCTCACCGTAAATCGTCTCAGTATTCTCGATGGCAGAGTCACCGTCGACCGGTAGGCGGACAACACGATCTGGGCAGCTGGATGTGCCAAAGTCCACCGCTGAAATCCGGGCTTTCGCATGCCCAAAGTGGCCTAGAGAGGAAATGGCACAGCACCTCGCCTGGCGGTGCCGGCGATTTTGGGAACTCCCCAGGGTCGATCAATGAAATTCCCCAGGTGACCACGCGGTGAGACGAGTCTGATATTACTGGTTATTCGCTGGTGTCACCCCCTTGCGCATCGCTTCAGAGCGCGCTCGGTGTGATCGC